>NZ_JBEZXE010000016.1:127683-156813 GCF_040637885.1 Kitasatospora sp. NPDC028055 | reverse complement strand
CGTGGTGAGCCCGCACGATCGTGGAGTCCACGCTGACCAGCGTGAGCCCGACCTTCCCGCGCGAGGCGGCCTCCGCGATCAACTCGTCCATCAGGAGCTGGAAGAACCCGCTAGCCACCCAGCTGCGGAAGCGGGAGTAGACCGTCGTCCAGGCTCCGTACCGCTCGGGGACGTCCCGCCAGCCGCTGCCGGTACGAAACCGCCACAGCACCCCGTTGAACTGCTCCCGGACCCGCCGCGGCAGCGGCCCGGTAGCCGCCACCGGCACATGCGGTTCGATCAAGGCCCACTCGGCATCCGTCACGTCAAAACGCGCCACGACCCCGAGTTCTACCAGAGACACCAGCCCGGAACTGAGTCACTGCAAGATCCGAACCCTGAACAGCTCCTAGCCGCATCAGAGACCCTTTGCCCTGTTGAGAAGGAGATCAGGAATCGCGGGTGGTCGCTGCCTCGTTCGGGCCGACCACGGCCTCGGGTGCGTGCTGCTGGATCCCTGCGAGGAAGACGCGCAGGCCGTTGGAGAACCGCTCGCTGGGGTTGGTGGCGGCCAGTGTCTTCAGTCCCATTGCGAGCGGGTCGTCGGTGTCCAGCCCGGCGGCCGCCAGACGTGCCGTCCAGTTGTCGCCGGTCGGCATGCGGGACTGGGCCTGTTCCTCGATGGTGTGGCCGAGGATGAAGTAGAACACCGCGAAGGTGTGCTCCCAGGCGCGATTCGGCGGGAATCCGGCCTCGGTGAGCACCTGCGCCGCGCGGCGGCTCGCGGCCATCGTGTGCGGTCCGGGGGCGAAGGTTCCGGAGACCACCCGGGCGCCGTCGCGGCGGCTCAGCAGCGCCGTGTGCAGCCGTTCACCCAGAAGCTCCAGCTGATCGGGCCAGGACAGGTCGGATGGCAGCGGCGCGCCGACCCCTTCCAGCAGTTGGTCGGCCATCGCGTCCAGCAGTGCGTCCTTGTTGGGGAAGTGGCGGTAGAGCGCGCCGGCTTGGACGTCGAGCGCGACGCCGAGCCTGCGCATGGTCAGGCCGTCGAGCCCCTCGGCGTCGAGGAGGTCGAGGGCCCCGGTCACAACGTTGGGCCGGCGCAGCAGCATGCGCACGCTCCCTTCTTCTCATGGGCGGCCGCCGATGCCCGGTGGCCCGCCCTCGGCTTGACAGGGGTCCACCCTATCCCTAGCGTGAACAGCGTTCACCGTGAACATCGTTCACTGTGAACATCGTTCACTTCCTCTTTGGTTCAGCCTCTTCAGGGAAGGTCGTCATGAGCAATCCGCCCGACAGCCGCACCCGATTGACCAACGGTCTCGCCGAAATGGCGAGTCCGCCGCTGACCGGCCTGGATCCCGAGCTGAAAGCCGCCGTCCCGGCGTTCCCCCGGGCCGATTTGAGCGATCCCGTTGCCGCGCGCAACAGCCTCGCCCAGCTGGCCGCCGCCGCGCCCGCCCCCGACACCATCGGCTTGGAGATCGAAGAGCGCACGGTGGACGCCGACCCGCAGGTGCCGGTGCGGATCTACCGCCCGCAAGAGGCCCACGGCGCGATCCTGTGGCTGCACGGCGGCGGATTCGTCATGGGAGATCTGGACACCGAGCACCCCTGGGCCGTCCGGGTCGCCCACGGATCCGGCGCCGTGGTGATCTCGGTGGGCTACCGCCGAGCCCCCGAGCACCCCTATCCGGCCGCCCTCGACGACACCTACGCCGCGCTGGCCTGGGCGGCAGGCCACGCCTGCGAACTCGGCGTCGACCCGGCGCGGATCGCCATCGGCGGCCACGGCGCCGGCGCGACCCTCGCGGCCGCCGCCGCACTACGGGCACGCGACCGGCAGGGGCCCTCGATCCGCTTCCAGCTACTCAACCAGCCCGCGCTCGACGACCGTCAGCAGATGTGGTCGGCAAGGCACTTCACCGCAACTCCGTTCATGACACGGGAGAAGGTCTCCGCATCGTGGCGGCACTACCTGGGCCCAAGTCAGGACGCGGCGTCCGTCTCACCGTACGCCGCCCCGGCACGGGCCACCGACCTGTCCGGTCTGCCGGCCGCCCACATCGCCACCGCGCAGTTCGACCCGAACCGCGACGAGGCCATCGCCTACGCGCTGCGGCTCATGCAGGCCGGCGTACCCGTCGACCTGCACCAGTGGGCCGGCACCTTCCACGGGTCACAGGCGGCGGTATCCGCCGAAGTGTCCCGGCGGCAGATCGACGAGCTCGCCGCAGTCCTGCGCCGCGCCCTGGCCTGAATGAGACGGCCACAGACCAGGGACGAACGTCAACCGAGCGAAGGGGATACCGACATGACCATCACCACGATCGATCTCTTCGAGTCCTTTCTGCACCTTCGCCCCGACGGCCAGGTGCGCGCCGAGCAGCCGACCTTCGACCCCGAGCGGGATGGCTGGCAGGTGATGGCGTTCCACGTCGCCACCGACGCCGACCTCCACGCCGACCACTGGGAAATCCATCCCCACGCGGACGAGGTCGTCTCCTGCCTCACCGGCCGGATACGCCTCTGCTTCCGGCCCCTGCAGGCGGGCGGGGAGCAGGAGGAAGTCGAACTGGCGGCCGGAAAGGCGGTCATCGTGCCACGCGGGCGCTGGCACCGCATCGAACTGGACGCCCCGGGCGACATCCTGAGCGTCACCCTGCCGCAAGGCAGCCGCCTCGAGGAGCGGACCCGCGCCTAGCGCCGTGTCAGCAAGGCCTTGCCTTGTGACGACGTGACGCACCGTCCGGATTCAACCCCGGCGGCGCACCAAATATGCAAAGAAAAGGCAAATCACCCGCATCGCTCCAGGTCACGAAACCTCCCCCCGTGCCCACAGGTGTCGCCGAGCGTCATGATCTCGGCCAGCCGGGGTACCCATGGCACGCGTGGGAGACCGAGCGCGCGGCAGGACGTGCCAAGGTCATTCGCGTCAACTTTGCTGTCGAGTTGAATCATCGCAGTCGAGACTGGCCGCGCGATGACGGCGCCGGGACGTCCGTGAGCGAGCGGGCACGGGATCAGCCCTCTGACCTATAGAAGCTGTTTAGTCATGTCATTTATGTTCAACACCTTGAACGGGAACCTTCGCAACACGGAGGTTGAGCTTCCACCAACCCTCTGAAGCCGAGGGGAGCCCACTCCCCAGTCCCGCCGGAAGGCCCTCTCCTCTGCCCGTCAGCCTGACAGCATGTCGAGATGACTGGAGAGGTACACAACAACAGCGTGGGTTCGATCCGGAACCTGATCCAGACAGGGAACGCCCGCGACATCTACATGGGCTCCTCCTCCCCCGCACGCTCTGCCGCCGCCGAGGCCGAGAGCGATGTGTTGGACGGGCTGGCCAGCGTGGTCCAGGCCCAGTGGCGGGATGAGGCCAACGTCCGCGGCCTGCGGGGGCATGTTCCGATGCGCTTCCGTGGGAGCTGGAGCAGGGCTACGAAGGTCGGCCAGGCGCGATGCAGGCTGATTCGGTCGGGCTCGACGGTCTGGTCGAGCGTGCCAAGGCGCTCTCGCCCCACCAACTGGTGATCACCGGGCCGCCCGGGGCGGGCAAGTCCTCCATCGCCGTCCTGCTCGTGCTCGGACTGCTGGAGGAGGGGAAGCGGCACTCCGGGGAGGATGTTCCCGTCATCCTGTCGCTGGCGGACTGGGACCCGGAGGTGAACTTCTGGGACTGGGTCATCACGCGGGTGTGCGAGGACTACGAAGAGCACGTCAAAGGTCTCGCTCAGGACGTGGTGACGTCGCTGGTGCGCAAGCGCCGGATCGTTCCGGTCCTGGACGGTCTCGACGAGCTGCTGCCGCTCACCCACAAGGAGGCCGCGAAGGCCCTGAACCTGTTGTTCGAGACCGGAGAGAAGCTGGTTCTGACCTCCAGGCCGGAGGCCTACCAGGATGCCGTCAAGGAGGCTCCTCTCCTGAAGCGCGTTCCGGTTCTGCGTATCCTGCCGGTCCCGCCCGGGACCGGCAGGAGCTACCTGGCCCAGCCCTGCGATCAGGAACGCCTCGGATTTTGGCAGCCGGTCTTCGAGGCGCTGGAGAACGATCCCGAGGGCCCAGTCGCCCAGGGCCTTTCCTCGCCCCTGATGCTCGGGCTCGCGGCGGCGGTCTACGCACACCGCAGGAGGCCGACCCACATGAGCTGCTCGACACGGAACGGCTGCCCACGCAGGCCGACGTCAAGGGCCACCTCCTGGACGGGTTGATCCCCGCCGTCTGCGCGCAGGGACCACGGCCCTCCCATCTCCCCGGGCCGGTGCGACGCTGGAATGCCTCCCGGGCGCCCGTGTACTGCAGCTACCTCGCGACCGAACTCCACCGCCGACGTACCCACACCATCGCGTGGTGGCAGCTGCGGAGCCTGCTGACCGAACCGGGTGTCTGGGGCGTCGTCGTCATCGTCGCCGCAGCCGTCTGCGGCACGTCGACGAGCTACGCGTTCGCAGGACTCGCCGCCTTCCTCGGTGCCTCTCCCCCACGGGCCGGGCTCGGAATCGCGGGAGTGGGCCAAGCACTCGGTGCCGTCGCCTCGGCCGCCATCATCACCACGGCGTTCGGAAGAGTAGTGACGAGACACCTGTTCACCGGCTTCGACGATCGCCCGCGGCGGTCGGCGCCCGGAAGCAGCGGACCGTTGATCCTGACAGCGGCCGCCCTCGCCACGGTGACCGTCAGTGTGTCGCTGCCCGGAAGCACCCCGGCGTACCTGTGTGTCTTCGTCCTTCCCCTGCTGTCCGGTGTGCTGCTCACTCGCTCGTCCGAGGTCGATCTGGCGGCTCGGCCGGCACAGCTACTGCGGGGCGAACGCAGGATCGCCTTGATCGAATCCATGGTCGTCGCTCCAGCAGTCGCAGGGACGTCCCTGGCGTTCTTCCACTGGCTCTGCGGTGATCCGCTGCTCATCGTCGGCGGGCTCGCCATCGCCTGGTCGTGCTCGGCCGCAGTGCTGATGGCTCTCAGCCGATGGAGCCGCTGGTACGCCACACGTCTCATCCTGGCAGGACGGAGTCGTCTGCCACTGGACGTTCTGGGCTTCCTCGAGGAGGGGCGCCGGCTGGGCGTATTCCGGCGGGTCGGCACGGTCTACCAGTTCCGGCACGCGGCACTCAGGGACCGGCTCGCAGGTGTGACGACGGACGGGACGGCCGACAGCTCCGAAGCGCCGCCCGCGGTGGTACTCCGGAGCAGTGTGAGCACCGTCAGGGCCCTGCGGGCACTCACGTTCGACCTGTCGGCGCTGACCGCCGTCTTCCTTCTGGTGGTCTCCCCGATGACCTCGGGCCCCGGCTTCCGTGCCGATCTGCACCAGAGCCTGCTCCTGCTGTTGCGCTGGTGGCCTCTGGCACTGGTTCTGCTCAGCGTTCTCGTCCTGGGAGGACTGGCGTTGCGGGTGGTCTCGACGCGGCTGCGCGTCGACAGCGAGGGCGTGCAGCTCAACGGCGGCCGCCGACTGCGGCTGCGTTGGGACCAGGTGACGGAGGTCCGGGTTCGCCGGATCCGGAGCAGTCGAAACGCGGAGGACGGCGCGCCCAGTGTGAACGTCTCCTACTGCCTGGTGATGAGGCCGGTGACCGGACTTGTCACTCCGCGCCACCTCACCGACGCGCGAGGCTGGGTCCGGGTCTGGGAGCTGGGCTCCACCGAGGTGATGCCGCCCGCCCTGGAGCTCGCGCTGTCCCGGTTCGCCGGCGATCGCTGGGGCCGTGACGTCTGAGCCGCAAGGTGTATCCCGTGCCAGGAGCCCACTGAGCCCTGTATGGAGCGAGGACGGGAATTTTCCGCGGAAAATCGGCGGGCAGGTCGATCCGCTCACCATCCGTCGCCCTTCGCGGGCCCGGATCGTGCCGTAGGGCCGGGCATCGGGCACCCACCCGCCGCCCGGGTGCTCGTCGTCCACGCGCTCGCCCCCACCGATCGCGTCCAACCACGTTCCGTATCGCGCTGGAGGGGCCTGGCGGGTACTGGCAGCGGAGCACCGGACCTGTCCGGCGCGGATGGTCTCGTTCGGCTACTGCGGGGACAGCGCGGCCAGGCTCACTCCGAGCCGTCGAAGCCGACGGGGCTCCCGGGATTTTCCGCGGAAAATCCGAGCCTGGTCAATGGAACTCCTCCCACCCGTCAGCCGGAGCGACAGCGGTCGTCGAGGTCGCTGCGCACCCTAAGGGGGCATCAGTAGCCTGGGCCGTCGCTCGGCGGCCGACGGATCGGCAACGGCTCCGTTCTGTGCCCGGGATTTTCCGCGGAAAATTCGAGACGGCCGAGCGCCGGTGCCGCAGGAACCGGAAGCTCCCGGCAACCAGTGCTGCGACGCTCTTTCACCCTGCGGTGTCAGGCACCGCGCCCGACTCGTTGTGGCGAGGCCGACCAGTCGGCCCGGTGCGGCCGATCGTGGCCCGGCCCCGGCTGCCCGACGTCCCTCCGGGATTGTCCGCGGAAAATTCAGCGGGCCACCATCCCTCGTCCATGGCCGAGCGCCCACAGAGCCCACCGCCCACCCAGTGCCTCCGTCACTGGTCCGGTCATAGCGTCCGGCCCGTGGTCCGGGTGGAGGCCCCGACCTCGTCGCCCTCATCGGGCCAGCGCCCCTCGAGGTGGAGCTGGATCAGCGCGGCGTGGGAGAGCGGGCTCGCAGGATCGGTGACGTCCCCGTTGGTGGTGTAGTCCAGGAGGACGACGTCCTCCTTCTCCCTGAGCCGTTCGACCAGATCGGCGACGGGGTGCTCGAGGATCCACCGATAGGAGGGCAGGTAGATCCTGCGCCGGGCCTCTTCGTAGGGCAGCAGCCGGTCGCTGTCCAGACCGGCCCGGTGGCCCAGGACGGGGCCGTGCCGGCGGACCGTCCGCTTCAAGCCCTTCATCGTGGTGATCCGGAGCTTCGCGGGATCGACGTCGGAGTCCTGGAAGACCTTGAGGGCTTGCCAGATCCCCTCGACGGACTGACTGGTCTCCCCGTCGCTGTAGGGGATCGGGATGTCTCCGTGCGGGTAGAACGGGCTCAACCGCACCCACGGCTCAGGTGCCTTGGAGGTGACATCGATGACCTCGGCGCCGGGGAAGGCCGCAGTGAGTGAGGCCATCGAACGGCGACGGCTGGCGATACGGATCGGCAACTGGGGACCCCCTGGTTCGGCGACTGCAATCACCGAGCATCTCCGATGGCACTGACATCCCAGCCGCCGATGCCAGCGGGACGGCGGTGACGGAAGCCCGGTGTGCGCGTCCCGTGGCCGTCACCAGTGGGGGGTGATGCTGTCTGCAGTACCGGGCCACTGCATCGGTAGAGGGTGAACACAGGCGCCACCGGCCACGACTCCCCCACTCCCCCGGCTCAGAATTTTCCGCGGAAAATCGGCCGACCGAAGGAGCGCTCCCCCGGGCGGGACGACGGACGGGCAGACCCTCGCAGTGCGGGTGAGTCCGACCCCCAGGGGACGCCGCCGACGCCGAGCCGCCGCCGACAGCGTCGGCTCGGCGTCGGAACAGGAGCCTGCTCCGGTTAGCTGATCCCCACCTGTCATGGCTCCCCCGAGACGTCGCCGCGCCGAGGCCCGTGATCTACCGGCCCGGGCGCGAAGGTGCACTCGTCCGCGATGTTGAACACGCTGGCACAGCGAGGGCATTCGCAGGTGCCGAAGAGACAGGTGATGCCGTCGGCGAGGGCCGCCTGGCCGTCCCGGACAGCAGTCTCATCCATCCATCGCCCGATCCCCGAGAGGTGCTCGGGGGACGCCGGCTGCAGGTCGCATCGATCGACGTCCCCGAGGTGCCAGTCCCTGATCGCCGAGTAGCGCCCGTAGTCGCCGATGGCGATCGTCACCTCGGCATCGCAGTGTGAACAGGAGAGGCGGTAGAAGTCGTCGATGAAGTCGCCCAGGCCGGCGCCCCAGTGGCGCTGCTCCTTGGCGGCCAGTAGATCGATGAACGCTGCGAGGCAGTCGCTCGACCGCGGGGACCACATCACGCCATCCGCGTCGCGGAAGTCGACCATCGACCACATCGTGCAGCCCAGTCGTAGAGCGGGACCACTCCGGCTGGTACTCCCCCGGTCGGATCCGGTCCGTACGCATAGGCTTCCGTGATGTGCTCGTGGCACTGCCCGACGTCGACCGACAGCACGCCGTCGGCGGGTCCGAAGCCGCCGTTGGAAACCTCGGTGTAGAGGCGCCGAAGAAGCGGGGGGAACTCGAAGCCGATGACGCGTTCCGCCTTGACGACCGCCTCTGGCGGTGCGGGTGGGGGAACGTCCCAGTCCCGGGCGATCCTTCGGCAGGCCTCGATGGTCTCGTCGTCGGTCACCGGGGGATCGTAGGGAGTGGCTCGGACAACCCACCCTGCAGGCTGACTGGTCGTTCCCGGGGCCCGAGGAGACTGATCGCCCTGGCGGTCACCGCCACTGGAACAGGATCCCGCACCGCCGGTCAGGCCTCCGATGTGAGGTCACCACGCGCACGAAGGGCAGACCCGGGATCTCCAGGGCCCCGACCACGCCAGAGCCGTACGCGGCGACGAACTGCTTGTCCTCCGACAGCAGCAGCCCGGCAACGTCCACGATGGCCCTCCACGCCTCGACATCCGAGTGGCCCCGGGTAGGGCCGAAGCTCGGCAGCGACTCAGACACAGACACAGACACAGACACAGGCGCAGGCACAGGCGCAGGCGCAGGCACCAAGATCTCCGACAGCCTCAGCCTCTGAGTCCGACGCTCCCGGATGGCGGTCCTGCCGGCAGGTCAGGTTGTCCCGGAGTCATGCTTGCTGGCCGGTTGCTCTGGTGGGGGCTGTCCACCGGGCCGGTGGTCGCGACGGTCGCGTCCCGGAATTTTCCGCGGAAAATTCAGAGGCTCGGGGAGGGGGCCGTCAACGTTGCGGGGGAGTGGTCGCTGGTGAGGCAGGTCCCGTACGGAGGGGCTGTGTCGGTGGGTCCAACCCAGTACAGCGACCACTCAGGCCGGGAGGTGCGGACCTCGATGGGCCGGGCAGACCCAGCCGCAGAGCGACGCGGAGTCGGTGCCTGGTTCGATGTGTGCAGGCTCGAGGGGAAGGCCCTCACGGCTATCGCCGCTGGCTTTGGGTTGGCAGTGCTGAATGCCGCATGCCGCTTCGTGGCCCCGGATTTTCCGCGGAAAATCCGGGGCCACGAAGCGGGCAGGGCTGTGTGTCGTGCTGTGTGGGCGATGCAGGGGTACTGCGTCCACTGAGCGATCATCGATATCGCCCGCTTACGCATCCTCGGCCCACGTGGCCGGCGGACTGCCGCCTCGGCTGCTCGGGACATCCGGGCATGCGCACGAACGTGGTCGCGAGACAACCTCAGTCGGAATTCTCCCAGACCAGTACCCCGGGACCGTCAGGCGTGATGACCGGGATCCACGCCTCGGCCGCCTCAGAGAGCCTGGACTCGTCGAGAACCAGCGACGGTGGACCGGAGACGTCGTGACGACCGGAGCCGTAGATCCCCAGAGCATCGACGGCGGTCCGCAAGCGGTCGAGCACCCCGGCCTGCCACTCCTGCCCTCGCATACCCCAGCCTTTCAGCTCGCCGACGAAGATCGCGTTCAGGTCCTCGTCCAGGTCCGCTCCGTAGAGCGGGACGAGGTAGCCCTCCTGCTCGTACTGAGCGCAGGCGTAACCGCCGCACTGGCTCTGGTAGACGACCCCGGTGGGCGCAGCCACGATGACGAACATCCAGCCTCCTCCGCACCCGTCCGGGTCGAGGTAGACGTACCGCTTCGCCGTCTTGTCGTGGATCTGGTCGGTCATCTGGTTCGGCCTCCGAGGCGGGTCGGCGGGGTCGGAAGTCTTCAGGAGACCGCGCGAAGCGACCGACCTGGAGAACAGGGACATCGAACCTCGGCCGGGTACGCGACTCCACCGGATTTCGGCGGGTGACCGGCTTTCGAGCCCTGCCGCTGAGGGGATCAGGAATTTTCCGCGGAAAATCGAGGAGCCTGACGAGGGCTCGTGGCACTTCGAGGTCGGCAGCGGGACCGAGGCGTTCTGGAGCGCCTAGCTTCCCGGGCACTCGATCAGTTCGGCTTTCGACCGGGTTCCTTCACGCCGTTCCTGCAAGCTCGGCTGCGTCACCGGCGGCGGGAGTCCCGGGTCCGGAGGCTGCCGCCTCATGTTCGAGTACCACGGGTGGATCAACGTTCTGGAGACCGCCGACGACGGCGACATCCGTCTTGAGACGGCCGCCTGCTAAGGATCGCGGAGGTCATCCAGCGACGGATCGGCGAGATCCGCGAGTCCCTTCGTACGGCCTGCTGCACGTGCGCGACGAGGAGGACCCCGCGTACGAGAACGAGGTCTGCGTCCTGCGGATGGTCCGCGGTGAGGTCAGCGAGCCGCAGCCATCGACTTCGGCGGCAACATCATCGAGACCGGCACCGACTCCTACCGCCTCGCCATCACTCAGTGTCAACCACCACAGAACTCGTGCCCGAGCCAGGTCACCTACGCAGCCAGAGCTGCCGTGTCGACGTGCAGCTCGCGAAGGCCATCGGGGACGACGAGGTCTCCGTCTGTCGGGGTACTGACTCCTGTGCCCCGGCATGTACGAGGTCGCGTGCTCAGATGGTGCCCTCGCCCGGGGTCATGTCGTACTCGTCCACGTCGAGCTCGGCGTCGACTGCGGCAAGGAAGTCCAGGACATCACGGTCGAGATGCCAGCCGAAGAGGTTGGGGGCGTAGGGAGCGTCCGGGTGGCTGGGCGATTCGTCGTGGTCGGTGTCGTTGAAGTAGCGGACGACCTGCAGGACTGCGCCGCCGCCGTCGGCAGCGAGCCGGTTCTTCAGCGGGTAGCTCGGGCCGTTGATCGAGATGACGTCGCAGTGGTGAAGGAGCCGGTCGAGGATCGCCGCTGAGGTATCCGAGCGTGGTGGCGTCGGCCCGGCGGGTGAAGGAGTCCGGCTCCGTGGCGAGGTGGGGGAGGCCGAGCTTGGCGGCGGTGGTGCGGATGCGCTTGGTGACCAGCTCGTTCTACGGAGTCCGTGTCTGGGGGATGGCACTGGTGAAGGTACGGGTGCCGGTGAGCTGGTCATAGACCGACAGCGGCCGCCGGCCGACCTCGACCTGGGCGACGGCGGCGCGACTCAGCAGGGTCCGCAGCGGGCCGGCTACCTTTCCGGCGCTTCCTGCCTGGGGCGGACCAGGACAGGATCGCCGGTGGTGGTCGGCCGGGTCCGGCGTCGGGCAGGCCGTCCCAGTGCACCTCGTCGACGATCCGGGCACCACGGCCGACCGCCCGCGGATGCGTGGCCGACAACGTGCTGCCGTCACTGTCGGGGACGGTGAGCTCGTACCCCGATACCGTCCGTCCGGGAAACAGCACATCCTCGATCGAGCGGAGAGCCAGCAGAAGGTCATCCCGTAAGGAAACGTCCTGCATGCAGGCCGCTGACCCGGGATTCACGGAACTCCGGTCAGAGCCAGATTCACAGATAGCGCTATCAACAGAGCTGGCCGTCGTCCTGCACTCCGCTTTCCACGGCCGTGCGCTCCTCAGTCGCTGCATCCTGGCAGCCACCCCTTCCGACTGAGGTACTCGGTCGCTTCCATCGGGTGGTGGCGCAGGCGGACCGTGTCCTGGCCGGGGAGACGCGGTTCGAGCGTGGGATCGGTTCTGCGGAGTAAGGACGGAGGTGAGTCGCTTCAGTCGCTGTTCGGTGCCGCTTCGGAGAAGTCCTCGAGGACCGGGGAGGGCTCTCTGTCGAGTCGGAGGGGCGCATCGGAGGAACGCGAGCGGCCGGGAGGCCTGGGAAATGGGGAGGAAGAGCGGGCTGGACGGCCTGCAGGCGCGGCCGATGACGTGGGAGCTCGAGGTCGAGCGGCTGCGCGGGGAAACCGCCGCAACGGATGCGGCAGCGACTGTGGCGCCAGCGACTGTGGCCGTCGACCGAGCTCAGAGGTTCCTGGAGGGGCTCCTGTCGGGCCGGCGGGCTCTTCAGAAGCGACCACCCACGCAGCGACCGAGACCACGAAGGCGGTGGGGTGCGACCCGAGTTCCGGGTCGCACCCCACCGCCTTTCGTCAAGGAAGGGGTGGTCAGGCCTTCGGCAGCGTTATCCCCAGTTCGAGCATCGCCGGGGAGGCCGGCCCGCCCTCGGAGCGCTCGGTCTTGTAGCCCTTGACGCCGGGGGCGACGGTGCGCGGGTCCACGGCCTCGGAGGGGGCGCCGGTGGTGTAGAGGCCGTCCGGGTCCTGGTCCCGGTCGTGGGGGAGCAGCCAGAAGACGCGGCGGCGGAAGGTGCCGGAGGCCCTGGAGGACTTGGCGTCGGGGCCGAGGATCGCGTAGCCGACCATGCGGCCGTCGCGGTGGTAGGCCGGGCGGCCCCGCCGTGTGGTGAGACGGTCCAGCGACTGGCGGACGTAGTCGAGGTCGGTGGTGTCCTCGAGCCAGACGAGGTCGGTTTCGTGGGCGAGCTCGGCCGGGTCGATCAGCGCGCTCACGCCTTCTGCTCCTCTGTGTCGTCGGTGATCAGGCCGATGCCCGGGTAGTACTTGCGGCTGTTGGACAGGACCATCTCCTTGGGAGAGGTCATACCCAGTGTCTCGCGGACTCGTGCGGCGAACGCGCGGCCGGATACGGGATTGGCCCCCTCGAAGCCGCACCAACGGGTGTAGGCGCCGAAGAGCTGGGACTGTTCGGCACGCATGCCCTCCCCGGTGATGCAGGCCTCCTTGAGGAAGCGGCCGACGTGGTCCTCGGTCTCCGCGTAGGCGGTGGTGGCGGTCTGGACGGCCTGGGGGCCGGCCAGGTCCTTCTCACCGGCGAAGTAGCGGCGGGCGCCGTCGATGAGCCAGGCGAGGATACCCGGGCCCTCCTCGGCGACGAGGACGTGGGCCAGGTTGTCGATCTTGCGCTCCTCGGGGACGACCCGTTCGAAGGGGATGAGGCGCATGCGGCGCCAGAAGGCGAAGCCGCCGGTGCCGACCTCGGGGCGGTGGTTGCCGAGCAGCCAGAGCTTGTGGGTGGGCTCGAAGGAGAAGAAGTCCTGGCGCATCCGGCGGGCCTTGATCTTGTCACCGCCGGTGAGGAGCTTGACCCTGGCCTCGTCGAAGCGGTCCCCGGGCTTGAGTTCGGAGCAGACGATGATGCGCCGGCCGTGCAGTTCGGCGAGGTCGGTGGGGTGGCCGTCGAAGGTCTTGGCCATCAGGAAGCCGGGCGGGGCCGCGTCGGCGTAGTCGCCGAGCAGCTGGATCATGACGTCCAGAAGGACGGACTTGCCGTTCTTGCCCTGGCCGTAGAGGAAGGGCATGACCTGGGCGCCGACGTCGCCGCTGATCGAGTAGCCGAGCAGCAGGTGCAGGAAGTCGCGGGTCTGCCGGCCTTCCTTGTCGTCGCCGAAGGTGTCGGTGAGGAAGCGGTCCCAGCGGGGCGTGGGCATCCGGGCGGGGGCCAGGGTGGTGGAGCGGGAGTGGTGGTGGACCTTGGGGTCCGGCGGGGCGATGGCCCCGGTGCGCAGGTCGACGACGCCGCCGGGGGTGCACAGCGCGTAGGCGTCGGCGTCCAGGAGGGAGGCGTTGAGGACCATGCCGGGGGCGGACTTGGCCTGCGCGAGCATGGCGTTCATGCCCGAGGTGGACAGCGCCCGGCGGCGGTGGCGGCGCAGGTCGGCGTTGGTGTACACGCCGCGGGGGTCGTGGGTGGCGACGCTCTCGGCCATCTCGCCGGCGGCCCACAGGACGGTGTCGTCCTCGTCGAGCTGCCAGCGGTGGGTGGCCCAGCGGTACCAGCCGATGCCGGGGACGTGGCGGTAGTCGCGTCCGTAGAGGTGGACGAAGAGCTTGGCGTTGCCGCGGTCGGACAGGGAGTCGGGCAGGAGGCCGTGCGGGCTCGCCTGGGGGCCTGCCGGGGCCTGGTCCGGCCACCGCTCGCCCGCCTGGGCCTTCTGGAAGGGCTCGGCGGGCGCCTGCGGCTCCGCAGCGGGGGCGGGCGTGTCGAGAAGGCTCTCCTGGACCGCGGTGCCGTGCCAGGGGGCCTGTGAGGGCCCGGGGACCGGCGGGTACTCCAGGATCTGCTGGGCAGCGGCCACGGGATCGAAGACCGTCCTCTTGCGGGTGCTGTCGCTCATCCTCGCGCCTTCCCGATGTGCAGGGGCTGCCGGGATCCGGCGGCGAGGCCCGAGCGGATGACGGCGGAGTTCTGCCTGTCCTGGGAGGGGCGGGCGGCACGGGCGGCGTCGGCGAGCAGTCGCTCGGCGGCGGCATGGGTGAGGTGTCCGGCGGAGACGAGGCCGCCGACGGTGTAGGCGGCACGGTTGAGTTTGCCGGTGAAGCCGGCGCCCTCGGGGGTGGTGGCGCAGTCGGTGACGTCCTGGAGGACGGTGTCGAGGACCTTCTCGGCGCCGCGCCTGCCGCCGCCAGCGGCGACCACGGCCTGGCGGGCGCGGTCGGGCACGGCGGGCTGGGGCGCGGTCGGCTGGCCCGGTCGGTCCTTGAGGTGCCCGGTGCGGATGAGTTCCTCGGCCAGCCACTGGGGGAGCAGGGCGGGGGTGGTGGCACCGGGCAGGGGGGTGTAGGTGCCGCCGGTGGTGACGGTGCTGGGGGCGACGATGTAGCCGCCGTGGGCGCGGACGTCGACCTGCCAGGCCAGGGCCCGCCCGGGGGAGGAGCCGGTGGAGCACGTGAAGCGGTGGTTGGCCTCGTCGCGGTACCAGATGTGCAGTCCGCCGGAGGGGGTGCGTACGCGCAGGGTTCCCGTGTCCTGGGACGGGTCGGGGGCCTTGCGCAGGGCGGCGAGCAGGGCGAGCGTGTGGTAGCCGTTCTCCAGGCCTTCGAGGTCGACGCTGTCGTGGATCGGGATGCCGGGGAGGATCCGGTCCCGGGCGGGGACGTCGGCGGGGTGGCTGTCGACGTCGATGACCACCAGGCCGGCCGGGCCGCAGGCGACTCCGGTGCCGAAGCCCGGGTTGACCCGCCACCAGGCGCCGATGACGTCCTGGTCGGTGGTGGCGGCGTGGAAGCCGTGGCACCAGCGACCGACGCGGGGGCACGGGCACTCGGTGGGGGAGTGGGGGGAGTCCTGACAGGGCTGGCAGTTCGCGGGCGGGGTCTTGCGCCCCGGGGCCAGCGGATGGACGGGCCAGCCCTGGGCGGCACACCAGCGCGCGACGGCCAGTGCGCCCGGCTGGCGCTCCGTTCGGTCGCTCCCCACGGCCATCGGCGCCGTCACGCTGGTCCCTTCCCCTTTTGGTTCGGTAGCTGCTCAGCTTCTTCGGTAGCTCGGTAGCTGCCCGGATTCGAGTCGCTCGTTCGGTCGCTGACGGCAAAAAGCCAGGTCAGAGTACTGACGGGTGCTCGATCAGCGACTGAAGCGACTGAAGTCCAGAAGATAGCTCACACAGCCTAGCCGAGCGAGCACATACGGGCCCGGACTGCTGGGACTTGGGGGGAAACTGAGCGACCGAACCCTGGGGCAGCGACCGAGTCGCTTCAGTCGCTGTTTTCGGTCTACGGATGTTTCCGCAGGTCGGAGCCGATTTTCCCAACCAACAGCGACTGAAGCGACTGAAGCCCGGGTCTATAACGCGCACACGCACACGGGAATGTCTTCATATACCCGACCTTGAGTCGCTTCGGTCGCTGTTGGGGTGAGTGTATAGCCTCTGACCTGGGGTTTTATCCAGCGACTGAAGCCCAGCGACTGAAAGCGACTGAGTCTCTCGGGGCTCAGGTCCCGGCGTGTCGCGCGTGTCGGCTCCGAGGTGAAGCTGCCGGTTCGGTCGCTTGGGTCGCTTCAGTCGCTGGGCCGCTGTTCGGAGGCCGGGACCTGGTACGGCGCCGGCGCCCGAGCCGGGCTTCCGGCACCGAACTGTCGTGCGTGCAGTTCCGGCTCTGGGTCGCTTGAGTCGCTCGGTCACTGCTGCCGGGGAGCATTCACCGTGGGGACTGACCCGGCGAACGACGTAGGCCCTCCGGGCAGCGACCGAAGCCGTCGAGCTACTGAAGCGACCCAAGCGACTCTGGTCCGGACATGCCCCGCCCTCGGGACGCCGGTCCCAGGCCAGGTGCTCCGGCGTCTTCCGGCTGGCCGGGGGTTACCCGCTGTCGGCGGCCAGTGGTATTCATTCGGGCATGTACGTATACGGGGGGACCATCGACGAGGCGCTGCGCCAGATCGCCCGGCCGGAGTTCGTCGACGCGTGTGCCGTACGTTTCCGTGCCCAGCACGGGACGAAGCCGGGCGCGGAGGAGGCCGACAGCTGGCGACGCAGCTGGCCGGTGCTGTTCGAAGCACTGGAGCGAGCCGGCCTGGGAGACCTCGACGTCCTGCTGGAGCTGTCGCTGCCGGGGACAGGCGAACGCGTCGACGCGGCCGTCGTCGGCCAGGACGCGAACGCCGAGCTGACGGTGGTGGCGGTCGAGCTGAAGCAGTGGACGTGGGCCGTCCCCGCCCCCGGCGAACCCGGAATGCTGGAGGTCGGGCAGCGGACCCTGCCGCACCCCGCCCGACAGGTCGGCGGCTACGTCCACTACCTCAGGGACTGGGCCGTCGGCGGAGCCGGAGTCCAGGCCCGGGGCGTGGCCCTCCTGCACAACGCCGGACCCGAACTGCTCGGCCACCTGCGCGCCATGGTGTCCCCGAAATCGCCCAGCGCCGAGTTCCCCCTGTTGGGCCGTGCCGACCTCACCGAGGCAGTCCCCGCCGACGAACTGGCGGACCGCCTCCGCTGCAGCGGCCTGACGCCCGCACCGAAGGACGCGATCGACCGCTTCCTCTCCGGCGAGCACCGGCCCTCCCAGCGCGCCCTGCGGCGACTGGCCGACAACATCGAGGGCCGGGACCGGTTTCCCCTCGTCGGCGAGCAGGACCGCGCCCGCCTGGCGATCCTGGACGCCGTCAAGGCGGCCGGCGGAAACGGCCCCGGCGGCCTGGTCGTGGTCACCGGCGGCCCCGGCACCGGCAAGACCGCCATCGCCGCCCGCCTCATGGGCGAGCTGTGCCGCATGGAACGGCGCAACCCCCGCCTGCTGACCACCTCGGGCGCCCTGACCCGGCAGCTCCAGCGGCTGCTGCGCGAGGACTCCCGCGGCCTCGTCGCGACGTTCAGGCGCCAGCCGCCCGGCGGGCTGGACAAGAGCAGCGTCGTCCTCCTGGACGAGGCCCACCGCGCCGAGACCTACCCGGAGCAGCGCACCTCCGGCTTCCCCGCCTCCCTGCGCAACCTCCTCGACCGGGTCGGCGTCCTGGTCCTGTTCCTCGACGAGCGCCAGATCGTGCGTCCCACCGAGGGCATCACCCTGGACGAACTCGAACAGCACGCCGACGAGTCCGGGACGGTGCTGCGCCGCATCGACCTGGAGACGCAGTTCCGCTGCAACGGCTCCCAGGCCTACCACCGGTGGGTCGACCTCCTCTTCTCCCCGGACGAGCCCCCGAGAGCGTGGAACGGCACCGGCTACGACCTCGCCCTCAGCCCGGACCCGCACGCCCTCGCCGCCTGGGTCGACGGTCACGCCGAGCAGGGCCGCAGTGCCCGGATCACCGCCGGATTCTGCTGGCCCTGGAACTCCGAGGCCGTCCCCCCGCTGGAACCCGAGGTCGCCATCCGATGGCACGGCCCGGACGACGACGAGCACTCCTGGGCCCGCCCCCTGGAACCTGCGCGCCGAACAGCCCGTCCCCGGATTCCCCGACGTCCCGCCCCGCCCGTTCTGGGCGACCGACCAGGGCGGCCACGACCAGGTCGGCTGCATCTACACCGCCCAGGGCCTCGAATACGCCTTCGGCGCCGTCATCCTGGGCCCCGACCTGCTCCGCCGCGACGGCCGCTGGCACGCCCACCCCGAGGCCAGCCACGACGCCAGGCAACTGCGGGACCTGCCGCCGCAGCGCTACCTGCGCTACGCCCTGAACACCTACCGCGTCCTCGCCACCCGGGCCACCCACGGCACCCGCCTCCACTCCACCGACCCCGAGACCCAGGCCTACCTCGCCACCCTGCTGCCCTCCTCCTGACGCGGGCCGGTCGGCGGATCTCGGGCCCGGGCCGAAGCGCCCACGAACCCGGCCGGCCGAGAGGACGAGCAGGGTAAAGCGGGCATCGGACGGGTGGTCCCTCCCGATCCGCGGCCTCGAATCCTCCATCGTCTCAACGACCCGTCCCGTCCACAGGAGTTCAGGATCACTTCGCGCGCACTGCGGGCGGTAGGCCATCCTGGTGCCTCCGGCCGGCCCCGGCCGGACACGGTCGTCCTCCTGTGTGGTGAGGTGTTCCCCATCGGTAAGAAGAGCGGATCGGCCCTGGCCGCCTGGCTGCGCGGACTGGACGCACCCGCGCTGGAGCGGATCCTGGCGGCGCGTCCGGACGCCGCGACGGCTCCGGAGCCGCGCTCGGTCGGTGAACTGGCGGACCGCCTCCAGCGTCCGGCTTCGGTGGCGCTGGCCCTGCCCCGACTCACGCTGCCGTGCCTGCAGGTGGCGGAGGCCGCCGCGGCGCTGCCGTCCGCGTCGCGGGACGACCTGGCGGGCCTCCTGGACGCGACGCACGGGGAACGTGCCGACGGACTGGCCGCCGCCCTGGAGGCGCTGGCCGACCGCGCGCTGGCGTGGTCCGACGGCGACGGCCGACTGCACCTGGCGGCGCCGCTGCGGAACGCGTGGGGCTCTCCCCTGGGACTCGACGCACCGCTCGTGCGGCTGCTCGCGGGTTCGAGCTCCGACGACCTGGCCCGGATGGCGGCCAAACTCGGTGTCAAACCCGCTGCCAACAGGAAGGAGCAGCGGCTGGCGGCACTGGTCGACCACCACGGCGATCCCGCCCGGGTCGCCGCGCTGGTGGCCAAGGCACCCGCAGCCACCCGGGAACTCCTCGAACGGCGGGCACGCGAGGCCCGGGACCAGCCGCCCCCCATCATCTTCGGGGCTCCGCAGACCGACTCCCCGCCTGCCGAACGGTGGGCGGTGGAACGGGGACTGCTGATCCGCGACCACTACCGGTACGGGCCGGCCCGCATGCCCGCGGAGGTGGCCCTCGCCCTGCGCGGCACCGGCTGGCACGCCCCGTTCACACCCGTCCCTCCCGGCGTGCGGTCGGTGCCCGCCACCGCCGCCGAGGTCGAACGGGAGGCCGCGGCCGCCTCGATGGCGTTCGCCGCCCACGCCACCTCCGTCCTCCGGGTGTGCGCCGCGGCCCCGCCGGCCCGGCTCAAGTCCGGCGGGGTCGGCGCCCGCGAGCTGTCCCGGATCGGCAAGGCGGCGCAGTGCGACGAGATCCCGGTACGCCTCGTCCTGGAGACCGCGAGTGCGGCCGGCCTGATGGCCCGGGACGGCGACCGGGTCGCGGCGACCGCCGCCTACGACACCTGGGCCGAGCAGGAACCCGCCGACCGGCTCGCCGTACTGCTCCGGGCCTGGTGGGCGCTCCCGCTGACCCCCGGCGCCGGCCGCGACGAGGACGGGAAGGCCCTGCCGGCCCTGGCCGGGGCACCGCCGTGCGCAGGCTGCGTTCAGGCCCGGCACGGGCTGCTCACCGCCGCGGCGCAGCTCCCGGCGGGCGAGGGCGCGGCGAACCCGGCGGACCTGGGGGAGCTGCTCGGGTGGCTCCGTCCGCTCGCTGACGAACTCCCGCAGGACGCCACGCCGTTCGCCACCCTGATCCGGGAGGCGGAACTGCTCGGCGCACTCGCCCTCGGGGCCGTGTCCCCGATCGGAGCCGCCCTGCTCGCCGACGGCGGCGGCGCCGCTGACGACGCCGAGGCCGCCCGGGCCCTGACCGACGCCTGCCGACGGCTGCTGCCCGCCGCCAGCGGGAGCGCCCGCTTCGGCAGCGACCTCACCGCGGTGGTCACCGGCACGCCGTCGGCGCACCTCCACGCACTGCTGGACTGCGCCGCGGACCGGGAGAGTGCCGGTGCGGCCTCCGTCTGGCGGTTCAGCCCGGGCAGCGTCCGCCGCGCCCTCGACGCGGGCCTCACCCCCGACGCCCTCGCAGCGGACCTCGCCGCCGTCGCCGTCGAACCCCTTCCCCAACCGCTCTGCTACCTCATCCACGACACCGCGCGCACCCACGGCCGGGTACGCGTCGCCGCCGCGGCCTGCGTCATCCACGGCCAGGAGCCCGCCCTCCTGGCCGAACTCGCCGCCCACCGCAAGCTCGCCCCACTCGGCCTGCGGCAGCTCGCACCCACCGTGCTGATCAGCCGGACCCCACCCGACAAGACACTCGCGGCACTGCGGGCCGCGGGCTACGCCCCCGTCGCTGAGAAGCCCGACGGAACCGTACGCATCGAACGGGCCCAGCACCACCGCGCGGCCGACCCGCTCCGGTCCCCGCTTCCGTCCCCGCGCCCGCCCGGCGGCAGGCCCCGGACGCGGCGGACGGAGGCCCGCAGTGCGAGCGCGGGACCGTCCGTCGACCTGCGGGCCCTCGCCGCCCGGCTCCGCGACGCCCCGCAGGACGTACCGGAGCCCGACCCGTACGACGGCCGCCCCTACGCCAGCGACACCGAGGAGATCATCGCCGGGCACGCGCGCAACCTCTCCTTCACCGACGTCCGCCAGCTGGCCCACGCGGTCGACGAGAAACTGGCGGTCACGATCGAGTACGTCGCCACCTCCGGCAACGCCACCGTCCGCACCCTCAGCCGACTCGCGCTGGACGCCCCCTACCTGAACGCCTGGTGCCACCTGCGTGACGACGAGCGGGTGTTCACCCTCTCCCGCATCCACGGGGTGATGCCCGAGTAGCCCGGACACGGCGAGCCCGTCCGAGGAGCATCTGACGTAGGCACGTCGGGAGGCACTTTTACCTCCCCCCGGGGGGGGAGTCGACCCGCCCGATGCCCGGCCGAACGCCCGTCGGGTCCTACCGGCCAACGACAACCGGCGGCGTCGCCGACAGGCCCTCGACGGCCTGGCTGTACGGACGCTGTTCGGACGACGACCGGGACCGGCACACAGAGGGCTTGCCCGAGGCCGTCACCCGCCGGGGTAGCGGTCCCACCAGTGCGGGTCGCGGGCCGGTACGTACGCGCTGCCGCCGGGCGAGTCGACGTACTGCTGGAGCAGGTCCCGGGCCAGGGCGTCGAGCACCCAGGCGAGTTCGAGCCGGCTCAGCAGTTCGACCGGCAGCGCGTCGACGCCGTGCGCGGCACCGAGCAGCGCCCCGGCGGTGGAGGCCACCGAGTGGCCGTCCGGTGCGCCGGCCGCGAACCGCAGGGCCGCGTCCACCGTGTCGCGGCCGGGGAAGCGGGAGACCACGAAGAGTGCGCCGAGCAGTGCCGAGGCGGCGGTCGCGTCCGGGGCGATCCAGGCGAGCTGCCCGCGGTCGGGCACGGCGCGGGGGGCCTTCAGCAGTTCGAGGACCGTGTCGGGGCTCGCCGAGTGCGGCATGGCCAGCGGCCGGAGCAGGGCGTCGACCGGGTGGGCGTCGTCCGGGGAGGAGGCGGTCCACGTCCGGAAGGGGTCGTCCTCGGCGAGGCAGTGGGCCACGAGTCCGGCCGCGGCGAGGGCCGCGTCCTGTGCGTCCGGGGCGCCGTGGGTGAGAGCGGCCGTCTCGCGGACCGCTTTGGCGCAGGTGTCGGGACCGGAGAGGAGGTGCAGCAGTCCGAGGGCCAGGCTCCGGGTGAGCGCGTGGGCTCCTCGGCTGCCGTTGACCGGCTTCGTCGGGGTGCCCTGCGTCAGCCCGGTCAGGGCCGCCACTGTGGCCGGCGCCGAGCCTCGGCGCTCGCGGAGCGCGGGCACTCGCGCGAGCCAGCCGGTCGGCCACCCGCCGCCGCTGCCGGACGCCCAGCGCTGTGAGATCCGTTCCGGCTCGATGCCCTGTAGGAAGGCCCAGCGGCAGTACGCGTGCCAGATCACGGTCGGCGCGTGGCAGATGCCCTTGTGGTCCAGCCGTACCGAGGCACGGATCGCCCCTTCGATGGTGAAGGCTGCCAGCTGGGTGCTGACGCCGATCCGCAGCGGCCCCTCGGCCGGCCACCGGCCCCGGACCACCCCGGCCGCATCCCCCAGCGCGGATCCGAGGACCAGCCCCCGTACCCGGGCCTCGCTCACAGTCGCATCCCCCACCCGCCCCCGCCCTTCCCTCGCGTCGCCGTGTTCGTCATGACATCCCACCACAGCTACGGATCGAGGCGGCGGGCCGGATCCCGAGCAGGGGCATCGCCTTGAGGGCCGCTGTCGCCGACGCGGTCGTCTACACCGAGCACAGGCCGGAGGGGAGCGGATCACGGCGGTCGCCGAGAGGCTGGTGCTCGCCGTACGGACTGCACCCAGTACGCCGCCGACGGAGGTGTCGCCAGGCCTCAGGGCGTGCCCGGCCCTGGACATGCAGACGCCATCGGGAACCGGGCCGTTGCCGGCGGTGCGGGTCGGGGCGTGTGTACGGCCGCTTGAGGTGGGTTCGCGGAGGCCACTGGACCTGCCGTCCGGTGTTGCGGTCGCGCCGTCAGGACAGGAGTTCCCGCGGGTCGCCGACGGCCTGGTAGTAGACGTGGCGGGAGCGGCGTGTGCGACGGACGAGGCCGCCGCGGTGGAGGGCCTGGAGGTGGTAGGAGACGGTGCTCGGGCTGAGGCCGGTACGGTCGGCGAGTTCGGTCGTGGTCCGCGCCTGGCTGAGGTGGGTGAGCAGCGCGGTGCGGGAGGTGCCGAGGAGGCTGCGCAGGCGCTGGTCGTCGAGCGGATTGTCGGCGGCCGCCGGGTAGACCAGGGCGGGGTTTCGGCGGGTGCGTCCGGCGGCGGCGTCGGAATCGGTGCTGTCGAGGGAGAGCATGAGGCCGGGCGGGAAGGTCCCGGGTACGAGGACGAGGCCCGGCGGGCTGAGGCGCAGGCCGCCGGGCTCGGCGCGACCGGCGACCAGTGCGCCGCCGTCCCAGGACAGCCGGCGGTGGAGGCTGTCGGCCATTCCGGCGAAGCCCTGCCGGACGGTGAGTGCGGCGCGGCGGTCGATGTCGCGTTCCAGCCGGGCGGACACCCGGGGCCACCGCGGTTGGAACACCTTCGTCCAGAACTCGTGCAGTTCGACCGCGAGCCGGTCGGCGAACGGGCCCTCGCCCTGCTCCAGGGCATGCAGCACCAGGTGGTGCGGGGTGCGGGCCGGGATCTCGCTGGCGGCGAGTCCGGTGAGCAGCACGGACATCTCACCGCGCACCCGGGCGGCGGCGGTGGTGGCGACGAGGTGCAACTCGGTGTCCACGGCGCAGCGGTAGGCGGAGGGCTCGGGCGTGAGGAAGTCGGGTGTGTAGCCGTGGGGGCTGATCGCGAGTGCGGACAGCAGCCACAGCCTCCGCTCCGCGATCACCTCCCGGGCCTGCCGCCGCCAGGCGAGCGGGACGGCCTGCGGATGGCGGCCCAGGGCGAAGAGCAGGTTCATGGCCTGGTACAGCGGCGAGATCGCGAAGCGCGTGCGGGCCACGGCATCGGCAGAGAGTTCGATCCTGATCACATGACCCCCCGGTGCTTTCATGATCGCATTCGAATTTCATCGAAAGGTTCAATTCTCAGCCTGCCATCGACTTCGCTGGTGGCATGACCGGGCCGCAGCGGAGGCCTGGCGGTGCATGAAACAGTGTTCCGGAGGGGGACCGATGATGAGTGGCAAGGCGATCAAGCGGGCTATGGTCGTGGTGACGGCTGTGGGTACGGCCCTCCTGGCGGCCGGTACGGCGCACGCCAACGGGCCGTTCCCGACCAGTGTGAGCCCGGAAGGCGGCCCGTTCCCGAGCAACTCGGCCCCCGAGGGTGGGCCGTTCCCCGGCGTCGTCCCGCCGGCCAGCCAGCCCCTGTCCGGCATCACCAACCGCCTCGGCGGCTGACGACCAGGCAGTCCGACAGCCCGCGCCCGGTGGGCGCCGTTGAGTCAGTGCCCGCACCGATGTCGTGATCACGCTGCGGCCGACGGCCTCCGCCCACCGGGCGGCCCAGGCGGGCCGCAGCGTGATCGTGAGCTTTGGGGGGACTGAAGCGAATGAGGATGACGTTCGGCTTACTGGGGCCCTTGACCGTTGCCGCGGACTCAACGCCGCAGCCGCTGCCGAGGGCCACCGTCCTGCGAGGCCTGTTGGGGGCGCTGCTGCTCGCGGAGGGGGAACGGCTCCCCGTCGGCCGCCTACTGGAACTGGTCTGGGCCGGGCAGGCGGACCGGATCGGCCGCGGCGCGGTGCACACCGGGATGTCCCGGTTGCGCACCTGGCTCGGGCGGTTCGGGGACGAGACCGTGGTGCTGGAGTCCGACGCCCAGGGCTACCGGCTGGCGACCCGGCCGGACGCGGTGGACCTCGGGCGCTTCCGCGCCCTCGCCGCCGACAACGCCCTGGCTGCGGCGCTGGCGCTGCGGCGCGGCCCTGTTCTGGCCGGACTGGAGCGGGTGAACCGCGAGGATCCCATGGTGACAGCCGTGGAAGGCGTGGTCCGGACCGCGGCGCTGTCGCTGGCCCGGAGCTCACTCGCCGCCGGCGAACCCCGCAGCGCCCTCCCCGCCCTGACAGCACTCGTCGAGGAGCACCCATTCGACGAGCCCGTGCACGCCGCCCTGCTGCGACTGCTGGCGGCGGACGGCCGGGCGGCCGAGGCGCTCCGTCGCTTCCAGGCACTGCGTCGGAGGCTCTCCGAGGAGCTCGGGATCGAGCCGGGCGAGCAGGTGCAGAGCGTCTTCCTCGCCCTGCTGGCCCACGGTGGTGAGGGCGTGCAACCGGGCCCCGGCCGATCCCACGTGCCCTCCCAACTTCCACGGGACCTAACGGACTTCACGGGCCGGGACCACCACGTCCGGCTCGTCCTGGACACCCTGGCCGACGGCCGGGTGCCCGTGATCACGGGCATGGGCGGCATCGGCAAGACGGCACTGGCCGTTCACACCGCCCACCGCGCCGCCGCCGACTACCCCGACGGCAGGCTGTACGCGGACCTGCGCGGGGCCGACCCATCGCCCGCCGACCCCGCCCGCGTCCTCGCCGCCTTCCTGCGTGCCCTCGGCGCCGCCGCCCGGGAGATCCCGGACTCCCTGGACGAGCGCTCCGCGCTGTACCGCACCCTCCTCACCGGACGCAGGATCCTCGTCCTCCTCGACAACGCCGCCGACGAACAGCAGCTAAGGCCGCTGCTCCCGGGCACCCCGGCACACCCGGCCCGCTCGTCGACAGGCCGCTCCATCCCCGGCCACGCCCCGACCGGCTCCAGCCCGACCGTCCCCACCGCGCGCACCGCCGTCCTCGTGACCAGCCGTGCCGCACTGACCGCCCTGCCCGGCACCCGACTCGTCGACCTCGGCGAACTCGACACCGCCCACGCGCAGACGCTCCTGCACCGCATCCTCGACGACCACCGGGTCGCCGCCGAGCCGGTAGCCGCCGCCCGGATCGCCGAACTGTGCGGCGGCATACCGCTGGCGGTGCGCATCGCCGGTGCCCGCCTGGCCGCCCGGCCGCGTTGGACCCTGGCCCGCCTCGCAGGCCTGCTACGCGACGAACGGCGGCGCCTCGACGAACTGACCGCGGGAGACCTGGCCGTCCGGGCCGGCTTCGCCGTCGGCCACGCCCGGCTCCCCGAACCGGTCCGCCGAACCTTCCGCCTCCTCGGCCTGCTGGACGCGCCCGACTTCGCGCCCTGGGCCGCCGCAGCAGTGGCGGACATCCCCGTGGCGGAGGCCGAGCGGCACCTGGAGGAGCTGATCGACGCCCAACTCCTCCAGATAACCGGAACCGAACCCCACCTGCGCTACCGCTTCCACGACCTCGTCCGCCTGTACGCCCGTGAACACGCCGAGGCCTCCGACGACCCCACCGAACGCTCCGAGGCCCTCGAACGGGCCTTCGGCGCCTGGCTCTGGCTGGCCGAGCGGGCCGCCGAACAGATACCCGGACCGTGCTTCGCGCCCATCCACGGCCCCGCGCCCCGCCACCCACTGCCGCCCACCCTCACGGCCACACTCCTGGACGACCCGATGGCCTGGTTCGACGCCGAGCAGCCCGCCCTGAACGCGAGCGCCCGGCAGGCCGCCGCGCAGCACATGGTGCCCGCCGCCTGGGACCTCGCCGCCTGCCAGGAGAAGTACTGCGACGTCCGCGGCCTCTACGACGACTGGCGCACCACCAACCTCACCGTCCTCCAAGCCTGCCGGGCCGCCGGAGACCACCGCGGCGCGGCCGTACTCACCCGCGGCCTCATCGAGGTCACCACCTGGACGACCCCGACCGACGGCACCCAGACGATGGTCGCCCTGCACGGGCGCGCCCACCACCTGCTGCGCCTCTTCGAGCAGGTACGGGAACCACGCGGGAGCGCCGACGCCCTCGTCCTGGCCGCCTGGAGCCTGGCGGCCCAGGGCCGCGAACAGGAGGCCCTGGACACCGCCCACCGCGCCCTGGACCTCGCCACCGCCCACGACCACCCGGGCGGCCGGGCCCGCGCCCACCAGGTCATCGCCGTCGCCCACAGCGAGAGCGACCTCGACCGCACCATCGAGCACCTCACCGAGACCCTGCGGCTGGCACGGCAGATCGGCAACACCCGCTTCGAAGCGACCGCGATCCAGTTCCTGGGCGCCGCCCACGGACGGGCCGGCCGACCGGAACGCGGACTGGAACTGCTCACCCACTCACTCGCCATGGCCCGTTCCCTCCAGGACTCCTACGCCGAGGCCTTCTCCCTCCTCTACCTGGCCGCGATCCACACCGCCACCGGCGACACCCGCGCCCGCCCGACCGCCGAAGCCGCCCTGGCCATCGCCCGCCGCTTCGACATGGGCCACCACCTCGCCCAGGCCCTCGGCATCCTCGGCGAACTCGACCTCACGGCCGGCGACCACACCTCCGCCATCGCCCACCTCGAGGAGTCGGTCCTGGTCTGGCGCGCCCGCGGCTGGCGCTCCTTCCTCGCCACCGCCCTGCGCACCCTCGGACGCGCCTACCAGGCCGCCGGACTTCCCGAGTCGGCCGCCCGTGTCCTCGACGAGGCCCGCGAGCTGACCGCCGGCTCCGGCGACCCCCTGGCGCACGAAGGCTGACCGCGGATCACCCGGGCCTACCGACGGCTCACCGACCGCACGGGAATCGGTAAGCGATCGGTAAGCCGCCCCTCCCTAGGGTCGGTTCAGACGGCGCGGGACAGCACCCGCGCAGTCCCACCCCGAACCTCCCCACGAGAGGAGATCCCGCCGTGCGGATCCAGAAGAAGCACACCACCCGCACCCCGCTCCTGCGCCGCGCCGCCACCGCCGCCGCCCTGGCGCTCGCCGCCACCGCGCTGGGCCTCGGCAGCGCCTCGCCCGCCTCGGCGTCGAGCGGCCCGGAGCGCTGCTACCCGGACGAGTTGAACTACCGCTGGTACTGCGCCTACGTCACCGGCATCAACCCCGGCTCCTACCTCGACATCCACAAGGAGCCCAACTACACGGGCGGCATCTGGGGACCGCGCTACCTCCAGGGCGACCGTGTGGTGCTCTACTGCTGGACCGAAGGCGCCGGCGACGCCGACGGCCACGGCGACCACTACTGGTTCTACGTCCACCCGGACGCCGCCGGCGACACCACGGACGGCTACGTCAACGACTGGTACCTGACCACCGGCAGCGTCTCCCAGTGGAGCGGACTGGTCAACCACTGCTGACCCGGACCGCCTCCAACTCCCCAGGAGCACAGTCGACATGAAGACCAAGCGCCGCCCGCTGCACCGCCTCGCGGCACTCCTGGCCGGCCTTGCGCTCGCCGTCGCGGGAGCGCCCGCGACCGCCGTCGCGGACGTCGCCGGGAACGGGCACCCATCCGGTGCCAAGGCATGGGACCCCGGTGTGCCCGCCTGCTCGAAGTACCTGGCGATCGGTGTACGCGGCTCGAAGGAGAACTCGGCGAACGAGGACAACGCCCCGCCCGGCGAACTCCACATGGGCGGCACCGTCGACCACTTCGTCGCCGTGGCCAGGGACAGGGCCCTCGCCGGATCGGACACCGCCTACTACTCGCTGCCCTACCGGGCCGTCGATCCCGGTGGGATCGACCAGGTCACGGGCACCTACCAAGCCTCGATGTGGGAAGGAGTCCGGCAGCTCCAGGAGGTAGTTCGCGACCGGATCACCAAGTGCTCCGGGATCCGGATCGGCCTGGTCGGCTACTCCCAGGGTGCCGACGTCGTCCACACCGCGTTGGACCAACTCACCCTCGCCGAGCGCAGCTCCATCGCTCAGGTCCTTCTGATAGCCGACCCGAACAGTCCAGGGAACGCCAGTTACGGCGTGTACGTCGACCCCAAGACCGGTGAACGGTGGCAGAGCGTGTCACAGGACAGCCTCCTGGGATACATCGGAAAGCAGTACTTCCTGCCTCCCGACATCACGCCGCGCACGATCGACTTCTGTGCCGACAACGATGCCGTCTGTGCCGGTGGGGGATGGAGCCACGGCAAGTCCGACGAGCAGAAGAGCATCCACACCGGATACGGCGACGCGAACGACAACCGCCGCTGCTGCGGAACGGTCGACTGGACAACCGATCTCGGTACCCGGTTCGGCATCGGCCTGCGCGGCAACGACGGCCCTGACCTCCCCGTCCCGCCCAAGCCCCGCCCCAACCCCGCCGCCGGCTGCGTCCCGTACGGGGACGTGACCGAGGAGGCGCGTCGCGCGATCCAGGCCGCCTGCTCCCAGGTCGCCGCCGGCACCTGGTACACCTGGGGCGGCGGCCACGGCGACGCCCCGGGCGCCACGTACGGCATGGTGGACGCCACCGACCCCGTCCGCAGCCAGCACGACCCCCAGCGCAAGGGGTTCGACTGCTCCGGCTTCGTCCGCTGGGCCTGGGCGCAGAGCGCGGGCTACGACCTCATCGGGCGCAAGGACGTCGACGGCATCTTCACCACCGTCCCGGCCGCCGCCCGCTTCACCGCCGACCAGGGGCTGGCCCCGCTCCAGCCCGGCGACCTCCTGGAATGGGGCACCGAGCACGTCGCCATGTACCTCGGCGACGGGAAGATCGTCGAAGCCCGCGAGTCCGACACCCACCTCATGGTGTCCGACTTCTCCAGCCACGACATCCACAAGTACCGCGGCGCGATCCGGATCTCCGCGCTCGGAACCTCCGGCAACGCCAGCACCTGGGGCACCCAGGTCTGGAGCCACACGGACGCCTCCACCACCAGTGCGCGCGCCGTCCAGTTCGGCGGGCCGACGAAGGTGAACATCGCCTGCCAGAAGCACGGGGAGTCGGTCACGGC
>NZ_JBEZXE010000016.1:0-127588 GCF_040637885.1 Kitasatospora sp. NPDC028055 | reverse complement strand
ACGGCGGAGGGCATCACCAACGACGCGTGGTCCTACCTGCCGGACTACAAGGCCTGGGTGACCAACATCTACATCCAGGGCGCGGCCTGGCTCGACGGCATACCCGATTGCGGCGGACCGCCCACCGGCGCCTACTCGACCTGGGGCACCGGCGTGTGGACCCACACGGACGCCTCCACGACCAGTGCACGGGCCGTGCAGCTCGGCGGCCCGACGCGGATCAACATCGGGTGCCAGAAGCACGGGGAGTCGGTCACGGCGGAGGGCATCACCAACGACGCGTGGTCCTACCTGCCGGACTACAAGGCCTGGGTGACCAACATCTACATCCAGGGCGCGGCCTGGCTCGACGGCGTCCCCGACTGCGGCGGCGCACCGCGGCCCTCGGCCGGCGGCTTCTCCACCTGGGGCACCGACGTCTGGACCCACACCGACCCCTCCACCACCAGCGCGCGGGCACACAGCTTCCCCGGCCCGACCCACGTCCGCATCCTCTGCCAGGACCGCGGCGAGTCCGTCACCGCCGAAGGCGTCACCAACGACGCCTGGTCGTTCCTGCCCGACTACAACAGCTGGATCAGCAACATCTACATCCAAGGCCCGGCCTGGCTCGACGGAGTCCCGTCCTGCTCCTCCCACCTCCCGGGCGAACCACCGCACACCGCCTGACCACAAACCCCACCACGCCCCTCAGGGGCACCCGGCCGGGTCCGCACAGGGGACGGACCCGGCCACAGGCGTGCCTGTCGCAGCGCTCTGGCCATCCCGTTCCGGTCGGCCGGATGGACGACCTGACCTGGTCGGGCCCGATGGCGCCTGGCGCACGACGCGGACGCGCCCTGCCTCTTCCGCAGTACCGTCAGCTCGCCTTCCAGGCGAGGGGCTTGCCGTCCTTGTCGATCCACAGCAGGTTCGTCAGGGGCTTGTCGGTCGGCGCCAGGTAGATCGCGCACTCGTGCTCGCTCTGGCCCTTGACGAAGTCCTTGCCGCCCTTCGGGACGTCGCTCTCGCACTTCGGGAAGCTGCTGAGCAGGTCGACCTTGCGGGCCTGGGCGGTGTCGCTCACCATCGCCCGCAGCTGCCGGTTGAAGTAGGGCTCGAAGATCCCGTCGCCGCCGGTGTGGGTGTAGCTGACGTTCACGTAGTACGGCGTCTTCCCGGTCATGTCCTCCGGCTTGAGGAACTTGGCCAGGTCGCCGATGTCGCCCTTGACCACACTCGTCGGGCCGATGCTGAGCGAGATGTCACCCTTGTCACCGTCGTGGTAGGTGCCCTGGGTCTTCGCTCCGATCGCCAGGGCACCCGCGAAGCGACCGCCCGCGGTGGCGCTCTGGCTCGGGCTCGAGCCGGTTTGAGCGGGGTCGGAGGCCACGGATGTGACGGCCGGTGCGGTTGTGCCGCCCGTCCCTCCCGTTGAGGCGGCCGACGACGGCCCGGCGACGGGGGCGTCCGCGCCGCCCTGGTCCGGCCCGCAGGCACTCAGCAGGAGGGCGAGCGCCGCGGTCGCGGGCACGGCCGCACGCAACAGGAGGTCGGTACGCATGAAAGGGACTCCGTGGAGGGGTTGGTAGGAGGACAAGAACACTGGCAGACCCGGCCGCCGCACACACGGTCGGACCGCGAGGGACGCCCGGCTCCACCACCGAGCGGTGGTACCCAACGTCCGGCCGCGCGAGGCATCAGACGACCGCCCGCAGTGGCCCCTCGGAACCTCGGAGTCACCGTCGGGTGCAGACCCCATGCTCCGGCAGCCGCGGCCCGCCCCGCCTGAGTACGCGTACTCAGCTGCGGTCGGCGCTACTACTCGATCACGCCTCTGCAGGTGGAAGGCTGCCGCCCTTCCAGCTGTCGACCTATGCCCGCGGGGCGGGGCTCCGGGTTTCCTCGGAGCCCCGCCCCGCGGGGTAGTGCTTCAGGTCATCTCATGAGGTGGCTGACGGGTTACGGGGTGCGTTCGGGCTGGAGGGTCCAGCGGCTGTTGTCGAAGAGTCCGGGGCAGTCCCAGATGTCGAGCCGGGTGCCCTGTTCGGTGTGCCAGTTGTTCAGCTCGATGCAGCGCCCGGTGTTGGGGTCGCCGCCGGTGATGGTGGTCTGGTTGATGATGCGGCCGTCCGGGCGCACGGACCACTGCTGGGTGGGCCTGCCGTCGCAGTTGGCCAGGGAGAGCTGGGTCCCGTTGGTGTTGGCGTTGCCGACGGTGGAGACGCAGTAGGAGCCGGCCCGGATGGTGCCGTCCGTGCTGAGGTTGAACCTCTGGTTCACGCTGTTCCAGCAGCTGCCGATGGCCAGCGGCGCGCCGTCCCGGGGGCCGCCCCAGGCGTCCATGCACTGCCAGGAGGCCAGGTTGGGGTGAAGGGAGGTGCTGGCGTCGGAGTAGCCGAGGAACTTCCAGCTGTCGAAGCCGTCGACCTTGTTCTTCGTGCCGGTGCTGCTCTTGCCGGGGAAGACGGTGATGGCGTTGCTGTTGTTGATGGCCCAGAGGTCGGGGTAGCCGTCGTTGTTCAGGTCGGCGGCACCGACCTGCGGCTGGGCGGCGACCGTCCAGTTGGCGCCGGTCAGGATCGGCGTGCCGGCGTCCGGCTTGGTCAGGGCCGAGTAGTCGACGGTGCCGTCGGCCTTCCAAGCCAGCGGGTAGGCGTAGATGTTGCCGTTGGTACGGTGACGGGCCCAGACGGTGGTCTGGTACGTCGGGTCCGTGGCCCCCGGCATCGTCGTGGCGCCGTTGGCGGCACCGGGGGTGAGGATCTCGAAGTCCGACCAGTTGCCGCTCGCGGTCGGGATGAGCGTCGCCGTGTCGAGGCCTTCGGCGAGCCCGTTGGGCTGGAAGAGGTAGAGGCTGTTGTTCTCCACGGTGAGCAGGGAGGTCTGGGTCATCATGACCTTGTGGTCCGGGTGGCCGGGCTCGCCGCCGACGGCCTCCCCCTCGGGGGTGCCGATGGCCACGACCTGGGAGACATTGCTCCAGACCTTCTGCGTGTAGGCGGGGCAGGGCTTGCCGGTTCCGTAGGTGGTGCAGGTGGTGGGGCGGTTCAGCGCGGACGGGGTCAGCGTGCCGAAGCGGCCGGTGCCGTCGTTGGGAATCAGGTACATGACGTCCTTGAGCTGGGGCGTCTTGTCCTTGTTGTAGTGGGCGACGAGCTGGTCGACCGGCTGGCCGACGGCGAAGGTGCCGTGGTGGCTGATCTGGAAGTCGGCCCAGGTGGCGCCGAACTCGCGGTTGCCCGGGGCCGCGGCGGCGGGAGCCGCCAGCGAGGTCGACGGGTCCGTGCCGCCGCCGATGATCCGCAGGTCGCCGTTCTTGTCGGCGAGGACGATGTCCGGCTTCTGGTCGTTCGTGACGTCGCCGAACAGCGGCTGGGTGCCGGGCTTCCACGGCACGTAGAAGTTGTAGACCGCGGGCTGGCTGTAGTTGCCGGCGTTGTCCATGGCCCACGCGTACAGGGTGTTGGTGCCCCACTGCTTCGCCTGGTAGTCGTACGGCTGTCCGGGCGCGAAGGTGTCGTTCTGGCCGCACTTCCAGCCGACGACGGGGGTCGGGTCGGTGCTCACCCGCACACAGGCGACACCGGAGGCCCGCAGGCCGGGGCCGGGGACCGGGTCCTCGGCGTTGATCGTGAACCTGCCCCAGTCGTTCATGTACTTGGCCGGGGTCGGATTCGGGGTCCCGGACGGCGGGAAGTCGGCGGAGCTGACGCTGACGCGGGGGTTCGTCCGGTCGACGCGGAAGTAGCACCACCCGCTGCCGGGCGAGCTGAGGGTGCCGTCGCCGGACTGGGCGTACCAGCCGTACTGGTGGCCGTCGGACAGCGGACCCGGCGTGACGGATTCGGCGGGGTTGTTGAAGCTGCCGCCCCACCGTCCGTCGGTGAAGGAGAAGTTGGCGTCGTTGTCGTCCCACATCCGGTAGCTCGTGTACAGGGACATGCCGGCCGGGGAGTAGCTGTTCGCGGTCAGGTAGATGTTCTGGTTGCTGCCGATCCAGCCCGGGTTGTCCCATGGATGGGCGCCGCCGGTGGTGCACGGTGCCGAGCTGTTGTCGCTTGCGAACCCGGGGGTGGGGGTGGCGCGCGTCCACCAGACGGTGGGGGCGATGTCGTAGGTGGTGGTGATGTACGGGTTGTTGGCGATGTAGTGGCGGAACGTCTGGTCCCACTCGTTGGTCTGCGGGGCGATGGCCGCAGTCCACCAAGGCCACTGGCCGGCGATGGCCTGCTTCATGATGTCGGTCACGTCGATGGCCAGCGGGCCCGTGCCGGTGAGCCGCTGGCCGTTGACGGCGGGGCAGTTCTCCATGACGATGACGCCGTTGGTGCCGCAGGGCTGGTCGTTCCAGCTGGTGTGCTCGTGGATCGGCCTGGGCGCCGAGAACACCTCGAACGGTGTGTCCGTCCCGGGGCTGGAGGCGCTGGTGACCTGGGCGTTGAGGGTGGAGGTGAAGATGGTCGGCGGGCTCTCCGCCCCACCCGGCTTGGTGTAGAGCGCGGGGTTGATGCCGAACTGGAAGTAGGCGCGCTGGCGCCCCTCGCTGCCGCAGTCGAGGTTGGGGTCGCTGCTGTGGTAGCCGCAGAACCCCGTGGCGAGGTTGTTCTTCTTGTTGAGGTTCTCCGCCGTCTTGTGGTTCTCCTGGACCTCCACCGAGCCCTGGACCGAACTCGTCGCGACCAGGGACGGGTCGAGGTACCACGGGCCGGTGCCGGAACCGAGTGCGTCCTGGTTCGGCGTCAGCTCGACGGCGGCGGAGGTGACCCTGGTCGCGATGGAGGCCACGTTCGCCCCGTCACCGGGCTCCTCGGCGGAGGACCGCACGCCCGCGGCGGGTACGGAGTCGGCAGCGGGTGCGGCGGCGAAGGAGGCCTTCACGCTCTTCGACGCGGGAGCGGGCGCCGCCGGGGTGGTGGAGGAGTCCCACTGCAGCGGCGAGGGCGAGCGGAACCGCAATGCGCCCTTGTCGTCCTTGACGTCGATGTGCCCCTGGGGGTCGGAGGTCACCGACAGGCCCTGGGCGGTGATCGGGAACCGCAGGGTCTTCAGCGCCGGGTTCGCGGCCGCCTCGGGAGTACGGACCACGATCACGTCGCGCCACCCCCCGATGGGCAGCGCGGTCAGCTGGAGGTCGACCCCGGGCAGCACGTTCGCATAGGTCGCGGTCGCCCCGTCCAGGGCTGGCTTGGGCAGTGCGAACGGCGCGCCGAACGAGAGCCGCTTGCCGTCGGAAGTCGACACGGTCGCCATCGGGCCGCTGCCGCCGCCGGAGAAGGCCAGAGCGGTGCTCGCCACGGCGGGGCTCAGCGTGCCGTCGGAGTTCGGGCGCAGGGTCGGGTCGAGGTCCGCCCACGCCCCGTTCTGCTTGGTCCGCACGGCCTGGGCGTTGTCGGTGGTGGTGAGGGTGCCGTCCGGGTTCGCGAGGGTCTTGGACACCTCAGTGGTCATGGCGTCCACGACCACCGCCTTGCCCGTCGACTTCGCCTTGGTGACGGCGTCGACCATGGCCTGCTGCACAGGTGTGCGGGCCGGGCCCGGCGTGGGCGGCACCAGCGGCGGGATCGGACCGGTCGGTCCATGCGAGGGCGGGGGCGCGGTTCCGGCGGCGAGCGCCACGGGTGCGGCCAGCAGACTCACGCTCAGGGCGCAGCTGGCGCCCAGGGCGGCGAGGCGGACCGCCCGCCGCCCTCGTATCGATGGCGGTGGTGGTGTGGGTGGAAGTGTGCGTGATGTGTTGGACATGTCTGGTTTGCGCTCCCCTCCCGATGCGCCACCCCTGTCTGGGTGTTGCGTTCGGGTCGGAACGATGCGGCCTGGTCTGTGGATTGGTCAAACGCGTTGCCGTATTGAGGGGACATGCCCGGATGGTTCCGGCGCGAAGAGTCAAGACTTTACAAAGTTCTAATGCATGGTGATCGAACAACCTGGCGATGTGTCCGAGGCCTCACATAGTGTCACGCCCAGCAAGGGCACAGCTACGCCTGTATGACGCTGTGTCGAGAATCCTCGAAAGGACGCACGGTGGGGGTTTGGCCTGCCCGGATACGGGCTGGGACGAAGACGACAAGAGGCCGATGGCGGTCACCCGCGGTGGCGACGGTGCTCGCCCTGGCCATGACGGGGCTGGCCGTGCCGCCTGCGGTGGCCTGGACGTACCCGGCGCCGGAGGGGGATGTGTGGGTTCCTCCGCACACCCCGCTGGGCGAAGCCACCGTGTCGGTGAAGGGACATGACGCCCAGTCGACGGCCAAGGCCGTCGACAAGCCGGCCGACTGGAAGCCGGAGGTCGCGGCACCCGTTGTCACGGGCAGCGCGACGGTCACGCTGGGGCCCGACGGTGCCGAGGCGGAGGCCGCCCGCAGGGCGACCGGCGGAGCGTCGCCCGCCTCCGGCGGCGCGACGGGGGCCAAGGCCGGGGACCTGGCCGTCCGGGTCTCGCCCGGGGCCGGTGCGGGCGAGAGCGCGCACACGGTCAAGGTCGAGGTCGCCGCACAGGACAAGGGCAGGGCCGCAGGCGTCACCGGCCCGCTGGTGGCGCTGACCGACGCCGACGCGGCGACGACGGGCAGCGGGCGCGAGGCGCGCGTCACCCTGGACCTCAAGGCCCTGCAGGCACACGGATGGTCCGACCGGGCCGGCCTGGTCGCCCTGCCGGCCTGCTCGCTGACGACACCGGAACGCCCCGAGTGCCGTACGCAGACGCCGGTCCCGGCGAAGTCCGACGCGTCCGGCACACTCACCGCAGACGTCACCCTTCCTCCTGCCACCGCGTCCAGCGGTGCGCAGAACGGTGCCGTCAAGGCCTCCTACACCGCTGCACAGACGTCCGCCCAGGCAGCGACCGGCAACGGGACGGGCACCGGCGGCACCGGCGGCCCTGTGGTGATCGCGCCGACGCCCTCTCCGTCGGGCGCCATGGGCAGCTTCGCCGCGACACCGCTGTCGCCGTCCTCGGCCTGGAAGGCCGGGTCGAACGCGGGCAACTTCACCTACAACTACCCGATCCAGGTGCCCGGTTCCCTCGGCGGAGCTGTTCCCACCGTGGCGCTGGGCTACAACTCGGCTGCCGTGGACGGCAAGACGTCAGCGACCAACTCGCAGCCGTCGTGGATCGGTGACGGCTGGGGCTACGAGCCCGGCTACATCGAACGGTCCTACCGCGGCTGCGACAAGGCCGGCATCACCGGCTCGGCCGACCAGTGCTGGGGCGGGCAGAACGCCACCATCTCCCTCGCCGGCCACTCGGGCGCCATCGTGCGGGACGACGCCACCGGCGTCTGGCACTTCGAGAGCGACGACGGCTCCAAGATCGAGCAGCTCATCGGCGCCCCGAAGGCCGTCGGCGACACCGACTACCGGGACATGGAGTACTGGCGGGTCACCACCCCCGACGGAACCCAGTACTACTTCGGCCGCAACCACCTCCCCGACGGCGACGGCAGCGACCCGGCCGCCAACTCGGTCCTTACCACCCCGGTCTACTCGCCCAACGGCGGAGACCCCTGCTACAGCTCCGCCGCAGGCAAGAACTCCTGGTGCCAGATGGCCTGGCGCTGGCAACTCGACTATGTCGTCGACACCCACGGCAACCTGACCACGTACAAGTACGCCGCCGAGGGCAACAAGTACAGCCGAGGCGGCGCCCAGAACAACGGCAACGGCACCCTCACCGACTACCAGCGGGCCGCCTTCCTCCGGGAGATCGGCTACGGCCAGCGCCTGGACGACCAGAAGGCCGCCAAGGGCGGCGCGAACCCGGCCGCCAAGATCGTCTTCAAGGTCGACGAGCGCTGCAAGGCCTCCGGCGCGATCACCTGCGCGGAGGACCAGCGCACCGCCGCCAACGCCGACGCCTGGCCCGACGTGCCGATCGACCAGATCTGCACCGGATCGGGAACCTGCTCGAACTACGCGCCGACGTTCTTCACCACCAAGCGCCTGACCGCCATCACCACCCAGGTCCTCGTCGGCTCCGCCTACCGGGACGTCGACACCTGGGCGCTGTCCCAGTCCCTCGCGGACCCTGGCGACGGCACCAAGCGCACCCTGCAGCTCGACTCCATCCAGCGCACGGGCTCCAACGGCCAGGCCCCGATCAGCCTGCCACCGGTCACGTTCACCTACGTGATGCTGGCCAACCGCGTCGACGGCCTCGTCCCGGCCGCGCCGATGTTCGTGCGCCCGCGCATCCAGGGCATCGCGACTGAGACCGGCGGACGGATCAACGTCATCTACACCGACCCCGAATGCTCCCGGCTCAACAAGCACATGCCGGCCTCCGAGGACGGCAACACGATGGCGTGCATGCCGGTGAAGTGGTACCTGCCGGGCCAGTCATCGCCCGACCCGGTCAACGACTGGTTCAACAAGCCCCTGGTCAAGGCCGTCACCGAACAGGACCTCGTCTCCACCCCCTCCATCGGCAAGACCACCGAGTACACCTACAACGGGGGTGCCGCCTGGCACCGCAACGACGCCGAGTTCACCGACCCCAAGACCCGCACCTGGAACGACTACCGCGGCTACCAGTCGGTGACCCTGACCACCGGCAGCGGATCGGTCAGCGAGGCGCCGAAGACCCAGCAGACCGCCACCTTCCTACGCGGCATGGACGGCGACTACCGCGCCGACGGCACCCGGCGCAGCGTCAAGGTGGAAAGCCCCCTCGGCGGCACCGTCACCGACGACGACTGGCTCAGCGGCCGACTCGTCGCGACCGAGAGCTACGACCAGGCCGGCGGCAAGGTCCAGGCAGTCTCCGGAAGCACCTACAACGGCCAGCAGGTCACCGCTACCCACGCCCAGAGCACGGGCGCGCCGACGATCTACGCCCGTTACGCGGACTCACAGACCACCAAGATCGCCAAGGCCAAGCTGGCCGACGGCAGCTGGCGCACCACCACCGCCGTCGAGACCACCGACCCGGCCCACGGCAACCGCGTGACCCAGGTGGACGACAAGGGAGACGGCACCGCCGCCACCCCCGAGACCTGCACCACCACCGGCTATGCGACCAGCGACAACCCCCAGCGCCTCATGCTGGCCTCCGAGGTCGTCACCGTCCAGGGCGCGTGCGGCACCGTGCCGTCGGCCTCGAACACGATCACCGGAATTCGCACGCTCTACGACGGCAGGCCCTTCGGGAAGGCGGGCGCCTCCGGCGACCAGACCAGCGCCCAGGTCCTCGACCACTTCGACCAGGCGGGCAACCCCGTCTACGTCCAGAGTCTCAGCGGAACGTTCGACGTCTACGGTCGGCCCCTGACGACCGCGACGACCGACGGCTCCGCCTACGACCGCTCCGGCGCCCAAGTGAGCGCCCCCTCGGTCACTCCCGCCGTCACGACCGTCGCCGTCACACCGGCCTCGGGCACCCTGCCCACCGAGATCCGGAGCACCGGACCGCTGGGGGCGGACTGGACGACGACCGTCACCCAGGACCCCGGCCGCGGCTCACCGCTGACCAGTTGGGACGCCAACGGCCGCGTGACCACCATCCAGTACGACGCGCTGGGACGCGCCACCGCCGTGTGGGCACCGGACAGGCCGACCAACGACAACCCGACCAAGAAGTTCACCTACACCGTCAGGGGAGCGTCCGGACCGGCCGCGACCAAGACCGAGACGATCACCGACGACGGCCGCACCTACTCCGCGACCATCGACCTGCTCGACGGGCTCGGGCGCCCCCGCCAGAGCCAGAGCACCAGTGCCGCGTACCCGACCGGCCGACTGATCACCGACACCGCATACGACACACACGGGTGGGTCATCAAGACCTCGGCCCCGTACTACCAGGGCACCGCCTTCCCCACCGAATCGGTCTTCGTCCCGCAGGGCGACGGCCAGGTACCGAGCCAGACCTGGAACACCTACGACGGCGCCGGCCGGGTACTGCGCTCGGAATTCCGCTCCTACGGCAACCTCCAGTGGACCACCAGCACCAACTACCCCGGTGCGGACCGCACTGACGTCACCCCGCCCGCAGGCGCGACCCCGACCTCGACCGTCACGGACGCCCGGGGCCGAGCTACTGCCGTGTGGCAGTACCGCACCGCCTCCGCGACCGGCAATTCCGCGGACGCTGACGTCACCACCTACGACTACACACCCGGCGGCTTGGCCTCTCGCCACACCGACAGCAGCGGCAACACCTGGAACTACACCTACGACCTGCGGGGACGGCAGACCTCCGCGTCCGACCCGGACACCGGCCTCACCCAGACGTTCTACGACGCCAACTCCCGCATCGACCACACAATCGACGCCAAGAACAACACCGTCGCTTACACCTACGACCTGCTCGGCCGCAAGACCGGCATGTACAACGGCAGCATCAAGCCGGCGAACCAACTGGCGTCCTGGACCTACGACACGATCGTCAAGGGCCAGCTGACCTCCTCCACCCGCTACGTCGGCGGAGCCGGCGGCGCGGCCTACACCAAGGCGGTCACTGACTACGACACCGCCTACCGGCCGCTCGGCACCTCCGTCACCATCCCCTCCGCCGAAGGCGCACTGGCAGGCACCTACACCAACACCAACACCTACAGCGACGTCAACGGCTCGCTGACCAAGGTCGGCATCCCCGCCGCCGGCGGCCTGCCGGCCGAGACCGTCAGCTACGGCCGGACGGTCACCGGCCTCCTCACCTCGGCGACCAGCCGCGGCAAGGCGGTCATCACGAAGGTCGAGTACGACGCACTCTCCCGGCCCGTCCGCACGACCGCCGGCAGCTACGGCGCGCAGGTCGTCTCCACCCAGCAGTACGACTGGGCCACCGGCCGACTCATCAACTCCTTCATCGACCGACAGGTCAACACCGTCTCCGTCAACCAGACGAGCTACACCTACACGCCGTCCGGCCGGATCACCTCGATCGCGAACATCCAGGACGCTGCGGCGACCGACACCCAGTGCCTCACCTACGACTACCTGGGCCGACTCACCAACGCCTGGACCGACACCGGCGGCACCTCAACTATCGCGGACTGGACCGACTCCGTCGGCACCGTCCACGGCACCGGCAGCTCCAGCAGGGTGCCCGGAACCGGCGCCTGCATCAACAAGGACGGCCCGGCCACCGTCAGCCCCGGCGGACGCACCGTCGGCGGCCCTGCACCCTACTGGAACACCTACAGCTACGACGCGACCGGCAACCGCACCAGCCTCGTCCAGCACGACACCACCGGCAACAGCCTCAACGACACCACCACCACCCAGACCTTCGGAGCAGCCAAGACCACCAACAGCCCCACCAACGCCCCCAACACCGGCGGCGGAACCGGCGGGCCCCACGCCCTGCTCACCTCCACCACCAGCGGACCGGCTGGCACCAAGGCCGTCACCTACCAGTACGACGCCAAGGGCAACACCACTGCCACCACCGACACCGGCGGAACCTCCACCCTGACCTGGAACGGCGAGGACAAGCTCGACTCCCTCACCAAGACCGGCGAGGCCGGTGCCACCACCTACCTCTACGACGCCGACGGCAACCAGCTCATCCGCCGAAACCCCGGCAGGACGACACTCAACCTGCCCACCGACGAGCTCACCCTCGACACGGCCAGCGGTTCCATGACCAACGCCCGGTCCATCGCGGGGCCCGGTGGCCTCACCTACACCCGCGTCACCGCCCCCATCGGTGGAGGCACCGTCCTGATCCAGGCCGCCGATCCGCACGGAACCAACGGCGTCCAGGTCAACACCGACACCAACCAGACCGTCACCCGACGCCCCTCCGACCCGTTCGGGAACCCTCGCGGCACCCAGCCCGGCCTCTCCGCATGGGCCGGCAGCAAGGGCTTCGTCGGCGGCACCAAGGACGAGACCACCGGCCTGACCAACCTCGGAGCACGCCAGTACGACCCGCGCACCGGACGCTTCATCAGCTCGGACCCCATCCTCAGCGCCGGCGATCCACAGCAGTGGAACGGATACGCCTACAGCAACAATGACCCGATCAACGGATCCGACCCCTCAGGGCTCCTTTGGGGAGGACTTGACGGCATCGTTTCCAACGTCATTGGCGGAGCCGCCAATGCCGTTAAGACAGTAGTTGCAAGCCTCAATGAAAACACCGGCAACAAGGGCTACGGATCCTTCGACTGCCGCCATGACAACTCGTGCCCGACGCTGGAAGAGCGCACTATGAAGGCCTTCCTGCGGACCGCAGAGATGGCCCAGCATCAGGAGATCGTAAGGAACAACACAAACACCAGCGCTGCAGAGATTGGGCGCGTTCTCCAGAAATACAACTCGGGCACCGGTACTCTTGACTGGGCTGCGTTGCAGATGTGGGAATTCGGTGCCACAGAGGAAGAAGCCGACTTCTTTCGAGTCCATTATTGCCTCTACATCGACTGTGGTCTCACAGGTCAGGTGGAGGGTCATGGAGCCATGGGCGACCCTCTTGAAACACCCTTCGGGCCCTCGCCAATGGAGAAGAGCGCCAACGCAGTTGCCGGCTCGATGATGGGTCTGGCGGCTCGGGGCGGAGCTGGAAAACCGGGCAGACTTACGGGTCTTTCCGCAGAAGCTCGTGCTGCTCTCTGTCAGAGCTTTGTCGCCGGAACCCTGGTCGCCATGGCCAACGGCGACCAGAAGCCGATTGAACAGGTCGAGGTCGGGGACGAAGTCCTCGCCACAGACCCTCAAACGGGGGAAACCTCTCACAAGGCCGTAACCGCCGTAGTAGAGACCCCGAACGACGAGGACTTCACAGATCTGTCTCTCCAAGGAACGCAAACTGCAGAGGCGTCAGATGGGCCTGGGGCATCAACACTGACGACGACGTGGCATCACCCCTTCTGGAGCCTCACCAACAGCCGCTGGATCGAAGCGAGTGAGCTCCACCTGGGCGAGGAGCTTCGTACGTCCAATGGAACTGCAGTCACCGTTGCCGGTGTACGCAACTATCATCAGCAGGTCCTCACATACAACCTTACGGTTGCCGACCTCCACACGTACTATGTGCTTGCTGGAAATACCCCAATTCTGGTGCACAATGCCGGACCTGGACCAGAGAACTGCTTCCGGGGTGCGAGGCCGGGTGAGTCGCCGAGCTTTGTTCCTCGCCCGAATGACTACAAGGTTGACCCGGCCACGGGATTCGTCAAGGAAACGCATGGCCTGTCTGTCTTCGATAACCCCGAAAGCGTTGCCGGTAAGGGGTTCGTGCCGCATGGCATAGATATGGGCAGCGTGCCCGATTCTCTTCGCATTATTCAGCGAGGGAACGACCCTAGGCACTTTGAGATTGTGCCAGCGCCAGGTGCTAATCTGACACCTGAGCAGTATGCTGGTGCGCTGTCTCAGATCAGAACCAGGTGAGCGAGGGGCCACTAGATGATCCAGTACAGCTTGAGATTCCCCGAGTACTTGGACGGCTATGAAGTCGAGACTGAAGCCAAAGGCTACTTGGTCGATGTGAAGGTCTCGACAGAGAAGGCGACATTCGATCTGACCATCTATGACCCCGTGCGGCTGGCTCAGGAAATCTCGGATGAGGTCTCCGTGGGTGGATATTTCGCAATGGCGAATGTTCTTGTGGTTCCAGCGGTTACTAGGGCTGAGGTTTCGCGAGCGGTCGAGGACCTAGCTAGGGTTGGGTTCTGCGGGCTGAATCCCCAGCTTGCGAAATAAGTAACCCGAGTAGCTTTCTATGAGCTATTTGGGGTTCTGAGGAAATTTCGGCCCTGTTCTCCGGGCTGACGAAGGGCCCCTCGAAGAAGTCTCCGAGGGGCCCTTCGTCATGGTCTGACGGCAACGCTGACGGCAACGTCAACGGACGGGTTCTGCACTTGGCGGGTCGTCAGGGGTCTCGGGCGCTCGAAGGGCGTTGCCGAGGGTGTCGATCGCCTGGCGCTGGAGGCGGAGCCGGACGTGGGCGTACACGGTCGCGGTGACGCCGATGTGGGCGTGGCCGAGTAGTTCCTTGATCACCACGAGCTCGACGCCCTGTTCGAGGAGCAGTGTCGCGGCCGTGTGTCGGAGGTCGTGAAACCGGATACGGCGGAGCCTGGCCGCCCGGCACAGCGCGGTGAAGTGCCGGGTCAGGGTGGACGGGTCGGTGGGTGAGCCGTCGGGCGCGGTGAAGACGTACCCGCTGTCCGTCCAGGCGTCTCCGGCGGCCTCGCGTTCCTGGTCCTGCCGCTCGCGGTGGTGCTTGAGTGCGTGGACGCACTCGGTGGGAAGGGCGATGCGGCGTTCCGAGCTGACGGTCTTGGTGGGCAGAGTGGTCAGGCCGCCGGTGGGGGTGCGCTGGAGGGTGCGGCGGATGCTGGCGGTGCCGCCGTCGAGGTCGAGGTCTTCCCAGCGCAGGCCGAGGAGCTCGCCCTTGCGCAGACCGGTGCGGAGCGCGAGCTCGAAGAGGGCCTGCAGCCGGTGACCCTCGACTGACGCGAGGAACCGGCGGGCCTCGACGACGGTGAGTGGCTCGAAGCGTCGGGGTCGGGGCGTTCCGGTCTTTATGTTCCGGGCGACGTTGCGCGGGAGTTCGTCCTCGCGGACTGCGTGCTCCAGGGCGGACTTGAGAACCGAGTGCACGTAGGTGACGGTGAGCGGGGACAGGCGCTTGCCGCAGCACTGGCCGACCGTGCAGCAGCGCTGTTGCCTGTCAAGCCCACGAGCGCAGCACTGGCAGGTGGTGCGGAGCCGGTCGAGCCAGGTTCGAATGTCCTTGGCGGTGAGGTGGGCGATCTTCTTCCGGCCGAGGCCGGGTACGACATAGAGGCGGACGCAGGTGCGGTAGCGGGTGTGGGTGTTCTCGCGTAGGCGGTGGACGGCGACGCTGTCCAGCCAGTACGTGAGGTACGCGGCCACGGTGCTGTCGGCAGCTGCGACAGGTCGGCCCTGGTTGCTGGCGGCGATGCGTTCGGCGAGCTTGTCGGCGGCTTCCTTGCGGGTGGTGCCGTAGACGCGGACACGCTTGCGGCTGCCGTCGGTGGCGAGGACGTAGCCGGCGGCTTCCCAGCGGCCGTCCTTGCGCTGGTAGATGGTGCCTTCGCCGTTGGCGCGGCTCTTGCGGGGTGTGGTCATCAGGCTGCTTCTTCCAGGTGCGCGTGGATGTAGTCGGCGAGAGCCAAGGCGGGGATGCGGCGGGCGCGGCCGATGGTGACTGAGGCGAGCCGCCGGGTGCGGATGAGGTCGTAGACGGTGGAGCGGCCGATCTTGAGGCGGGCCATGACCTCGGGGACGGTGAGGAGTTCGTCGTCACGCACCGGATGCCACCCCCGGTCGCTTCGTCGGCGGTGCGACTGCAGTGGCCAGCCGGGCGAGTTCGGGGGTGAGGCCGATACCGGAGAACGCCCAGTGCGAGAGGACGAGTGTCGACGCCTCGTCGGGCCCGGCGGTCGGGGTTCCGGCCTGCGCGCGCTGCCAGTCGGCGCGGGCCTGACGGAGTTCGGCGAGCGTGGTGGAGTACTGGCGGGTCTTGGTGGAGAAGTGGCCTCGGAAGCCGAGCATGTGCGCCCAGGCGCGGAGCTTGAGGTCGGCGAGTTCGGGTCGTGCGCCGAGGTCCCAGGCGGTGCGGATCATCTTCTCCGCGTGGACGGGGATGTCCCACTGAGCGAGTTCGCCGATCAGGCGGAGGCGGCGGTCGAGGGTGCCGGCGGCTCCTTCGGCTCCCTTGGTGGCGTACTTGGCGATGTATGCGGCGACCGCGCGCTCGGTGATCTGGGTGCCGTTGTCGAAGTCGGAGGTCCGGATCGGCCGTATGTCGAGCTGGTTGCCGAACGCGAACTCGACGATCTCGCCGTTGAGTTCCGGGCCAGCAACGACGGTCCGGGCTGCTGCGGCGCGGATGGCATCGGTGAGTAGGCCGGTGGTGGCCCAGGCAGGCAGGAGGTCAGCATTGCCGTCGGGTCCGTCGAGACGGATGACGGCGTGGAAGTGGACGAGTCCGCGTCGCTGGTACTCGGCGACCTTGGCGTACGAGACCTTGACGGCAGTGGACAGCTTGCGCTGTGCCACCCCGGCGAGGCGGGCGACCTCGCGGCGGAGGTTGAGCATGAAGCGGGACCACAGGGCCGGGGCATGGGCGTTCCAGAGGACCGCACCCTGGTAGTCGTAGCAGTCCGGGCTGAGCGGGGAGCCGAGGACCGGGTCGTCCTCGGCGTGGGACCGGCTGCACTTGCAGCGGCGCGCTGAGCTGGACGGGCCGGTGGGGCGGTTGTGGACCGGGCCGAAGGACGGGGCGGTGAAGGTGGCGAACACGCGGGGATGGCGGCCGACGGTGTCGGGGACGGTCTTGCCGCCGCGCAGGCCGGCGGTGATGAGCTGGAAGGTGTCCTGGCGGTAGACCTCGGCGCAGGCCGCGCATCGGGTGGCGCGGCGGTTGCCGCACCGGACAAGCAGACACCCGGCGGGCATTTTGCTGGAGTCGAGGTGGCGGAGGACCAGGCCGGTCGCGGTATCGACCTCAGTCCGGTGCCCGTCGAGGCGAACCGGGCGAGAGCACCCGCCGAGCGTGGAGAGCTGGCGGACCAGGCCAGGCAGCCGGTCGAGTGAGCCGAGCGAGGCCAGATCCTTCGGCGAGAACGCCGGGGCATCAGGGGTGGGGAACGTCATGAGGGCATGACCCTTCTGGGGCACGGCGCACTACGCGCCGGAAGCGGGGGCGGGCCCCGGCAGGGGCGGAGGTGGAGGGTCGCGCCCCTGCCGGGAAGAGGTCTGCGGGCGGCCGAGGCCCGCCGGGATCTGGCCCGGAGGCGGGATTGGGTGTGCATAAGGCGGCCTTCACGAAGTCGGTGCCGGTGGGCAGGTCGCGGACCTGGTGGCCGGTGTCGCAGATGGCGTCGCTGATCTGCCAGCACGCCTCGGTGGGCAGGTAGACCGAGCGCATCCGCACGGGGGTGCGCATGTCGCCGATGGAGGCGATGGAGACGCCCTGCGGCATCTCGCGGTCGGCGGCGCTGACCTCCAGCTCCCGGCCGTCCGGGAAGAGGTGCAGGAAGTCCTCGACGGTGTCGACCCGGTGGCAGATCCGCGCGGAGAGGTTGGTGCGCATCGCGGTGGAGAGGACATCGGCGGAGGGCTTCTGGGTGACCAGCCAGAGGCGGATGCCGAACTTGGCGCCCTGGCTGGCGATGGCCAGCAGTTGGGCCTCGAACCTCTCGCGGGCCTTGCGGTCGGAGTGCCGGGTGTAGTTGGCGACCTCGTCGATCACCACCAGGAGTAGCGGCAGCTCCTCGCTGAACGCCGTGATCCGGTCGGTTCGGGCGGACCAGAACAGCTTCTCGCGGCGGTCCATCTCCTCCCGGACCCAGGCGAGGACGTCGGACGCCTCGTCGGGATGGGTGGAGGTGCAGACCTTGTGGGCGGTGCGCCACCAGGGGGCGGCTGCGGCGAGGTTGGGGTCGATCACCACGAGCTGCACGTCCCGCATCAGCGAGGCGTACGCGAGCAGCGTGTTGACGGTGATCGACTTGCCGGACCTGGTGACTCCGGCGATGAGGCCGTGGGCGCTCTTGGCCAGGTTGAGGCGGATGCGCTGCCCGTCCTCGTCCCAGCCGAACAGCACGTCGTCAGCTGTGCTGAGCGAACTGGGCCGGACCGCGACGGTGCCATTGGCCCCGAGGAGTGGTGAGGGCATGAGCGCATCCAGTGGCTCACGGCGGAAGCCGCGGGCGGTGATCTGGCCGGGCTTGGGCTGGGTGATCTTGACGCGGGTCATGCCCCAGCCGTTGCGCAGGTCGTCGGCGGCGTCCTGCCAGGCTTCGAGGCCGACGCGCGGTAGGGCGTTGGCGGTGACGGTGACGCCGAACTCGTCGGCGCGGGTGGTGATCCGGGGGATTCGAATCTTCGGCTGGATCGGCTTCCCGTCGGTGTTCAGGTGTTCCAGCCCTGCCGGGGTGGAGTCCTTGACTGCGAGGTTGGCCATCGGTGCGAGCCGCTTCCAGGTACGTCGGATGCGGCGGGCGTGCCCGAGGCTGATCCGGGTCTCGGCATCGGCCCGCAGCCACCGGACCGAGACGAAGACCAGGCGCGCGAGCGCGAGGAGCGCCACCGGCACGAGCAGCCAGGCCGCGAGGGCGGGCGATATGTACTGGTTGGTCGTGGGCATGGTCAGGCCGCCTTCGCGGTGATGGCGGCGGCGCGGAAGGCGATGCCGTGGCGGGCCTGGCCGTTGAAGTTGTTCTCCCACGGGGTGGCGACGAGGCCGGTGAAAGCGACGAGAGCGCCGGGCTTGGTGCCCTTGGCGAGGCCGGTCTCCGGGACGGTGACCGAGATCATCTCGGCGCGGCCGTCGAGTACGAACATCACGTCCGCGACGAGCAGCTTCGCGCCGGTCTCCTTGTCAACGGCGATCTCGCCGGTCTGGAAGTCCTTCACCTTGTCGCGGACGACACCGAGCATGGCGGTCGCGCTGGTGGTGTCGACGGGGATGGTGCGCATGTGTTCCTCCGGGAACGGGTGGGTTCGCTGTGACCGCTGGTGCGATCACGTGCCGGAACGTTAACACACTCCATCCATCCCCATCCAAGTCCATCCCTTCCTTTCGATTTCCACCCCATCCCTGGCTGACTACCCTGGGCACTGGCGGATGCGGGTGGCTCCCGGTCTGCGTCGAACCGCACACATGAGGAGGGGGACTGGTGTCCCAGCCCGATGGCCCGCGCTTGACCTTCGAGCGCATCGCCGACGACCTGAAGCAGCAGATCAGGGACAACGCCCTGCGGCCGGGCGAGTTGCTGCCCTCGCAGAGCCAGCTGATGAAGGAGTACAAGGCGTCGAGCCTGACGGTGCAGAAGGCCATGACGGTGCTGCGGGACGGGGGCTGGGCGGTCTCGAAGCCCGGCAAGGGCACGTTCGTCAGCCAGACTGTCGACCTGGAACGCGCCTACCAGACGATCAGCGCCGACCTAGAACGTCAGATCCGCACCGGCGATCTCACCCCAGGGACCAAACTTCCGTCGCGCGAGAGCCTGGCCGAGCAGTACGGCGCACCCCTCACGGCGGTGGACGCGGCACTCCGCAAGCTGATCGACGACCGGTGGCTCACTCGGGACGGTTCCGGCACCGCACCCGACGTCTACGTGCCTGGCGCGGACGACCCGACGATGGCCTCCCGCCTCGCCTACGAGCGGCTGGCGAAGAAGATCGCTGACGGCACGCTCCCGGAGGGAACCGAGCTCACCGACGAGCGGGTCGCCGACATGCTCGGCATCGACAACCGGACCGCAGAACGCGCCCTCAGCCTGCTGGTGGTGGAGGGCAAGGGGACGCGCATCCGGCGCGGTGTCCCGACCGAGATGGGCGGCATCCGGGTCGAGCAGGTCGTCGCTGTCGGCCAGCTTGCGCCGGTTCCTGGCGCGTTGGAGACCTACAGCGGCCCGACGCCGGAGGAGCTGAGGACCCGCCAGCGCATGGAGCACTTGGAGGACGTCCTGGCCGACGCGCTGGAGCAGATCGAGGAGATGCGCGAGCGGGTCGAGGCCCTGGAAGCCGCCGCCAAGCCGAAGAAGAGCACCGCGCGGAAGCCCAGCTGACCTCGCTCAGCAACGAGCAGGGATTACCGGCTGTTCATGCCGGTGGCTGGGTGGGCGGCGTACGGTTGGCGGGGATTGAAGTCGCGGGTGCAGGGGTGGCCATGGCGGAGAGCATCGGGGACCGGATCGGCCGGGTCCGTCGGCGCAGGGGCATGACTCAGGAGCAGTTGGCGGAGGCATCCGGGGTGTCGGTGGCGACCATCCGGAAGCTGGAGCGCAACGACCGCGAGAGCGCCCGCATGGGCACCCTGCGCCAGCTCGCCCAGGCCCTCGGCGTGAAGACAACGGACCTGATGCAGACCGGCCCGATCGAACCACCGGTCGCACCCGAGACCGACCCTGCCGGGATCCTGGCGATCCGCCGCGTGATCACGCCCGCCCGTGGGCTGGGTCGGGTTGCGCTGGCCGACGACACTGCCGATGCCCCGACCCTCACCGGCCTACGGGCCTCGGTGCGCGAGGGTAATCGCCTGTACCAGGGCGACGACTACGCCGCCACGATCGGAGCCTTGCCCAGCGTGCTGACTGAGGCCGCGCAGCTCGCCGAACTCGCCGATGGCGACGCCCGGTTGGCAGCCTTGGAGGTACAGTCGCAGGCGTATCAGCTGGCCGGTTCCACGCTGATCCACCTGCGGCACGACGATCTCGCCTACCAGGCGTTGAGCCGGGCCATCGACTTGGCCGAGCAGAGCGGCAATCAGGTCCTCGCGGCCTCCGCGGTGGTCTCGCTGTGCTGGCTCCTGCTGCGGCAGCGCCGCTTCGACGAGGCCGAGCAGGTCGCGGTCGAGACGGCGGATGTGATCGAACCGTCCTTCCGGCACTCCAGCGCCGGCCACCTCGGCACCTGGGGCTGGCTGCTGCTGCGGGGGTCGGCCGCGGCTGTCCGTAACAACCGCAGCTCGGAGGCAGACGAGATGATCCGGCAGGCCAAGGCCGCCGCCGTCCTGGTCGGCCGCGAGGTGATCGACTACCACGAGTACTGGACGACCTTCGGCCCCACCACGGTGGCCATGAAGGAGGTCGAGAACGCCATGGTCCAGCGCGAGTACGGCAAGGCCCTCGCGCTCTCGACCCAGGTTGCGGTCCCGAGGCGGTCGACGTCCAACAACCGCAACCGCCACCTGCTCGACCTCGCCGCCGCCCACACCGAACAGCGCGACCACGCACGAGCCGTCGAGATCCTCACCGGCATCAAGAACGCGGCCCCGGAATGGCTGCGCTACCAGCGCTACGCGCGCGACATCGCCACCACCCTGGTCACCCGCCGCAAGCGCGGCCTGTCCCCCCAACTCGTCGCCCTCGCGGACTTCCTCGCCGTCGAACTCTGACCAGCACGGCTGAGACGTCATGTATCAGTTCCGGCTCCGACGGTCAGCGGACTGACCCCGCACGGTCCTGGGCCGTCCCGCCCTGGGGCGACACGATCTCAGTAACCGAACGCGCACGGACTGACACGGCCTCGCCGACGGTCCGCTGCCGCGCCCGCACTGAGATGGGACGAGGATGACCAAGCCCGCGAAGCCCACCGCCGTCATCTACCTGTGCACCGCCAAGGACGAGCCCGTGGTGACCCGCAAGGCCATGTGCGAACGCGTCGCCCGCGACACCGGGCACGACCTCGCCGGAGTGATCCACGATGACGACGGCGCGACCGACCCCGCCCAGCGCCGAGGACTCACCTACGCCATCCAGATGCTCCGCGACGGCCAGGCCGACACCATCATCGTTCCCACCGGCGAGATGCTCTCGGTGCTGCCCGCGGAGAAGGCCCGCGTCAGCCGGTCCGTGGCCAAGGCCGGCGGAAAGCTCCTCGTGGCCCGCGAGTTGATCAACTGCTGAGTCGAAGCGGCCTCGAAACTTCGCGCGCCGCTTCTCCCTCGGGTGCGTTCCGGAGCCGGACGGTTCGGCCGAGAGCTTGCCACAGTGGCAGCGGGTTGTGCGCCATTCCGTGAACAGCACTGGTGGGCAGGTCGGTTCGCATCACGGCGAGGCGCGGCCTCACTGGAAGAGTGCGTCGAAACTTTCTCTACGAGTTCAAGGCGGCCCGCCTACGCGGGCCGCGCGCGCCCGCAGGCCGAGCCGCCCCGCGCTTCTCGTCTACGCCCCACCGCGCGACGGCCCGGCCCCCTACGCGCGCAAGACGAGATAGAGGCCAGGCAGTCCCGGTGAAGACCCGTGCCCAGGCCCAACGGGCAGTCAGACCGGACGGAGGACTCAGCCAGCACCCAGACCGTGACGACGGTAGGCGCCGACCGGAAGGCCGACCGGCTCGCACCGGGTGAAACGAGCGGCCGTCGACGCTCCGTGGTTCAGCTGGGCGCTCAGGCGCTGGCCGGGCGGCGAAGCGTGCTTTACCCACCTACCCGGTCCGGGGCCCGCGTCGGGCAAGGCCAGGGGGCCACTCGGCCAAATTGCGGGCAGGCCCAAAGCCTGCCCGAGATCGCGGCCAAGCTTACGGCCCCTTGACCATGCCCGACCCCAACCCGGGCAGGACACCGAGCAAAGCCCGCTCCACCGCCCTCTCACGGCCACCCGCTACAACCCCCAGTGGTGTAGACCTCTGACGGCAACGCTGACGGCAACGGGCCCGGACAACAACGCACTTCCACGCACGTTGACGGACCGGTAGATTGCCGCCCACCTGCGAAAACGCAGTCAGGAAGGGGGCGCTTATCACACGTACTATGTGCTCGCCGGTACTGTGCCCGTGCTGGTGCACAATGCAGGGTTGTGTACCGAGAAAATTGACAGCGTCTTCTACAATTCCAGCGAAAGATCCTCTCAGGCTCATTTTGAATACCACTGGGACAAGCATGCAAAGGCGCGCGGTTTCACGCGCGAGCAGTACCTGCAGGATGCGGACGACTGGGCGAAGGGCATTGCCCAGCCAGGAGGGAAGAGAGGACTCAATGCCAGCAAGGCAGACCTGGCGGACGGCGAGAGCGGGATAAAATACGTGGACCCTCGGACGGGTAAGGGTGGGATCGTCGGCCCCGATGGCAGAGTCGTATCATTCTGGTATGGCGCCGACTAACGAGAGGATGGGGCATTGTCAGAGTTCATGGAGAACTACACCCTCTGGCGACGCTTGCCGTTTCCCAGTCTACGCCGAGACGCGAATCTGCTGCGCTCGGGAGAGAATCTTGCACTTATTCATGGCGATCTAGCTCTCGCTGATGAACATGTGACCCAGGTGATCCTTTTTGTCGACGAGGGGATATTTAGGCCGAGCCGGGCGGACGTCATGAGGTTGCTTGAAGGGGTTATCTCTCGCCTTGAACGATTTGGGGAAGGCATGACCACCGAAGAGCGAGAGATTGTCGACGCCCATTACAAATATGCAGTTCTGATGTATCGAATCTATGGTGAATTTCTACGGATAGGAGCTCCGTAGCCCGTCACCTGAGCAGCAGAGAATAACGAAGAGCCGCTCACAACGCGTGGGCGGCTCTTCGTTCCGGTGGAGCCTTTGTATGCGCGATGGGTGCCGCCATGCTGACCTGGTGCGAAACAGTCATTGTCACGGGGATGAAGTCCTTCGCGCCTCTCTGCGTACTGCAACGGTGACTGCCATTTGCCAGCTCCGTTTCTGCAGGGACTTTCGAAGAACTTTGTCAAGACATGAAACCAGGATCGGGGTCCGGGTTTTCATGGCTATGGAGTTCAAAGATCTTCAAAGGCGACGGACCTGGAAAGCCACGGGTTGAAGCTCTGGAATATAAAGTCCATGGGGCTAAGGGGTGACGAGCCTCGTGGCCTGGTGAGAATCCGATTAGGTAGCGTAGATCGATTTCTTCTTGATGAACATCATTAAGGTGATGGCCTGCAAGGATGTGCCTGGCGGGCCATCGGGTATCTTTAGTCGCAATATTGGTCGACACATTGGCGTGGGCCTTCGGGGGCGGTGTCAGTGGCGTGCCTCTGTGGGCGGAATTTTTCGACCGATGTCCACGACATAGCAAGAGCCGCTTTCTACGTGGTAAGACTGGGCGGCGGCGAGACGATCAATGCATCGAGAGCCTGTTGGGCTCGACTGAGGTTGTCCTTGCCAGCGCGGCGGAGGCCAGCCTTGGCGTATTTTTCCACCATGCTGGTGGACTTCCAGTCCTCAGTGATGACGAGGATCTCCGTAGGGCTGTAGTCCTGGGCTGCGCGGGGACGCCGGCACGCAGGCTGTGGCTGGTGGCGTTCTTGGCGTCGAACTCGGCGGTCCAGGTGACCATGAGCTTGAAGGCACGGTTCACCGCATGGCCGGTAATGCCGGTTCCGGAGATGGGGATGGGCATGAGTCGCCCCCACCGGTTGATACCGCCGCGGATCGCCGCCATCGCCAGGCGCAGCGAGCTCACGGGGGCGCCCTTGCCGTCGCGTCCGCCGCGGCGCCGCAGGAGACCATGTCGCCTCGCTGGTGCGCGGACCCGGACGCCGGCCGTTGTCGGCACACCAGCGGGCGAAGTAGCGCCACTGCTCGGAATAGGTCTGGCTGGTGCGCGTCGGCCGGGCGGTGGCGAGGTCGTCGGCCGCGTCCTTGGTCAGTGTCTCGTTCGGGTCGATCCCGTTGGGCGCAAACTGCGCGAGTGCCCGGCTGTCGTCTACCAGTTCGCCGTCTACCACCTGGCGGAGGTCTCCGTCAGAGCGGGCAGGTGGTCCGTGTCCGCATCCACAGGCACTCTCCTCCGGCTCGGTGGGCTGATGATCCGTCCGGGACAACGGATCTGTATCAGACCCTGTGTTGCATCCTCTGAATCCGGTTAGAGGATGCAACACAGCGATTGATACATGAGAAGCGTCGAAGTGCCCTCTGTTTCCAGGATGTCTGTCGTGGTTATTTGTGTTCAGCACTCTGTGGTGCAAGGGTGTCCGCCATGAAGATCACGATCACCGTGGAGAATCCGACCCCCGAGGCACTCGAGAAGCTGCTCGCCCTCGCCGCGATGCCGGCCGCTGTCGTGACCGCGGTGCCCGACGACCGCTGGACAGCGGAGCGGGCCCGCTCGTACTACGAACGCCTCCCGCCCCGGGCCCAGCAGATCCTGCTCCAGGTCGTCGAAGGCCAAGGCGAGTGCGCCGCAGACGAGTTGAAGGCGAACGGCCGCAACCTGCGGGGCTCCACCGGAGCCTTCCGGCGCGTACTCACGGAGGGCAAGCGCATTGGCCTCTGGCCCGACGCCCTTCCCGTACCGCTGGTGTCACATATCGTCGGAGGGCAGCTCAAGAAGCTCGAGATGCCGGGACGTGACACGGAGCACTACGCGCTTCCGGATTTCCGCGAAGGACTGGGCCTGCAGAACGGTCGCTGACACGAGATGCGGCTGAGCCTTGGACCTTAGGCCGACGCCTGTCGACGCGGCAACCGGCCTACTCGCACACTGGCACACCCGAGCCTGATGCCTGATGCAAGCAGGGCTAGCTGCCTGGCGCTGGGGATCTCCTCGCCAGGGTTCACGCTCCCGCCGGGGATCGTCTACGCGGGTCCCGGGGCCCAACTGTGCTGCGGTAGCGGACGGTGGCGATCCGGTCGGTGGTGGGGTCGTGGGCGGTGGCTTCGAACGGCAGCCTGCTCGTCTCGTGCGACAGAGTGGTCCCTGCCGGGCTGGAATGATCGCCGATGGCCTGGACGCGGGTGCTCGAGTAGCTGCATCTAGTTGTCACACGCGGGCAGTGCCGAGAGCGCGGAGTCCCGCATGATGCGGTCGACCGTGTTGCGGAGGGTGCTGTCGCTGCCGATGACGGTCTCGATCCCGCCCGGCAGAACGTCGTGCTCGCGGTACCAGTCCCGCAGTTCCCGCTCCGTGACAGCGGCCAGGTACTCGCGATCGGCCTTCGAGGCGTGCCGGACCAGCGTCTCGTCGATCGGGATATTGAGGTAGTAACAGCGGGTGACGCCGAGATGGTCGTCCACCAGGCGCGTGAGCATCTCACCGTAGTGGTCGGCGTACAGGATGCCCTCGATGACGACGTGGTAGCCAGCGTCCAGCGCGTACCGTGCGACGGTGTCGATCAGGCCGATGTTCGCGCCGCCGGGCCGGTCCCGCTCGCGCAGCACGATGCGGCGGAGGTTGTCCTGCGCGACCACGGCCAGGCCCCGGCCGAACCGCTCCCGGATCCCCGCCGCCACCGACGATTTGCCCGACGCCGAGTTCCCCCGGACGACCACGAGCCGGCTCTCCGCGTGCCCCACAGGCGCCCCGGCGCCCGGGTGGCACGAGGTGCTCATGCCGGCCAGCCGACGACGGACAGCGAGCGGCCAGCGGTGATCTGCGCGATCGCGTTCGCGGTGTATCCGACGATCGGCTGCGGAAGCCCGTCCAACGGCCAGAAGCGGAGGGCGGCGCACTTGGCCGGTTCACGGTTGGTGATCTTCCCGGTGTACGCGCGCGGGGCGAAGAACAGCTGGAGGCGTCCGGCGCCGTCGTCGGCGTCCAGATGGTGGAGGGTGTGCACCAGGCCGAGGTCCTCCTCCCGGATGGTGATACCGAGTTCCTCGTCGGCCTCGCGGGCCATGCCGGCCAGGACGGACTCTCCGGCTTCGAGGTGGCCGACCGTTCTCCGGGCATCCGCGTGCTGTAGAAATAACTCTCTGAGCATGGGGGAATTATGGATGGTCTGGGGCGCTGGTCCGTTGACTTCTACAAGATGGTGGGAGCCGCTCCGCTTGCCGCCGAGGAGGAGTTCGCGTGGTTCGGCGACGTCCACGAGCGAGCTGCTCGGAACGGGGCTCGGCACGGCACTCCGATCTTGATCGCTCCCACGGGCTATGCGGACCCGCGAGTGAACCTCTTCTTCCGCACCGGCTCGATGGCCGGCGCGCCGGTGAGGACGATGCGCCGGTACGCGTACTCGCTCGCGGTCTGGCTGACCTTCCTTCACGTCTTCGGCCGTGCCTGGGACGAGGCCACGGCGGGCGACATCGAGGCGTTCAAGGACTGGCGCATCACCGACGTCCGCAACGAGGAGCGGGTGAGGGGAACGAGCTTCGACACCGACCGGGCGGCGCTGAACTGCTTCTACACGTGGGCCAAGCCGCGCTACGGCACCGACAATCCCGTGCTGTCGCTGCCGAGCCAGTCCGAGCGATCGAGGCGCCCGTCCGGCGTGCTGAATGAGGACGGAGTTCCGCTGGCCAGGAACGGGCGGGATCCGATCCGGCCAACCGCGACTCGGCGGCGCCAGGTGAAATGGCTGCTACGAATCGGGTTCGAGCAGTGGCGGAACATCGGCCTGCGCGGCTACGGCTTCGACGGCCTGCGGCGAAGCGGCTGGCGCGGGTACAACGAGGACCGGGACACGGCCTTCGTTGACGGGCTCTACGGGACCGGCCTGCGGGTCCAGGAGTGGGCGAGCATCTTGGATGTCGAGTTGCCGCTATCCGGGGAGGGGCGCTTCCCGCGAGCCTGGCTGGCGGCGGCGTGCATCAAGGGGGCGAAGGAGGGCCGGCACTACCGGATCCCGCGCCGGGTGATGGCTTCGGTGGCCTCCTACCTCGATGAGTGGGAGGGTTCCCGGGCGGAGGTGATCCGCCGTGCCCAGCGCGCCGGGCGGTACGACCGCCTGGCCGGGGTGTGGATCGTGACGGGCTACAGCCCGCGTACGCGGGAGCTCCATCTGGAGGGGCGGTCGGGATCGTCGGTGCCGACGGCGCTCGATGTGATCGGCCCGGATCAGCGGAGACTTCTGTTCCGCCGGACGCCCAACGGTCTTGAGCCGCTGGCGCTCTGGCTCTCGCACGACGGGCTGCCGAAGAAGGTAGGCGGCTGGGAGGACACCTTCCGAGACGCCAACGAGCGCATCGCCGACCTGTGGGTGGACCTAGCAGCCGAGAAGCTGACGCCCGAGCAGCGCGAGCGGCGCCGGGCGGAATGCCCGTTGTGGGCACGGGCACATATGCTCCGCCACTCCTTTGCCCTGCGCTGGTTCCTGGTGCTGTCGCTCGTCTGGCAGCCCCATGTCGACGGCTTCTCCGATGAGCAGCTCATGGACCTCCGTGACCAGTTCGGTGATGTTTGGTATGCATTGTCGATTTTGATGGGACATGCGCACCCGGACACGACCCGCGACTACTACTTGGAGCCGTTCACCGGGCTCCAGGTCGACTACCTGATGGCGTTGCTGGATGAGGATGAGCAGGCGGGGGTGGACGCGCTGGTCCGTGCGGCTGCGGCGGACAGTGCGCTGGTGATGCGCGGTGTGAAGGGAGCACGGTGAGCCGGGGAGGGCGTCGGGCGTCCCTGCCGGAGCCGTCCTGGCAGCCGCCGCAGCGTGGACTCCTGCCCGGGGACGGCGGGGTGCTGGTGCGCTTCCTCGAGGAGTCGGGCCGCCGGTCCAGGACGTATGACTTCTCGACGTTCAAGGTCGCGCCCGCCATGCAGCAGTGGCTGGCCCGGTCCTTCAGCCGGAGGGTCGGGACAGCCCGAACAGCAAGCAAGCGCCTCGGGACCGCCGAGGGACACTTCTACACCGCCAACGGCTTCGCCGACGTGCTTGCAGGTTGCGATCCGCAGCCCACATCGCCTGAGCAACTGACGGGACGACACATCCAGGCGTTCGTCGACCACCACGAAGGGCGGCACGGCCAGCACGACGCTGTGAAGCGCCTGCGTACGCTGCTTCGAGAGGACCCAGAGCTGCCTGACGCCGCCCGGCAGGCGCTGCTGAACGTGCGCGTCAAGGGGCCTGAGATCGAGCGGCCCGGCGCGTATCCGGCCAGGGACTGGCAGGCGATCACGACGGCCGCCCGCCGCGATGTCCGGCTTGCTCGGGAGAGGATCGAGTCGGGGCGCCGCCTGGTGGCCCGGTGGCGCGCCGGCGACCCGGCCCTGAGCCTGCACCAGGCGGAGGTCGGCTCGCTTCTCGATATTTTCGACCGCACCGGAGAGCTTCCTCGCACACCTTCTGGCGACCATACGAGGGCGGTAGCACGAGCGGGCGGCTTTCGTGTCCTGGCCGCTCGCCTGTGTCTGACGCGGTCGGAGGCGACGGCGTTCTGCCTGCTGCTGACTGGGTTGACCCAGGAGAACTTCGGCACGGTGGCGGCCTGGCCTGCCGCGCATTTCCGTCCCGGCGGGGCGCGTGAGGACGACGGAATCGTACTGATCGAGGAAGTCAAGCCGCGTTGCGGTCCCGAGCGGGAGCACATGATCGCCGCCGTTGAGGACCTGCCCGCCGATCTCGCGGACCTGTTCGCCGCGAGCGCCGAGGAACACCGCCTGATGCTCTCACCGTTGCGGCTCTACCAACTGCTGTTGTCGCTGAGCGAGTTGCCGCGCCGACACGGAGGGTCGTCGGCGGCGTTCGCCTCGCTGTACCTCGGCAGCGGCAAGACCGGATCGTTCTGGGGCTCGGGGACGGACGCCAGCGATGTCCTGGCGTGGGCACGATCTCACGGCTTTCCTGCTGCCAGGAACGCCGTGCCTGGCGGCCCGCCGGCCGTGGACGTGAAGAGGATCCGGCAGACGGCGCTGGAGCGACGGCGCCATCCTGTCGCGCACTCGCGGCGTACCCTCAACGACCTCTATCTCAAGGGCAGCCGCACCGTGCAGGCCGACAGCCGACGGGTCGTCGGCGCCGCCCTGCGCCAGGAGGTGGCCAAAGCCCGCGCCGTGCAGGCCGTCCCGGTCTTCACCGCGGACTTCGTCGCCCAGGCCCGCCAGGACCTGGCCGGGGCCGCCGCCCAGGTGGGGCTGGAGCCGCAGTCGCTCAAGGAACTCCTCGATGCCCAGCGTGACACTGCCACCGTCGGCTGCGTCGACCATCTCGCCAGTCCCGTCGCGGACCCCGGCCGGCCATGCCCGGCCTCGTTTCTGGACTGCCTGAGCTGCGAGAACGCCCGGGCCCTCCCGCATCAGCTCCCGATCCAGCTGGCCGTGCGCGACGGCATCCTCCAGCGCCGACCGAACCTCGACCCGGCGATCTGGCGCTCCCGTTTCCGTGATCCCCTGCAGCAGCTAGAGGACATCATCGACCACTACACCGACGCCGAGCGCGGCAGGGCCCGCGCGGACCTCACGGACGACCACCAGCACCTGGTCGACGATCTCCTCGACGGCCGATTGGACCTGCGATGACCACAGCCTCGCTCCTGCCGGTCGAGCAGCATGAGAGTCCGTGGCCGGCCGCGGACACGGTCGTCCTGCGCAACCGGCCTCTTCGCGCGGGAACCGACCCGGCCCTGCTCTCCCGCTTCGGCGATCCGCTCTGGCACATCAAACCCGCGCACCCCGACGCGCACGTCAACATCGCCGCTCTGTCCTGGGTCCGCTATCCGAACTCCCTCCAACTCCCGTTCAAGACCTTCTTCCTGGCCGCACTCGACCACCCCTACCCCGGGGATCCAACCTTGCAGCGCGGCGGTGAGCGCGCGGGCGTCGCCACCTTCCGCTACTGGTTCATGGATCTGGAGATCTTCGCGAAGTGGCTCGACGGCCACGAGATCACACGCCTGTGCGATGTCACTGCGCGGGACCTGGAGTCCTATCGCGCGCATGTCCTTGGCCTCGCACGCAAAGAGGGCCGGAAGATCGACATGCTGGCCGCAGTCCGCACGTTGTGGCTCTACGGCCCGCACCTGCCCGAGGAAGGACGCCTGGCCACTGGCTATCCGTGGCCGGAAGCGTCCGACGATGATCCGAAGCGCCAGGCCGAAGGCCGGGACAACAAGACGCCCCGGATTGCCCCGGAGACCATGACTGCCCTGTTGGCCTGGGCCTTGCACGTCGTGGAGTCAGTGGGCCCGGACGTCCGCGACGCCTGGGTGACCCACCAGCAGATCAACGCGGGCGTTCACCCCTCCCAGGCCGAGTACCGCGGGCGGACCGCCGACCGCTTGCTGCAGTACCTCGAGCAGTGCCGCCGCACCGGCGAGTCCCTTCCGGGCCTCCGACACAACGACGGCACGGTGACAGTCAACTGCCACGCCATCAAGCGCATGATCCGCACGCCCGAACTCAAGGTTCGTGTGGGCATCACCCCGAACCAGAAGCGGATGCTGATCGACTCAGGACTGCCGATCGCACAGGACACCTACGTCGGGCAGATAGCCGGGCTGATCGACGGCCGGCCCTGGCGCGAGACGCCCATCACCCTCACAGAGCTGCGGACGCTGGTCCGCATGGTCGCGGCGGCCTGTTTCGTGGTGATCTGCTACCTCAGCGGCGCTCGCCCGGGCGAGGTGCTCAACCTGCGGCCCGGCTGCCGGGACGTCGATGAAGAGACCGGAGAGCTGTTGATCGTCGGCCGCCGGGGCAAGGGCTTCGACCGCGCCTCACTGCTACCCGAGGAGGCGACGGAGGACCAGCGTCCATGGGTGGTGGTCGCCCCCGTCCACGCCGCAATCGCCCTGCTGGAGAGCCTCGGCGACTACCCGTTCCTTTTTCCTGCCAGCTTCACGAACGCGCACGCCGCACGCCCGAACGAGTTCAACGCCCGCCAGGGCTGGTCGATCAACAACGACCTGGAGGAATTCCCGGCCTGGGTGAACGCGACTTTCCACCGCCCCGGCAAAGCCCTACCGATCCCACCGGATCCGACCAAACACCTCCATGCCAGCCGGTTCCGCCGCACACTGGCGTACTTCATCGTCCGCCGGCCACGCGGCCTGGTGGCAGCTGCCCTGCAGTACGCCCATGTCCACACCAAAGTGACCTTGAGCTACGCAGGGCACTCCGACACGACGTGGATGGACGACATCCACATCGAGACCCTGGAGATGGTGCTGGAACAGAACGAGCAGGACGCGCGCCTGCTCGATGAGGGCGAGCACGTGTCCGGGCCCTCGGCCGACGAGTATCGGCACCGAGTACGAGCTCGTGCCCGCTTCGCCGGACGCGTGGTCACTGCCGGAAAGAGCGTGGAGCGACTCCTGGACCAGGCAAACCCGAACATCCACCACGGCGAGGGTATGACCTGCGTGTGGCGACGCGAGACCGCGGCCTGCCGCCAGGCCCGGCTCGAGGCCGGCCTGCCCGCAGAGGACGGTCCCCACGAGTCGGAATGCCGCTCGGCCTGCACCAACCTGGCCTACACCGACCGCAGCATCGTCGAGCAGCGACTGCGGTTCGAGCGGTGGGAGGCCACGGCCGCGGACCGGCTGACACCGCGCCCTCTGCGCGACCGTGCAGCAGCGCTGGCCGCCGGCAGCCGCGCCATCATCGACGCGCACGAGCGTACGACCGTTTCCAACAACCAGACGCAGGAGCAGTGATGGGACGCCGACCACGCGACCAGGACGCCGATCGGGCTGCTATCCGCGCGGCTGCCGAGCGCCTCCTGGCTGGCACACCCCTACGCTCGTCGTCCGGAAAACTCACGGCATCCGAGCTGATCACCGAGAGCGGTCTTCGACGCGACATCGTCTATGGCCACACCGACCTCGTCCAGGATTTCCAGGCCCGAGTCAAGGCCCAGGACTCCACCCCGACCGCGATGCAGGAACTCGTCCACGCCAACCGCGCTCTCAAGGCAGAGACAGCGGAGCTGAGGACCGAACTTGCCGAGGAACGCTCGAGAACCAAGGTGATGCGCCGGATCATCGCCGAGCTGTCACTCGAACTCGAACAAGCAAAAACCGAACTCGGTTCAGCCTCAGGGGTCACCCGTCTACCGATCCGATAGTGAGTTGTCAGGTGAGCTGGATGCGGTCAGTGGTCTGCAGGCCGGGCGCCGCCGTGTGTCTCAACGACGACTTCACCGCCACCGACCATCCGACTTTGCTTGTCGAAGCTGACCCACATCCCGAGCACGTTATGGCCACGAATCTACGGTGCTCAGCGGCGATGCGCCGCAACTGGCTGTTGTCCAGCACGCTGCTGTTGCCCTGCCCGTTGCGTGCTTCGGTTTGTGACTTCTCGTCATGCACTGATCCAGCGTATCGGTCGCGGTCCGTTTCGGGTCTCGCGTCCGGTGATCTCAGGCGGTGGAGGTGGCAGAGTCACTATTTGTAATCACGGCTATCACAAATGTGAGGAATGGGTGGGGCGGGGTAGGTCTGTTGATTGCCTGTTCGGGTATCGAGAACTCGATGCGATCGCTCGTGTGGCAGGAGTACCCTGGGGCGGGTTGCCGTGGAGTGGCCAGACCTCCGGCATGATCCCTAAGGACGTCAGATGAGTGAGTCCAGCACGTTTCCCGCGCTCGGGAGCTGGATGGCCAGCGCTCCTGGCAACCATCCTCTGCGGGAACTGTTCGATTCGGCCGAGGAGAGCGATCACCCGACCAGCTATCGACGGACCATCCTGCAGGCGTTCGACGACATCATCCGGATACTGGAGGAAGCTCAGCCGCAGCGGCTCAGTGGGCCGAAGGGTGACTTCCTCAAGGCCAAGACGGACGACGATCTGTTGATCGTCCGCGCCGAGCTTGTCGCTGGTGCGAAGCTTGCCGTTGCTGGAGTCGGCTTCGACTTCGGCCCTCGCAAGGGAACTCCGGAGCCGGACCTGATCCTCAGGGAGGCGAATCTGGGGGTTGAGGTGAAGGCTCGTCGACTCAACGGGCTCAAGGACCTGGAGCAGAAGCTGGCGGCCGCCCTGGCCCAGGTGGGGGCCGAGGTGACCGTTTATCTCGCCTGCCGCGAGCGGCCTCTCGTGGTCAAGGCCGACGTTATCGAGAATATCGTCACGAACACGCTCGACCGAGTCCGGGACAGCGCGTGGGGGACGGAGCTGTTCCAGCTGGAACAGCCGTGGGCGGCGACCAAACAGTTGGCCCTCGCTGTCCGCGTGTTCGACCAGGCCATCCCTCTGATGCCTGGACCGCATGTCGTCGTCGAGGACGGCTTTGAGTTGTCCGGGCATCTTCAAGACGTCGAGTCCGAGGTCCTGGCGGTGCTGGCCGACCCGCAGAAGATCAAGCAGGCCGAGGCCAGGCCGACCATCCTCCTCATCGACGCTGCTCGCACGGGTCTGTCGTGGATGAGGTCGCCGGGGAGCTGGGCGCGTCGTCTGGCCGATCTGCTTCCGGACTCCACTCCCTTCGTGGGTATCGGCGTGATGATCCCAACGCTGGACAAGGCGGACGCGCCGATCTCCCTCGCCCTGCGCGGGAACGCTGCGGCGGAAGATCTGGACGCCGCGAAGAAGCTTGCGGCCGACCTCGGGCTGGAGTTGACTGATTAGGCGATTTGCGGCGCTGCCCGGGACGGCACGGGTCACCTCGGGCAGCGTCGGCTTGGTGTCATGATCGGGGATGAGCTCGGTTGGGAAGTGCGACCGTGTCACGAACCCGGTTGACTCGATCTGCGTCCAGGCGGTGGCGGCCTCCGGCTGAGTCCGAGCAACACCTCATCGGTCTCTGTAGCCGTCTGCGTCTGTCGGCGGTTCAGCCCCGACGTAGTTGTAGAGGTCGTCCTCCAAGAACCTGATCTGGCTCAGGTCGCCCAAGTGGATGAGAAGGTTGCTGCCCACCTCAAGCTCGCACGCCGCGCAGTGAAACCCATAGGGTTCGAGGTAAAGCTCCCTTGGGGCGTCGCCGATGCGGTCGGGAGTGTGGACGACTCCCACCTCGCCGGCCAGCCATCCCTGAGAAGCGCAGGCCGGACATTCCGTAGGTACTTCTCGGCTCGCTGTGATCATCGGCTGACTGGTGATTGCGGCCAGGACCACATCACGCTCTTTACGTGACAGGTGCCCGAAGCGCTGTTCGAACATTGCGCGAGCTTTGACCAGTAGGGCTTCCGCTGCGACTCGTTCCTGCCGCACCTGTTCATCGACCAGTTTGTCGTGCAGGACGAGGTATGGACCCCAGTAGCCAGTTGGTTCGATTTTCAGTTCTTCGAGAACCGGGTCGACCAGGCGCAGGCAGATCGTGAAGACGGCTTCAGCTTGCGTCGCGTCGTGTATCGCGCTGTGGGCGACTCCGTTGCGGGCGTCCGCCAGAGGCTCCAGGGCCTTCCTGTCGATCGGGAGCTTCCGGGGCAGGAGCTTGAGCGCCCGCTCATGGGCTTCAGCGAGGCCGATGGTCCTGACCTTGGTCAGTGGAACTGCGTGGGATCCCAGGCCCGTGGCATGCAGCAACGAGTCGAAGTGACGACCGTCGACGATCAGTGCTGGATGAAGCCCAGCGAGGTATGCCTTGAGCAGGTGCTCTGTCGCGATACCAGCGTGGTGGACGGCGAAGTCGTAGCTCTCGGGGCCCTCGACAAAGGCCGCAAGGGCGGCACTCATCCATCGCTGGGATGAACGTTTCAATTGCTCTGCATCCATGGTCGAGACGATAGGACCGCTGGACCGTCAACCGCTTGGAGTTTCACCAGCATCCGCTGTGGCCCGGCGAAGCTTGGGGTGGGGTGGTCTCGGAGTTCCGTGGCGTACCGGCCCAGCAGCCTCCCGAATGGGCCAGGCAGTGGTCGTTTCGGCGCTAATCCCCACCGGTCCGTGAGGACCGCCGCCGGCAGCTGGGGGAGGCCCATCAGGGCGGATGTCCAGCCCGAACTGGAGTAGATGCCCGGCTACTTGAGGCGTTCCTTAAGCGGTGGCTGCTGAGGTGCTGGCCTGCATAGCCACCGGGGAAGGTTCAGCGAGTCGGACGAGGCTCCGGTCGTGACGTGGCTGCGGATCAGGCAGCAGCGGGGGTATCGCCCAGTAGTAGCCAGGTCCCGCGGTCCCTTGACGGTCACCGCCGTGGCCGGAAGCTGGGAGGAGCCGGTCCCGCGCTGACCAGAGCCCTGGCAGTACATTGCCCCAGCATCAGGGCGTCACTCGAAGTGGTGATGCTCATGCCATGTCTCGATCTTCTCGACGCGTCGCCGGATAGGTTGGAGATGCAAAGCCGACAACTTGAATCCCGACACATAGCTTGCCTAGTGAACGGCCGGGGTGTGCCAGTGGCCGGAGGCGAACGTGGTGTTGGCGCGCTGTCCGAGCAGCACCCGGCCGTTCTCGATCAGAACCAGGTGGACTCCGACGACCAGGGTGTGCGGCACGGGATGTTTCCTTCCGGGGGCGGGAGGTTCCGGCCCGGAGCGCGCGGCCGGTTCAGGGCATGGCGAGATCGTGATCGAGCTGGTGATCGTTTGTCGCAGGTAAGTGCTCGAGCAGGTGTCCCACTGTAGGCGGCCGGATCAGGCGGCGTCGGCGTGTCGCGACAGATGCCACACGATCCGGTGAACGGTCCCAATCCGTCATATTGGCAAGGTGATTGCTGGTCGAACAAGGCAGTCTTCTACGGGACGTCGACAATCACGCCATGCTCGGCGGGAGGCGGGTGCTCGCGTCTCCACCAGGTCGGTGATCCATCCGGTCACCCCTGCGGGGAGGACCGGTCGCGCTGGCAGCGCTCATTCGGCAGAAGGCCAGGCCGACCGCGGCGGTAGCCGGCGAGCCGCACCTGACGGAGCCGCCAGGCGTCGGCATCGGCCTCCGTGCCGAGGAGGAGGGGGCGGCCGTTCTCCAGGGTGACCCCGCCCGTGTGGCGGTCCCGGATGAGCCACGGCTTCGCGCCCCCCGCGCCACTGCGGGGGCGTGCGCTGCAGCTTGGGGATTGCCTGCTGCACCCGGCTATCCGCCCGCCGGGGTCCCGCCAGCAGATAGTCCGGCGTGGTCTGGAGTGCCTGCGCGAGGGCGTCGAGCACGGCGTCTGAGGTCCGGCGCTCACCACCCCGGTCTTGCGGACCATGCTGAGGTTCACGCTGGCCGCCTCACACACCTCACGACGCGTCAAGCCAGCGGTGTGCCGGGCTGTTTCGACCCGCCGACCGGGCGCGGCAGCGGTGGTTCCGGGCATAGTGCGGCCCCGCTCCGTGGTCGCACTCGGAACGGTACTGGTGTCTGCGGGAGCTGAGCGGATTCGCCCCGGCGGCCATGCCGCCGGGGCGTTCCGGTTACAGGCCGGCCAGCAGCTCAGCCCGCTTGATCAGCGATTCGACCGTCCAGTCTGCGTGCGCCGCGCTGGCCGTGAGGCCGATCGGACCGCGGCGGAGGTGCGCGGCTCTCAGGCCCGCTGCCTTGGCTGGCCCGATGTCGTTCGCCGGGTGATCGCCGACGTACACGATCTCGTGAGGCTCGCCGGGGCCGAGGCCATCACCCGCTCAAAGAAGCCCGGTTCGGCTTGGACACCCCCACTCGCCGGACGTGGCGATCGCATCGGCCGGCAGGTCGAGGCCGAGCCGCAACTCGGTCACCGCCGCGTTCGGGTCGGTGCCAGCCGTCGGCGGCAGCAGGATGGCGGCGGCCCGTGGGATGCCGATCTGCGGGGCGGCGATGCCCATGCCCTTGGCGAAGGCGTGGACGCGGCCGATCCGGTCGATCGCGCCGAACAGCTCGTCGGTCACGATCTGAGCAGCCTCTGCCTCAGCCGGCAGGTCGAGCGGCTCGGCTGCCCGGTGGAGGATGGGGGGCCTGCTGAATCACGCTGAGGGACTGCATCTGTCGGCTGGGCCGCACGAGGGTCACCTGATCTCCTTGGTCTGCTGCGGGGTGGAGCGCGAAGGGGGTGGCGTCCGCCGGCATTGAGATCACGCGAGGCTATGCTCTCGTCCCCGCTCAGCCCCCATGTTCAGGAGCACGTCGCGGTGCTGCCATGCCAGCTGAAGGAGCGCTGCTCCAGCCGTGAACGGAATCCCCACCGCGTGCCCGGTGCCGTCTTCCAGCTGTACTCGGTGGCCTTCCTCGTTGGTGGAGGCGATCCGCGCGAAGGTCTCGTCGAACAGCTCGGCGTCGAACACCGCGACGGTCAGCATGTCGGTGACGAGCGTGAGCGGGTCCATGCCCAACCCCAGCCAGTACACCCGGAGCGTTCCGGCCGCTCGGGCCGCGCTCAGGGCCTGGTTGAACGGCCAGGCGTAGTAGTCAATGGGGCGGATGCCACTGCCGTAGTCCTCGCTGCTGCCGAGCAGTTCCTCGCTGAGCTCGCGGACGATGGCCCGCCACAAGTCGAAGTGAGCCGCTAGCCCGAGTACAACGCTGCGAGGCGCGGCAGGCGTCGTCTCAGTTGGTCGCCGTCGCCGAAGTCGAAGCCCCAATCCGGGTCCAGAGCCGGGTACCGGATGGTGAAGGCGTCACCGGGGAGTTCCTCGCCGGTGGCTTCATGGTGAGCGTCCCAGGCGATGCTCAGGGCTTTTTCGCACTCGATGTCGATCCCATCGGCGGCGAACGCGCGTACAGCTGGGAGCCCGGCGAGCCTGTCGGGATCGGCGATCACGCTTTCGAAGGCTGCACGCCCCTGCGTGATCAGCCAGCCGCGGAAGTAGTCGAATCCGTCGTCGGAGCAACCGCCGTTGATCATGTAGGCGGCGCCCCAGAGCGGGCCTCTGTATGAATCGGCCATCAAGTCCCACAGGACCTGCTGAGCGGCGACGATCTCCCCGGTTGGGCGAAGCGCAAGCAGTGCGGCGGCCTGTCGGGCGACGGCGTCGCCGTCGTCCGGAGCCGGCACCTGCGAGCGAGCTTCTTCGATCAGCTTCCAGAACTGCTGGGTGTCCATGGCGGCTGAGGATGTCACTGGACTCTGACAGAGCGGCCCAGGGGCCGCTGGGATCCCAGCGGATGTGGGCTGGGCAATGGGCGTCGCCTCGGGCAAGGACGATCGTTGAACCGTTCGCCAGGACTGTCATGCAGTCTCCTTGTCCGCTCTCTGGGCTGGGCTGGCTGTCTGGCAGATTTGCTTCTCCAAGCGCCAGAGGTGGTTGGCTGTTTGGCTGTCTGCCGCACCTGGCATTCCCTACGATGTCCGCGGTTGGCGAGAGTAGAGATCCCGCCCAGTCGGATCGACTGAGCGGGACTTCGTGACCACCTACGAGCCAGACTCGTAAACAGTCGACAGCTGGTCGACGACCCAGTCGAGGCCGCCTTCCCCAGAGCGCACGAAACTCAGTTGAAGCAGCGGTGTCCCGCTCACGCAGACCTGAACCGGGCGAACGTCACCGGTCCCGATGCGTTCTGCGTGTTCGACTGGGAGGACTGGGGAATGGCGCCACGCAAACTCGACTCGGCGTCGCTGTACGCCGCCTCCCTCGCCGTACCGGCGCTCGCGGACCGGGTACGCAGGGAGCGCCGGGCAGACCTTGAGAGCCGCGACGGGATGGTGGTGCAGCTGTTCGTGCTGGCGGAGATCGCCGGCCCACACGCAGGTCCGAACGACCCACGAGTGGGGCCGGCGCACCGGGAGGCCGCGCGGCTGATCTTCGCTCTTCAAGGGGACTGAACCGTCACCCTGCCCGCAAGGCGCCAACATCGACGAATAGGGAAGGAGTCCGCATGGACCCCACCACGCGCCGTCCGGCCGGCCAGGACGCCGAGGACATCGCGAGCGCGAAGGAGCGAGGCTGGAGCGATCTGGCACCCATCGACGACGCGTACCAGGCGGGCGAGATCACGGCCGCCGAGTGGCACGCCGCCGTCCTGGACGTCATCGAACCGGCCTACCTCCACGGCGACAACCCGCGGGCCCAGTCCGGCCACAGTGGCGACGAGACCCGCTGGCGAGAAGCCCGCGGCCTGCTCGTCGACCTGCTCCCGCCGCAAGGTGGAACGTTCCTCGACATCGGATGCGCCAACGGTCACCTGATGGAGAGCCTGACCGACTGGGCTGCTGAAGCAGGGATCACCATCGAGCCCTACGGGGTGGAGATCTCCACCGCCCTTGCCGACCTCGCTCGATCCCGCTGCCCGCAGTGGGCGCGTCGGATCTGGACCGCCAACGCGATGGGCTGGAATCCTCCACACCGCTTCGACGCCGCCCGCACCGGCGTGGACTACGTGCCGGCCGACCTGCGTGGAGCGTACGTAGCCCATCTGCTGGACCATGTCGTTGCCCCGGGCGGCCGATTGATCATCGGCGTCTACAACGAGGAACGAGACCAAGCCACAACGGCGGACCTGTTGCGGTCATGCGGCTATACCCCGGCCGGTACCACCACGAGAGACCACCGACATCCCAAGATCCAGTACAAGGGCCTGTGGCTGGACAATGCTTGAGTAAGCGCTTCGCCACCGGCACGGGGCACGCGGCTCCCCGGTGTCCTGATAAGCAGGCGCCTTTCTCAGCAGGTCGGATCAGGGCCTTCAGGGCAGTGCCGCGGGTGATCGCAGGGGGCATACGGCTGGCCGGGCGCCTCCCTCCGGCCGCTCTGTCGTAGCCCGCTGAAATGATCGCCCGAACAGTGCGGGCGAAAGGGGCGGGCATGGACCAGACGGTGGAACAGGCGGCGCGACAGATCACGGCGGAGGTCGTCGCGCAGGCGCCGGAGGGCTGGACGAAGTGCGTGCTACGAGGGCACGGGAGCCGAGGGGGCGTCGGCCTGTCCGGCGGCGGGTACGTGGTGCCAAGCCATCCGCACTCCTTCTTCCGGACGCCGTTCCCACACCAGAGCCTCGCCGCGTTGGCGTCCCGGTTCCGGGAGAGCCACGGCTGGGAGGGCATCGCCCTCGAGATCGTCTGCCGCCCGGCCGGTGCCTTCGAGCTGGCGGTCTTCCGAGACGGGCTGCGGCCCGGGGGCGGCCCCGAGGACGGCTGGACGTTGACTCTCGACCCCGGCTTCGAACCGTCCGAACCAGGCGCAGCCGACAGCGCACAGCAGTCCGTGCCGCGCCCAGCCGGAGACCCGGCAGAGGCGGTCGAGCGGCTGCGGGCCGTACTCCGGCAACACGCTGAACGCTCCGGCGCAGAACCGGAGATGCCGGCGCCCGTCACTGCGGAGCAGCTCGCCGCCGCCGAGCGCCGCCTCGGCCGACCGCTGCCGGCGGACCTGCGGGCGCTCTACCTGGAAGCCGACGGAGACGGCGACAGCGAGGCGCTGGCCGGGTACGGCTGGCTGCCGCTCGACGCAGCTCTGGCCCGGCGGGACGACTACATCGGCATCCCGACCTGGTTCGGCTGGCAGCTCGGCTGGAACCAGGTGATCCTCGACGCCGACCCGCCGAACACCGTGCGCCGTTGCTCCGGGCATCCGGGCTGGCTCCCGTTCGCCACCGGGTTCGACGGCAACTTCTTCGCCGTGGACCTCGCACCGGCCGCAGCCGGCCGCCCCGGCCAGGTGATCGAAGTCGGCCGCGACTTCAACGACGGCCCCCGCTACGTCGCCTCCTCCGTCACCGCCTGGCTCGGCCAGGCCCTGGACCTGCCAGATCCGCACGCCCCGCAGCAGTGCGCGAAGGGCCCGCGCACGCTGGTGGTCTCAGCCCTGGACGAACGACTCGCGCCCGGCGTCCAGGCGATCCACCTCAACGACGCCCCGTCACCCGTCGACCTCGCCCCGCTATCCGCCACCCCGCACCTGCGGCGCCTGCACCTCAACCGCTGCGCCACCACCGACCTGTCCCCCCTAGCAGCACTCCCCATCGAGGACCTGGCCATCGACCTCGCCCCCGAGGGCGACCTCACCCCGCTCGCGGACCACCCCCGCCTTGCCGCACTCGCCATCGGCTCCCAGGCCCCGCTCGACCTCGCCCCGCTGCGTACCCTCCCCGCGCTACGCTCCCTCGACCTGTCCCGTTGTCCCACCTCGGACGTGGCGTCGCTGGCCGACCTTCCAGGCCTGCGCTACCTCGCCCTCTCCGCGGCCCAATGGGCAGCACTGAGCGCCGCCGGCCGCCTCCCCGCCCACCTAGCGGCCGCTCGCCTGGCCGGAGCCCCGCCCCTCACCGCTGCCCTCGACCTGCTTGCTGCCCTCGGTGTCGACACCTCCACCGCATACCGCCTCTCCGGCACCATCGAGGAGGCCGGCTGACCCCCGCAGGTGCGGGGAGGACCCCTTTGCGACCTGGGGCGATGCGGCGGCTCTGCCACCTCCTTGCAAGGCTTGGCGCGTTGTCGTCCAGGGGGCTCAACGTGGCGTTGGACCCTGGTAGCCGCGTGGGTGAAGCGGTCACCGTTCGTTCGGTGCGGGTGCAGGAAAGCAAGGCGCAGGACACCCGAGCCGGCCACGGCGGGAGAGCAGCCCGGTGGAGCGAGGTCGGGGCCGACGGGGTTCAGGCCTCGTCGGCCCAGATCGCTGTGCGGCCGTCGGGCTGGATGTGGACGGTCATCGACATCTCGCGGTAGAGGGAGGCCGCGTCCAGCAGGCCGACCTCGGCGCGGGCCTGGAAGGCGGTGGCGGGGAGCAGGGGCTGGACGCACTGCTCCGCGGGGCTCAGGAGTGACTGGCCGGGGGCCACGACGACCCGCACGCCGGTGCCCCAGGGGCCGGGGCACGGGTGGCTGGCGCGGGTGCGGACCCAGCCGACCTTGGCCTGCACCGTCACCGCCTCGGGGCCGGTGTTGGTCAGGTGGACCGCGAAGCTCAGGCCGGACTCGTCCACCCGGGTGCACGCCGTCCAGGCGAGGCCCTCGATGTAGCGGATCCGTCCGCACCGGTGGTTGCCGCCGATCTCGGTGCGGGCCCCGGCGGCCGGGGAGAGCAGTGGCAGGTCCGCACGCTCCGGGGCGGCGGTCGGCGGTTCGCCCGCACCGCTCGCGCCCGGCGGTGGCGGCGGCACGGGAGCGGCCTGGTCCGTGCCCGCGCCGCTGCGCCCCGTGAGCAGGACCAGCGGCAGGACGGCGGCCGCGACCATGACGGCCGCCGCCACGGGCAGCCATCGGCGCACGGTCGTACGGGGGAGGCGCGCGGCCCCGGTGCGCGCCGCTGTGTCAACGTCCTCGAACGCGCCGTCGGCGTGTCCTGCGGAGTGGAGCCGGCCGTCGCCGTCCGTCCCGTCACAGGCGGGTGGCACCGCGTCGCCGAGGTGGGTGACCACCTTCCGCCGCCACCCGGCGCCGCCGAGCTCCCGCAGCCGTGACCGCAGCAGGTCCACCGCCTCGCCGTGCCCGATGAGGAGTTCGGCCGACGCGGCGGCGTCCGGGCGCAGCGCCTGGGCGAGTGCGGCGGTGTCGGTCGGTGAGGGCACCCGGTTGGCCTTTCCGGCGAGGAGCTGGCGGTGTCCTTTCAGCCAGTAGGAGAGCAGTGGTTCGTCGATCCGGTGTCCCGCCAGTCGCAGCCGCCGGACGAGGACTTTGCGGGAGGGCCGCCGGGCGCCGTCGGTGGCGTCCGCCAGGCACCGGGCCCAGTCGTCCAGTGCCCGGGCGAACGCGCCCGCAGTCTCCTCGAATGCCTTCCCGCGCTGGTCCACAGGCGTCCTCCCGGGTGGTCCGATCTGCACCGCGAGGCGCTCAGGAGCAGGTCAGCGCAGTGCAAGACAGAGTGCAAGTTCCACTGTTCCGCACTTGATGGACGGCCAACCCCGCCGACCGGCAGGCTCGGTGACGTCGCCGGAACCCGGTCCTGAGGCTCACGGCCCATGGCCCACGGCGGCCCTCCACCCCGGCAACAGACAGGACAGGAGCAGGACATGCGCACGACCCGCTCGCACTCCCACCGCACCACCTCCCGGCGGTCCCCCCTCACCACGCTGCTGGTCGCCGCCGGCCTGACGGCCGCGCTCACGGTCGGCACCGCGCCCACGGCCCTGGCGTCGCAGGCGGCGGACGACGGCGTCCGGCTGGCCTTCGTGAAGAACCACGAGCACCCCGACCGCTCCACCCTCTCGCTGCGCGTCGACGGCCGGACCGTCGCCTCCTACCGGGCCGGGTCCGGCCTGGGTGCGAGCGCCGAGGGCCGGGACAGCTGCCGGACCGGCAAGGGCTGGCTGCCCGACGGCACCTACCGGATCGAGGGGCACGAGACCCACCGGGACCGCGTCATCAAGGGCTTCGCCATCGCCCTCTCCGACAAGAAGTGCTCCGACGGCACCCTGCGGTCGGACCTGTTCATCCACAGCGAGATGAAGGCGGACGGCAGCCAGGGCACCGCCAAGGAGCCCGAGTCCACGCGCTGGGACGGCGACCAGGACTACCGCTCGTACGGCTGCATCAAGCTGCACCCGGACCACATCAAGGCGCTGTTCGCCAAGATCGGCGACCGCTGGCCCACCACCCTGGAGGTCAGCGGCTGACCCCACCGGTGGGCGCGCGCCCGTGCGCCGCACGAGTCCGATCCGACTCGTGAAGGGACACGGGGATCCCGCTCGGCCGGTTCGGCGGAGCGGGATCTCCGCTTTGGGCGGGCCTGTCTGAGGTGGCGTGCGATGGCGGTGGCACCCGGCACCCCATGACGTGGATCGTGCGTCTGCTGTGCCTGCTTCCGATGCCTCGCCTGCTTCGGGGGCCGACTGGCTTCGGTCAGGGGCGCCAGGTGAGCAGCATCGCCCTCACCTGCGGCCGGGTCAGGTCGACGTCGCCCGCACGCTGGGAGCGGATCGCCAGGCCGAGGTCGGCGAAGACCGGGTCGGCGGCGGGACTGTACAGCAGCCGCCCGTGCGCCGTGCGGTGGACGAGCCGGTCCTCCACCCGGCTGCTGCGCCAGCCAACCGATCACCTCCCCCTGGCCGTTGCCGAACGGGTCCTCGGCCAGCGCCCGCGCCCGGCTCACCGCGGCGCGGTGCTCCTCGTCTGCGGCGATGAGGACCGCAGTGTCCTCACCCCAGGACTCCAGCCGTTCCCACGCGATCCACCGGTAGTACGAGTCGGAGAAGTGAGTGACCGTCACATCCGTTGCTGCGAACGGTCTCTGTCCCCGCGAGCGGCGTGGTACCTTCCGTAACCCAACCGAAAACAGTTGACCCCGGCAGCGCGCCAACGCTCCGGGGTCCGGCAACAGGAGCTAGGACTCCCGATGCAGATCCATCGTACCGCCCACGCGCGCAACTTCACCGTGCTGCCCAACGCCGTGCTGCAGGACCGCCGGCTGGGCTTCACCGCCCGCGGCCTCCTCGCCGACCTCCTCTCCCGCCCCGACGGCTGGCGCGAGGACGGCCGGCACATGGCCGACACCAGCACCCAGGGGCGCGGGGCGATCCGCAAAGCCCTCAAGGAACTGACCCAGGCCGGGTACTACCGGGTCGACACCGTCCGCATGCCCGACGGCACCATCCGGTCCGAGGCCCACGTCTACGACACCCCGCAGCTCGGGCCGCCACCGGGTGTCCCCCGTCCGGCGTCCGGTCCAGCGACGACCGGCGCCGCAGGCACCCCTGTAAAGGACCGGTACCAAGAACCCTCCCATCCCACCGAAGCCGAACCGGCCGACGGCCCCGGCCAGCCCGGCCAGCCCGACCAGCGGGATCGGCCGGATGGGCCCGATCGGCGGGATCGGCCCGATCGGCGGGAGGCGAACCCCGATAGCGACCGACGACCGTCCGCACCACCCGACGAACAGACCCGCGAGGCGATCGCGACCCTGTTCCGGGTGATCCGCCCGGAACCACGCCTTCGCCTCGGCGAGACCGAGGCGAAGGAACTCGCCCCGCTCGTCACCCGATGGCTCCAGCGCGGCGCCACCACCGCCGAACTGGCCCAGGCACTCCTACCCGGCCTGCCGACCCCCGTGCACTCACCGGCCGGTGTCCTCCGCCACCGCCTGCAGCACAAACTGCCGCCCGACCGGACCCCGTACCAGCCGTCCGGACAGCCCCGGCCCCGCTACGCCGAGTGCGCCACCTGCCACGACCCCGTCCCGCGCCCCGGCATCTGCGCCGCGTGCTCGGGCCTCGGCGGACGGCGCGCCACGTCGGGCGGCGAACCCGGCACCGCGGCCGTGGCATCCGCCGGAGCCGCCCGCGTCCGGGCGGCCCTACGCACCGCCCGAACGACGCTGCTCCCACGGCAGCCCGCCGGATCAGGCCTCACACCGTCACTACGCCCGGCCTGAAGGGCCGACCCGCGACCGTCCGATGGCGGCCGGAGGCGCCACTCCTCGCGGTAGTCGATGTGATCGGCGTGGACGGACGCAGGCACGTCCGCGCGCTCGGCAAGCTGGTCACCCAGCTTCAGGGTGACCAGCTCCGGAGCCAACGCTGATTCCAATTGACAGGGCCTCAGCTGCGGTCAGGGCCGCCTGCTCGGGACCAACGACGTGGAGCTGGGCTCCCGCCGCCCGAGCCAGGTACACCCCGCGGTCGCGCCGGAACGCGGCCGGCAGCGCTCGAATCGCCCGGTCGAAGCCGGTGGCGGCGGCCTCGTACTGGCCCAGGACGAGTCGAGCGGTGAACTCCCAGCGCGTCGGCCAGGGTCTCCTGGGCGTGGCGATCCCGGGCAGGGCGCGTGCACCCTGTCGGACGGGCCCCTCCCGCAGGTGCGGCGGCGTGGCGAACGGTCTCGAACGGCGGTGTGACGGGACGCCCGAAATCACCCGCCGGAGGCGGGGGCGGTGACGTCCGCCGAAGCCGAAGGCGGGGAAGGCGATGGCGCCTGGGCGAGCGTGTGGGTGATGGCCTCGAACTGGGCGAGTGCGGCCCGCAGGTTCTCTGCGATCTCGGCTGCGATGGCCTCGGGCGGGCTGTCGTCCGGTGGGGTCGGCTGCGCGATCGGGCAGAACAGGTCGAGGGTGGCGTCGTCCCGGTCGACCAGCTCCTGGTAGGTGAAGCGCTTGAAGCGGCCGTCCGGGGTCTCCGTGCGGGAGGCACGGTCGCCTGGGCGCAGGGCCTCGAGGGCGCCGGTCAGGTCCTCCGCTCGCAGTGGGCGCTGTGCCGGGTGGAACGAGTGGCCGGTGCGCGCGTCGTAGACCCACAGGTGCGTGGTGGCCGGTGTGTCCGACCGTGCCCGCGGTTTGGTGAAGTGGAGGACGTTGGTACGGACCCCCGGCGCGCCGTGGAAGATCCCCGTGGGCAGCCTGATGAGCGTGTGGAGGTCGAAGTCGTGCAGCAGTAGCCGCCGCACCGCCTCCGCGGGGCCGCTTCCGAACAGGACGCCGTCCGGCAGTATCACCGCTGCCCTGCCTCCTGGGGCCAGGACCGACATGACGAGCTGGAGGTGGTTGAGGGCCTTGTCGCGGGTCCGGACGGCGAAGTCGGGGCGTTCCGGCGGGGTGTCCAGCCTTCCGAACGGCGGGTTGCCGAGGACGACGTCGGCCTGGGTGAAAGGGTGCGCGTCAAGCGGGTCGGTGTCGGTGACGTGGACCGGGCCGCCGTACCAGCCGGTGTCCCGCAGGAGCAGGTTGGCGCCGGCCAGGCGGCTCGCAGGGGACGGCTCGTTGCCCTCGAGGCGGTGTCCGCCCGACGGCGGCACCACGGTGTCGGGGTGCTGCTCGCGGATGCGGCGAAGCGCGGCGGCGAGGAGGCCGTCCGTTCCGCACGCGGGATCGGCGATGCTGTCCGCCGGGCCCGGCCCCGTGAGGCGCGCCAGGGTGTCGGCGAGGAAGCGCGGGGTGTGGTGGGGGATGCTTCTCCGGGTGTCCTGGACGGCGAGTTCGAACAGGGCCTCCAGGACATCGCCCTCCTCCTCGCTCCCGGGACCCGGTGCGAGGCCCTCCTCCAGGTCGTCGATCAGCTCCCGGAGCAGGAGCGGGTCGGCGACGGCCCCGTGTGCGTTGGCGAGCGCGCGACCGAGGGCGGTGTCGGGCCGGTCGCCGAGTTCCTTCAGGATCCGCTCGTACACCTCGGGCAGATCGCCGTCCGGTGCGGCACGGAGGGTGGCCCAGGCGCCGGACGCGGCGGTGAGTTCCGGGTGGGCCGGGTGCCCGGGAGGAGGTGCGGTCGGTCGGCTGGCCCGCTTGAGCAGGAGGAGGTGGGAGACCGTCTCGAGGAACATCCAGCCGGGGACGCCGTCCTCGCGCAGTCGCTCGTACCGGCTCCACAGCCGGTACGCCAGAGCGTTCGGCGGTTCCGTCTCCTCGAGCGGCAGGGACGGGTCGGTGGGGCGGCTGTCGCTCATCGGAAGTCGAACTCCTGCTGCTCGTAGCCGGTCTCGGGGAAGCCGGTCGGACCGCCGGGCCGGGTGGGGCCGTCGGCGGCCCCGTGGCCGGTGAGCCGGCCGGACAACCCCTGGGCGAGGATCGACAGCCGCAGCGCCGGACCGGATCGGCGGGCGTCGTCCACGCGCACGCCGGTGGTGCGCACGTGCTCCCTCCAGACCTCCGCCGCCCGTACGAGCCGGTCCTGGACGGGCAGGGCGGGAACGGGAATCGTGACGGCCCTGATGTCCTCGAGACGGACGGAGAGGCTGCCCGTCGTGCCCCTGACCTGATCCTGGAGGCGGCGGCGGGTGGCGGGGGCGTTCCAGACGAGTTCGAGGAACCGCGGAAGGAGCCGCCGGCCCGGCCGGATACGGACGAGGTGGTTCTGGTACAGGGTGCCGGCGAGCTCGCCGTGCCAGGTGGCGGCCTGGCCGATGCGTTCGAGGCTTCCGTTCTGCCGGACGACCAGGAGGTCGCCGACCTCGACGAGGTGGCGGCGCACGGAGTCGAGGGCGTGCTCGGGGATGGTGACCTGGCGGACATCACCGAGCGTCAGGCTCTCGCGCGCGACGTTCGCGACGCCGAGGTACGGATGCGCCGAGCCCCTGTCCGCAGGTTTCGGCGTGCGCAGCCCCGCGGTGACCTCGGCGACCTCGCCGATCGGCAGCAGCGGCCCGGTGGCGGGCCCTGGGACCGTCCCGCCGGTGATGTCGTCGCCGGTGAGGCGTCCGCTGACCACGGCGTTCAGGACGCTGTCCCACAGGCGGGGAAGCCCTTGACGCGCGGCGTCCAGGGCCGCCTCGCCCGCGTCGAGACGGCCCAGCAGCCCGTCCAGGGCGTCGGCGACGCGCCGTTGCTCGGCTGGCGGCGGCAGCGGGACGCGCCACTCCCGGACCGCGGTGGAGCCCAGGTGCTTGAGCCCGGTGGCGCCCCTGGCACGGCGGCCGAACTCGCCGCGCAACGCGTCGTAGGAGAGGGCGTGACAGAGGTAGCGGGGGTCCACCCCGGGGACCGGCCGGACGCGGATGAGACCGCTGTGGAAGGAGCAGTCCTCGATCTCGCCGTTCCACAGCACTGGACGGCCGATGCGATCGACGCTCCCGGAGGCCTCGGCCAGGAGGATGTCGCCCAAGCGCAGGCTGTACCTGCGGGCCTGTTCCCGGGTCAGTTCCGTGGTCGCGACTTTCGTGAGGTCGAGCACGCCCCAGCCGAGGTTGGAGCACCTCAGCTGGCGCCGCGTGAGCGTTCCGGGGACCCGTGCACGGGAGGCGCCCCGGCCGGGCTGGACCGTGGCGATCGCGCCGACCCGGCGGCGGGTCCAGCCGGGCGGCAGCGGTGGATCGAGGGGCAGGTTCCCGCTTCCCGTCGTGGGCCGTCCGGGGACGGCCCGGCGGGCGCCGTCGGTCATCGGGGCTCAGACCTTCTGGAGACCGAGATCGGCGAAGAGCCGTCTGGTCGCCGGGTCGACCGAGTACAGCACCGTGCCGCGGATGGAGCGTGTCATGAGGACGCCGTAGGCGTTGCGGATCGCCCGGGCGAGCTCCTCGTCGGACCGTATCCGGTCGGCCTTGCTGAGCACGTGCTCGCGATGCACGGTCCAGCCGCCGTGCTCCCACGTGAGGTCGGGGCCCATGATCACGCCGCCCCACTCGTACTCCAGCCCCTGCGCGGTGTGCACACAGCCGATCTGCCCGAAGCCCCCGGGATCCGTCGCCCAGTACTTGCGCTTCGGGACACCGGGAGTGCTGTGATCGTCCCCGGCGTTCCACGGACGGGCCCACTCCTCGTCCGGCGCGACATCCGGCACCGTGCCGCTCGGATCGGTCCACGGCCAGCACATGCCGGCGCTCATCCGAGCACTGGCACCCTCCTCCTGCCGGGCGTGCAGGAACCCCTCCATCTCGCCCGCGCTCTCGGCGTAGTAGAGCTGGAACGGCTCCGGGTCCGGACCGTCGTCGGGGTTCCACACGATCGGGGTACCGGCCATGAGCGGCTGGACCCAGGCGTCGTACGTCGCACTCCCGACGGCACGGAGCACCCGGTCCAGGGTGATCGGGACGACCTCCGCCCCGAGACGCTTGATCTCCTCGACGAGCGCCTCCGGAGACCACACCTCTTCGGCGAACAGGCGCTGGTCGCCGTCGATGAAGAACACCGGCACCCGCGCCCGGGAGACGATCACCTCGACCGACGACTCACCGGGGCGCATGTGGAAGGAGCCGCGCATCGGGCGCTCCGACAGCCGGTGCGCCTCGTCGCACAGGATGACGTCGAGTTCGTCCGCCGCCCGGTCGTCGGCGACCTTGCTCAGCGTCGTGAACGCGCGGCGTCGGCCCGGCGCCGCGCGTCGGAAGGTGTCGCGCGAGGCGATCCCCCCGGACACGAAGGCGGCCTGGTAGCCCTCCGCCAGCGCGTCTCCCAGCAGGGTCAGCGCGACCAGCGACTTGCCGCTGCCCGCCCGGCCGCTCACCACGTAGACCTTCTTGGTGCCGGGGGCGGAAGTGGCGCGGACGGACTCCATCACGTCGTGCACCGCACGCAGCTGGTTCTCCACCAGGCTGAAGCGGGTGTGGCCGTCGATGATCGAGCCGATCTCGTCGGTGAGGAGCGTCTCCGAGCGCCGCCGGTCCAGGAGCGCCTGGGCCGCGCCGGCACCCGAGGCCGGGGCGAAGTTGGCCTCGAGGAACGTCCGCAGGTCGGCGGGCCGGCGGGCCGTGAACGTCGGGATTCCGGGGCACGGCGCGACGTTGCCGATCCACTGCGCGTCCGGGCGCTTGAGGTTGTGCAGGTAGGAGGCGCCGACGAGGTTGACGTAGCGGCTGTCGAACATGCTGTGGTGCTTCCTGAGCGCGACCATGTTGTCCTGCACCTGGACGGCCGGGTGCTTCTTGTGCTTGTCGTAGCCCGGCACGAAGACGCGGTCGACCGCGCACCGCGCGCACAGCCCGTTCCCGCCTCCGGAGCGGCACGACGCACAGAGACCCTTGGGCTTGTCCGCCCGGGGACGCTCGACGATGTTCCACTGCTTGAGTTCGACGGCGGCGAAGCTCAACCCGCCCGACGGGTGCTCGCCGGCGAGCACGACGTCGATCGGGTTCATACCGGGGTCGACGCGGTACTCGATGAACATCCACACCTGGCCACGCCCCAGGTCGGTCAGCACGGTCGCCAGCTCGTAGAGGCTCTCCCGCCACGACGTCACATCGCCCGTCGACGGGTCCTTGCGCTCGGGATGGGCCTCCCGGTAGCACTGCTCGATCTTGTCGACCAACGCCAGCCGGTTGCGCACCAGCTCCTCGGCGGGCCAGTACGCCTCCAGATCTCCCCACACAGCACCGGTCGCCATCCCTAACCCACACCCCCGATGACCGGCCGGACCTCGTCACGGCCGAACCACTCACGCCGATCCCGCCGCCGGCACGTATCGGTCGACGGCGAACTTAATGATCACCGAGTATTCCAGCGCCGGACAGGAGAGACAAGGAATTGCCGACCGACCTGTCGAGGAACCGGGCACCGGGCGCGAGCGGGGACGGACGCCGACGGTGTCCGCCCGGAGGACGACGCAGGGCGTAGCCGGCCGCGTCCGCATCGAGCCCTGACCGGCCTGCGTCACCAAGAGAAACGAGCATTCCGCGGGATCCAGCTTCAACGTCAGTGCCGACCACGAACGCGTCGGCCCGTGGACCTTCACCGGGGAGCAGGTGAACGAACGCGTCTCGGGCTACTGGCGGGGCGCCACCGTGAGGTAGGGGCCCCTCGTCTTGGAGACACACGAGTGATCGCCGCCCACGCGAGGACGGCGGTCCGGCCGTACCCCGTGTCGGCGGTTCCGGGTCCGAGCGACAGCTCCGTGGGAGGGGCGCTGGCCTGGCCTGCGGACGAACCGCGGCCGAACTGCCTGGGCGGCCGTCATGTGAGGCACAGGCAGCCCCACCGTCCGGCCGACGCCCGGTGCGAGCGCTCGACCAGGTTCGTCCACCACGGCGTGATCACTGGGACGGGACACCCGCGGACACGTCGTGGCTCTTGCTGCCCGCTCTGCAGGTGTATGCGCATGACGTGCCTTGGTACGGAGGATCCCCGGAGGGCACGGACGCCCTTCAGATCCTCTGGTGCCCGTTCCAGCATGTCTACGTTGATCCAACGGCTTCCTACAACAGGGCCGCCGACCTGTGGGTTAAGGTCCGCTGCCGCAGTACCGGCGACCCGGGGAGCGCTTCCTGACGCCGCCGGAGCCGGTGGCCGTCGGCGAGCACGGCTACCTGCCGACCCCGTGCCTTGCCGCGGCCGGAACCGGTGACCGAGTTCCCGCACCGGGGCCTCTTGGGCGAGGAGTCCGATGCCCGCTACTCCTGGGGGCTCTCGACGGCCCCGGGCTGGAAGCTCGGAGGCCACGAACCCCGGGACTACCAGGGTTGCCACGTGCCGCTGCGGTGCGGTACCTGCGGCAGCGCTGTGCGCTTCGTCGCGGGGATCGCGACCGACGAGTGGGACGGGCGCGCGCAGAGCTGGGAGCCCGTCAGGCACCGTGAAGCCGGTTCCAGCGAGCAGCCCCGGAACCAGAGGCCGACCGACGTCGGACTCGGCAGGCGGGAGGCCGTGCGTGTCTTCAACTGCCCCGTCTCCACGGGCCTCCCGGTGGTCAGCGACCCCATACAGCTGCCGGACCCGCCTTGCCGTACCCCGATCTGCCGCGGCCGCCGCGCCAGGGTGCTCGACTGGCGGGCCGCGTTTGAGGCGGGCACCCGCATGAACGAGCAGGATGCGTGGTCAACCACCGGCGGCACGGTACGCCGTCACAGTAGCGGCGAGGACATGCTCCGTGTTTGGTGACGCCTTCTGGTCGGGGACCTGCTGCACCATGAGAATCACATCGCCCATGCGAACGAAGGCAGTCTCCCCGACGTACGGGGCTGGATCGCCCGGGAATGCCGACGTGGTGTGCAGCAGCAGGCTGTCGTCAGCCGGTGCCTCGGCCGCTGTGACGGACGCGGTCTCCTGGAGCCGGGGACCGCGACCGCCTGTCCGGGTGCGCACAGGTCGAGCGACCCCCGGCCGAACCAGCCGAGGTCCTCGTCGCCGACCGGTGTCCGTCCCACTCCCACCGCCGCGTCCTGCGCGGGCGGAGCATGGGCTGGAATGAAGGATGCGACGCCGAGCTCGGGGCACGGCATCGACGCGATCGCGACGGCTCACGGGGTGTGCGGGCCCCGTCGTCGTCAAGTTGGCTTCCTCCGTGAGGAGCTGGAAGCCCGAGGACGACCATCCCGGGCTGGATGCGATGGAGAGCCCCCTCGCTTCTCGGACCAGCACTGTCCGGGGCCGTCGTGCCGTCCAAGCCGGACCCCAGGGCGTAGGAAGGCAGCCGCAGGGGCGCCGCAAGGAGCCGTGCATCCGCCGCCTCGGCAGCCGGACCTACGGCCTGCACCTTGTATGGTCGTCTGCGCTGACTACGCGCGCCGCCCGCCACCCGGGAAGGGCGCCGTCTGCCGGAGACGACCAAGCCGTTCCGCCGATCCCATCCACCCCGGAGACCTGATGCCTGCCCCCGAAGCCCCTGACACCCTGGACCTGTTCGCCGGGCCCGGAGGCTGGTCCGAGGGTCTGCGCGGCCACCACGGCATCACCGACATCGGCATCGAATGGGACGCTGCTGCCTGCCGGACACGGGCTGCCGCAGGGCACCCGACTGTGCGCGCGGACGTTGCCCAGATCGCAGCAGCCCCGATGGCCGGGCGGATCCGCCGCCTCATCGCCTCCCCGCCGTGCCAGGCGTGGTCCCGGGCGGGCAAGCAGCTCGGCCTCCAGGACCAGCCCCTTGTCCACCAGGCGATAGACGACCTCGCCCGGGGCCGGGACACCAGGACCGCGCTTCTGGCCGCCTGCAAGGACCCCCGCTCCCTGCTTGCCGCGGAACCGATGCGCTATCTCCACGACCTTCGCCCCGAGGACGCTGTCATGGAGGAGGTGCCCGACGCCCTGCCCTTGTTCCGCCACTACGCGGAGGTGCTCCGGAGCTGGGGCTACAGCACCTGGGCCGGCAACCTGAACGCTGCTGACTTCGGAGTGCCCCAGAGCCGGCGCCGTGCAATCCTCATCGCCTCCCGCGTGCGCACCGCACAGCCTCCAGAGCCCACGCACACCGAGCACGGAGAGGACGGGGGACTCTTCGGCGAGCCCCGGGCCCGCTGGGTCTCCATGGCCGCGGGTATCGGCTGGGGGGCCACCGACCGTCCTGCGCCTACCGTCACCGCCGGCGGAGGGAAGACCGGGGGAGCGGAGCCGTTTCCGACCCAGGCCCGGCGCGCTCTGGCCGAATCCCGCGACCGCGGGTCCTGGACTGCCCGCAGTGCTGCTCCCGACACGGCACGGATCACCGTCCGGGAAGCCGGCCTGCTGCAGTCCTTCCCAGCCGACTACCCGTGGCAGGGGACTCAGACGAAGCAGTACGAGCAGGCCGGCAACGCCGTGCCGCCGCTGCTGGCCGCGCACGTGGCCGCGGCCGCATTCGGCCTGCCCCAGCCGTGCAGCGCAGTTACAGCGGCGGCTTGACCACGAGCCTGTGCAGGGAGGCCCGCCGGACTGCTGGGCGGGCCCCGTCCAGACCCCGCTCCTACGCTACGGCGGCGGGTTCGCCTACTTGTCCGGCAACTCCGGGGCGATGGCCTGTGCGTCACCGGTCTGCCAGACGGTGTACTCGCTGCCGTTGATAGCCGCCGCCGGGCGGCCATCGCCGAGCGAAGGGGCAAGCCTGACAGGAAGCCACGAACTCCGCTGAGGGACCGGAAGCCCCAGGGCTTCCGCTATGGCCCGCTGCGCTCTGCGGTCACCGCTCAGAACCACGATCCCGTCCTTGGCGAGGTCCTTCCGGGAATCGCGGACACGCTTGGAGCTGTCGCGCTGGCAGGCGACCGTATCGACCGTGGTCCCCAGCACGATCCTGCCTGCGAAGCGGCGCATGAGGGCGTTGATCCGATCCTGGCCGCTCTTGCCGCGGAGGATCTCGTCCACGGCTGGCCCGTCGGCCTTGGCCAGGGCCAGGAGCTGGTTCTCCGGGAGCGTGCCGTTCTGTACGAGCCAGCGGATCGCGGACCGCTGGCCTGCCGCGATGACCCGCTTCTTGTCCTGGTTCCCCCTGGTTCGGAGAAGCTCCGGTGTTACACGGACGAGCCCGACGGCGAAGGTCCCTGCCTTGTCGTCGGCGTTTATCAGGAGGCAGATATGCCCCATCGCATGGTGCGGGATCTGCCATTCGAAGCGATTGAGCGTGAACTTGGCATCCACGGGGTGACCCGCAATGGTGTAGTCCATCAGGTCGCCGTAGCCGAGATCGAACTCGAACCGTGTGATGATCTCTACTTTGGTGCCGAGGAAGGTCTTCACGGGCTGATCGACCCCGGTGATGTCGTACCGCCCTGTGCGGCGGCCGTCGAGGACTTCGTCGACGGCCTGGCGGATGACGGAGCCGAACCGCTTCTGAAGGTCCGGCTGGCTGGTGAACCAGGCCACCACCTCGTCCAGTCCGGGGTCTTCGTGGCTTGCTGGCGAAGGCACTGTGAGAGACGCGGTCATTGCGGGAGTCTACGATCAGGTTCCGGCAGTCCTGCCCGGCCCCTGAGGTCTTCCGCGAGCAGCTCGCCCGGTACGCCGTACTCGTCGACGGAAAGCCCCAGGTCACCCCGGCCGAGATCCCGCCGCCCGTCGCACAGCACCTGTCCTGGGTCGAGCCCTCGGCCCGGAACAAGATGTTCAACGCCGAACTCGTCGAGGTGCGCTCGCCAGGCAGGCCCATCGAGCCCGCAGCCCACCCCAGCGATCCGCAGGCCACGGGCGGCAACACCGGGCGGTGGCGCCCGCTGCTTCGCGCCTCCGCTTCCGCGCCAAGGACTCCCGCCAGGACGGCAGCGCAGTCGTCCCGGCCCCCGCCCCCTGAGCCAGGCTCGGGGGCGCCCTTGGTCAGCCGGGAGCCGGGTCGTCCCCGGGCCGCGGGGACGGGAAGCCGGGCTGCGCCTCGAGGTCCGGTCCGATCAGGCCGCACTCCGGACGGGTGCTCCGGACGGCAACGTGGGCGGCGGAGTCGAAGCCGGAGCTGCCGGGGCGGTGTGCATACCGGTCCTCCCGGGCGCCGGGGTGACCAGCCCAGGGTGGCAGCTATCCGGAACCTGTCACCCCGGCGGTGCGGTTGGGCAGGTGGAGCCGCAGGAGGCGGCCAGGTCGTTCTGCCCGGCAAAGTAGTCTGATCAGCCAATCAGGGAGGGGAACCGATGGACGACCAGACACTGCCGATCCAGTGGGGGCCGGAGGGGGAGCAGAGCGCCGCCCTCGGGAGCCAGGACGCAGAACTGATCAAGGTGAGGGACTACCTGCTCAGGCAGGACCCGGGCGGCGAGCGGTTCGCCCGGGTGCTGCGGCAGACGATCGACCAGCTGCTGGACGGCGAGAACACGGGCCGCTACGACTGGCAGGATCTCCACAAGACTGAGAAGACCCATGCAGGAACCCTGGTCGAGATCAACCTGCAGCGCGAGTTCGGCTTCGCCTCCCACGCGGAGGACGGCACCATCCACATGGACTACCTCATCGAGGACATCGAGGTCGACTGCAAATTCTCCCAGCGCAAGTACGGCTGGATGATCCCCCCGGAGGCCATGGGCGAGATCTGCCTCGTGGTCTGGGCGGACGACGCGACCAGCCGCTGGAGCGCCGGGCTGCTGCGCGCGGATCGCGCGGCACTGACGGAGTCGGACGGGAAGACGAAGAGGGGCAACCGCGACGGAAAGTTCAGCCTCACCCGCAGGCACCACGGACTCGTCACCTGGCTGTGGGACGACATGCCGCTGAAGGAGAACCTGCTGCTCCACCTGGACGGAGCGACCCGCAAATCGATCATGAACGCGGGCTGGGGCATCCAGGCCGGGAAGCCCGGACGGAACGCGCGCTGGAACGGACAGGCCGCAGTGAACGAGCTGTTCCGCCTCGTCCATCAACGGATAGTCGACCGGTCGGTCGTCCGTACTCTCGCCAGGCAGCACGACTACATGGCCCGGATCAGGATGGACAAGGGGAACAGCCGCGCCCGGCCGAAGCTGCGCCATTCCGGCATCATCATCCTTGGGCAGGACTCCGAGCACGGAAGGATCGCCGAGCAGCTGGGGGTTCCCGTGCCCGGCGACGGCGAGTTCGTGGCAGTCAGGGTGAGGCGGGCGCGGACGGGTGACCAGAAGGCGGCGCAGATCGAGGGCGGAGGGTGGACGCTCGCCGACGAGGGAGATCAGGACGAGGTCGCTCCCCGGCTCCCCACAAAGCGCGGGCAGGATCAGTAGCGGCACCATCCGTGTCAGGCAGCCGTCGAGGCGCAGGCCCCGGTAGGGAAAGCCGGCCTCCTGAGGATCTTGCCCCGGATGCCTGGCCCACCCTGGTCTGCCAATAGCCGGCGACATCGGCTGGGACATCAGCATCGACTCCGCGCAATTACGGAGCGGAGCCGCCCTGGACAGTCCCGGCCCGTCCTACCCCCCGTGCCGGGGCCCTGTGCGCCCGGGCACGACCGGCCCCGGGAGAGATCGGCTCCAGGCCGTGCGGCACCGCGCCCCGGCCCGGAGCCCGGCCTGACCTGGGGCATCCGGGTGCGGCGTTTTGGGGTGTGTCGGTGATGTCGCCTACTCTTCTGGTTCTGCTGGTGACACCTGCCGCAGGCCGACACACAGGGTCAACCGTCCTGGACAGCGGCCAAGCGATGGCAGGGCCGCCCCCAGCAGTGGCAGCCGAGCAGAAGGATGCCACTGGCAGAGGAACACGTCGGCGTCCGCTTGCGGCGCCACCGAGAGGAGGTCTCATGGCACCTGAGCGCCTTGAGGTGGTCGAGATCTGCGCCGGTGCAGGCGGGCAGTCCCTCGGTCTGCACAATGCTGGATTCAAGCACAGGCTCGCCCTGGAGCTCGACCAGAACGCCGCGACAACCCTCCGCCACAACCTCGCCCGGCTCATGCAGGCCGAGGGCACGAGTCCCGAGGACGCCGATCTCGAGGCGAAGGCCGTCGTCAAGGTCGGGGACGTCGCCGATCCGTTGCTCTGGGACCCCAGCGCGTACAAGGACATCGACCTCCTCGCCGGGGGTGTCCCCTGCCCGCCCTTCAGCATCGCCGGCAACCAGCTCGGCGCGACGGACGAGCGGGACCTGTTCGCCTGGGCCGTGCACCTGTGCAGGGACGTCCAGCCGAAGGCGCTGCTCTTGGAGAACGTCAAGGGCCTGAGCGGCAACCGGTTCTCCGCCTACCGCCAGCACATCCTCGAGCTCCTCCACGGTGCCGGGTACGTCGGCGAGTGGCGCCTGCTGGAGGCCCACCAGTTCGGTGTCTCCCAGCTGCGGCCGCGGTTCGTCCTGGTCGCCCTGCAGAAGGAGTACGCCGAGTACTTCCACTGGCCCGAGCCCACCAAGGACCCGGCCCCCACCGTGGGCGAGCTGCTCAAGGACCTTATGGGAGCCAACGGCTGGCCCAAGAAGCACGTGGATGCATGGGCCAAGAAGGCCTGCGCCATCGCACCCACCATCGTCGGCGGCTCCAAGAAGCACGGCGGCGCCGACCTCGGCCCGACCCGGGCCAAGGCCGCCTGGCGTGAGCTGGGGGTCGACGCGATGGGCGTCGCCAATGCCGCCCCCGGCCCAGACGCGGACGGCGACCACGTCCCCAAACTGACCACCGCCATGGTCGCCCGCATCCAGGGCTGGTACGGCAAGGACTGCCACTGGGAATTCCAAGGCCGTAAGACCACCGTCTACCGCCAGATCGGCAACGCCTTCCCCCCGCCCGTCGCGGAGGCCCTCGGCAAGGCGATCGCCAGCGCCCTGCGCCAGGAGAAGAAGCGCACCGACTCGGTCGAATGGGACCGCCCGGAGCTCGACCCGGTCTACCTGCTGCTCCGCCACCACCCGGACAAGGCCCTCACCGCCCAGAAGATGGCCGACCTCATCGCCAAGTCCGGCGGGAAGAAGCTCCCGCCGCCGGAGATCGAGCGGCGCATCGCCCACATCGAGCGCGACTTCCACGTGGAGAAGACCGCCCGCAGCAACGGCGAGCTGGCCTACAAGCTCGGCGAGTTCAAGGCCTTCATCGGCCAGCAGGACCACGCCCGCCACGACTACTTCGCCCAGCACCGGGGGAAGGTCAGCTGACGGATCCGCCTGCGCGCCGCTGCCGGACCCTGTCCACAACCGTCGGCGCGCAGGCCTCCGCGGACTCGTGCTCCCAGAAGCGCAGCACGAGCCAGCCCTCGGCCGCGAGCCGGGCATCGGTGTCCCGGTCCCGCTGGACGTTGCGGCCGATCTTCTCCCGCCAGTAGTCCGGGTTCGTCTTGGGAGGGACGAAGTGCTCCGGGCACCCGTGCCAGAAGCAGCCGTCGACGAACACGGCGACCCGGGTCGGCCGGAACACCAGGTCGGCACTGCGGCGCATGCCCTGCAGGGGCTTCGCGGCCACGCGGTACCGGAGCCCCGCCGCGTGGACGAGCCGCCGCAGCGCAAGCTCCGGCTGGGTGTCCCGGCTGCGGTTGCCCACCATGCTCCGGCGGTTGGCCGCCGACGACGCCCAGGACCCGGGCGGCGGGGTCCACTCCCGCGGCGTCTCCTCCGGTGTGCCACTCGCCACGACACGGGCTCCTGTTTCCTGGGGAGGACCGGGCGCCCGCCGCCGACGCGACGCCGCCGAGGCCCTCGCTGCTGTTCCTCTACCGGGCGGTAGCCAGCGTAGTACTCCAGCAGCCACTCCATCCTGGCCCTGGACTTGCGGCAAGCGCCCGGCTGGCTCCTGCGGGCCGTGACAGCGGCACACAGGAGCCTCTCGCCCGGCCGGTACCGGCTGTGTTCAGTGGGCCTGAAGCAGCTCGATGACCTGCATCGGGCTCCTCTCCAGGGTGAACCAGTCGGCGACAACGACCCGGCCCGCGTCCTGGGTGAACGAAAGCGCGGCGTCCAGGGCAGGCCGGAGCTCACTGCTCACCAGCTGCTCCTCGCACATGTGGAGCGGGTGCTTCGCCACCACGGCGTAAGGCAGACCGCGGGCGGTGAACGTGAGCCCGGGCAGGCCGGTGTCGAGGAAGGTGCCCTTGTACATCTTCTCGAGGCCGGTCAGTGACTGGCGGGCGCGGTCGTCGGAGGTGCTGGCGAACCCTCCGGAGAGAACGGTCAGCAGGTCACCGGCCAGGCGCCAGTCGAGCAGGGGATGGTAGGCCATGTTGGAGTAGTCGCGCAGGCAGCCGGGGCAGGAGGAGGTGCACACGAGGGAGTGCTCGCTCTGCCTCAGCGAGTCCAGGTACGCGTGAGTGGCCCGCATGTAGTCGGCGATGACCTCCCGACTGCCGAGGTGCGTGCTGAAGCCTGCGCCGTTCTCCAGGGCGTCGGCCAGGAACGTGTAGGCGACGTGGCCGTCCGGATGCGCTCCAGGGTGGATTCCGGCCAGGAGCTCCTGCCGGCCTACATCGAGGAACTTGGCGGCCGCGCTGCGCAGGAGGAACGCGAGCGAGTACCAGGCGGCCCGCCGGCCGTGGCTGATGTCGCTGCCGTAGACGGGGCCAGTGGAAGAGAGGTTGAGCCGGTATCCGTGGGTCTTGTCGACAGCGGACGTAGGGCCGAGGAACAGGAAGTCCGTGGGCAGGACAGCCCCGAGAGCCACTTGGACCTCGTCGTTGCCAACTGGGCCGGGGCCCCTGACGGCGACGTACCCGCCCCAGCTGCCAGGTACGGGGCGCAGCCTGAACAGGTCGCCGTTGTTGTCGTTGATGATGTAGCGCTTGCCCGGCCCGGAGTAGATGTCCGCTCCCTCCCAGGAGGTGAAGTCGAGGGCTGAGAGGTTGGCGGCGGCCCGGGAGGAGACGGTACGCGGCGTCCAGGCGAAGACTCCGTCGAAGTCGCGCTGCTCGCTGGCGCTGAAGCCTGCGGGTTCCCGCAGGTCGATGACACCGTAGTCGTCCTGACCGCAGACGGGGCAGGGCCCCTCGCCGGACGGATTCGTCTCTACGTGGTTGCAGACCCGGCACAGTCCCACGGGCCCGCGGTTCTCCAGCGGGTCCGCGACAGGCCTGGGACGGCTGGGTGCGGGCTCGAACTCGGTGATTCCGGTGACGGTGAACACCTTGCCGTCCTTGACGACTTCGCTGCCCGGGGCGAACTGTGAGAGCGACATGGCGATGTCGCGGTCGATCGTGTTGTCAGGCGGCCAGGGGAAGTTCTTCTGCGGGACCTTCAGGTAGAGCTGCCTGATGCGGGTGGGGAAGCCGAACATGGGCAGCACGCCCGCGTGCGCGAGCCGCTCGCTGAGCTCCTCGGCGCCGGTGGGCTTGGCGGCCTCTTGTGTGACACGCAGCAGCAGCTGCTCCAGCCACTGGCTGGTGAGGATGTCGGCCGGATCGAGCGGGGTGAAGGCGCTCAGAGCCTGTGCTGCCGCGGCCAGTACGCCGTCCTGCTGGCTGAACCACTCCCGGACGGCGGGCAGCGCAGCGGCCCATTCCCGGGCTTTGCCGAACTCGCCGTGCACGCTGCCTTCGCCCCCGTGCCCGTCGAGGCTTCGGAACGCGACGCGCAGGACCTCAGCGGCCAGGGCCCGTTCGAGGATCTCCCGACGCTCGAGGGTGAGATAGGGAGGCGGAGTGGGGTCGTTGGTGATGGATGACGGGTTCGCGAAGTAGTGCTCGTCGTGGCTGCGCCCCCGGCAGACGGTCAGAGCGACCGCAACTGGAGAGGTCCGACGGCCGGCCCGTCCGACCCGCTGCTGGTAGTTGAAGCGGCTGGGCGGCATGTTGGCCATCAGGACGGCGGACAGCGGTCCGATGTCTACGCCGGCTTCCATGGTGGTGGTGACCGACAGGAGGTCGATCCCGTGTACGAGCGGGACCTCGGGCGGGTCGTTCAGGAAGACCTGCTGGAAGCGGGCCTGACGGGCCTGGGCATCGAGACGGTCCGTCTGGCCTGTCAGTTCGGCGCAGTTCAGGCGGAAAGCGGCACGGTCGCCGGCTGCCTTCCAGGCGTAGTAGTCGGTCGCTTCCGGGCTCTCGTCGGGTTCCGGCTGCGCGGGGAGCGCGCTGTGGCACCGCGTGCAGGTTCCGGCGCTCGGTGTGAGGTGCCGGCGCCCGCAGTGGCCGCACCGCCAGGATCGGCCGGGAGAAGGCTGGACGGCTGCCTTCCTCGGGTCGATGAGGTATTCCCGCACCGTACCGCTGCCCCACGCGGCCTCGGCGGCGTTCTGCACATCGTCCGGGTGCATGCCCCGGTGCTGGGCGACGGCTTTCCAGTAGTCGCGGAGCTGCGCTGGCGGCTTATCCCTGCCGTCGCGGAGGGTATGGAAACGGCGTAGTTCGGCGAGGATCCGCAGGCTGGCCCGGCCGAGGCCGTCAGGGTCGGGGGCGGCTGGCCAGGGAGCGACGGAGCCCAGCCCGAGCGACTCGATGTCGCGGCCGGCGCCGGAGAACAGGGCTTCGAGGGTGTTCTCCAGGAGCCCGTTCTCGGAAGTCAGCGCAGCCTTCTGGGCCTCCGAGGTTCCCAGCTGAAGCGCGGGGGGCTGCTGTTCCCAGTCGAAGAGCTCGTGCCAGGGCAGCTCATCGACCTGCTGCACACTCGGCTTCGGGCCTGCGGGGTTGACTCCCAGGGAGAGCAGGCGTGTGTTGACGTGCACTCTGGCCAGGGACTCGAGGGCCGGCGGAGACGCGAGCCGTGCTCCGGCTGCGGCCGCGTCGGCCTCATTCTGCAGCAGCAGAGCCAGGCGCAGGGCGTCCAGATCACTCTTGTTCCGCGCACTGAGGCGTTCGAGTGCGGCAGCACCCGCCTCGGACTGCGCCTGCGGATCCTTGCGAATGGCAGCCACGTCTCCGGCGGCTTCGGCGGACCTTCCCAGCTCGTCCAGGGCAAGGAGCCGGACGAGGTCCTGGTAGTGCCGCAGGCCGATGCCCGCGGAGAGCTTGGCGGCGTCCTGGCGGCTGTCAGTGAAGACGATCAGCTTGCGGTCGGCAGGCTCGGCGAACTGCTCGGCAAGCTCGTCCGACAGCACCTGGTTGATCTTCTCGAAGCCGGTCCTCATCGTCCGTACGGGCGATGCCAGCCGCCCTGGATCCGTGATGCGCCTGCGTGTGCCGTCCTTGGTGAAGACGCGCTCCCAGTCGGCTCCGCAGCAAGGGCTGCGGGTGGGGAAGGGCGGGAACGAGGAGAGCGCGTGCCTGGGCCGGCCGGTCTTCTTGTCGACAGGAGTGCTCACATGAAAGCTCCAACCAGTGGACTCGGCCGCCCGGTTGGACAGCAGCCCGGTGGCCGGGTCATAGACACTGCGCCGGAAAGCGAACGTGACATTGCCGCTGTCGGCACTCCACTCAGCGTCGTCATCGGCACGCTGAGGCCCTTCGGAGGGCCAGTAGACGATGTAGTTCTCCGCTGACCGGTCTTTGCCGGCCTGGTCGGGGACACGGGACAGGTCAGGGCTGTCAGGCAGCAGCACAGACCTGAACGCCCCGCGTTCGGTGGCGCTCCGCGGCGCATAGCCGCCGAGCATGGCCTCACCGCAGGACTGGCAGTAGAGCAGCTCCAGAACCCGGGCGCCGCAGTCGCAGAACGTGCGCGGGACGGAGTAGATCCTGCCGACGGACCGTGAGGAGTCCTGGAAGGCGGCGTGGACCTCCGGGCACCGGGGGTCCGAGCAGGCCCACATTCCCGCCACGTTGCGGAAGAAGAGGTGGATCCGGATCCTGGGCAGACCGCTGACCCCGGCCTCCGCCGCAGCGCGGACGGCGGCCGCCGTCCCCTGCAGGGCCCGCCGGGCTTCTTCTGTGCTGCTGGAAGGGAACAGTTTCCTGGCAAGGGCTGCGGAGGCCATGGCCGGGGCGGACGGCCCGGTCGATCCGGCGCCGAGCGCGCCGGCCAGCGCCTCCGCCGCGCGCGTCTCGGCCAGCAGCCCGGCGGCCTCAGCCGGTTCAGGTTCAGTCCCGGAGTACCGCGCCAGCCTTGAAGCGGCTGCGGAGATGTCCCCCGGGCCGACGGCACGGGGCGCCGCCTCGCCTGAGATGAAGTGGAAGGACCCCTCCTCTGCGGCAAAGAACTCCTGCAGGAACCGGCGGTCCTTCCCGCGGGTCTCGTCCAGCGACGCGGACGCGGCGAGGATCCTGAGCTTCTCGGGGCGCTGGCTCAGACCGAGCCGGTGAAGGAGATTGCGGACCAGGTACGCGGTCTCGGTCCCCTGCGTCCCCCGGTACATGTGGAGTTCGTCGACTACCAGGGTGAACCGGGCGTCGTCGCGGGAGTCCAGCCACTGTGCGGTTCTGAGGAAGAAGTCCTCGTCGCGGCTGCGCTGGAGCATCACGTTGAGCATGGAGTAGTTGGTGATCAGGATGTCGGGGGACGACTCGTACATGTCCCACCTGCTGCGCATTTCCGCCCCGTCCAGACGGGGGGCGAAGTAGCGGATGTCCTCCCTGCCGCTTCCGTCGGCGGCCTCGCGGGCGCGCTCGCCGCGGGCGGCAGTGGCCTTCAGGTAGCTGCGCAGCTCCTCGACAGCGAAGGGCTGGCCCCGGCGGCCGGTCACGGGGGTACTGCCGGTGAAACGCCCGAAGTAGAAGCGGTGGCCGTCGCGGTGGCTGTCCAGCCACTTACGGGCCCGGTCGCTGTCCAGGGCCCGCCTGAGCCTGACGAGCTGGTCGTCCACGAGCGCGTTCATCGGGTAGAGGATCATCGCCCGGACAGCGGGCGGGTGCCCGGTCTCACCCTGCCGCTGAGGGCAGTACTCGAACGAAGCCCGCTCCCACCACGGGCTGGGGCTTGCGGGCTCGCCCTTCCAGCCCCGGGACTCGCGCAGCAGGTCGGCCAGGACGGGCAGGAGGAATGCTTCGGTCTTCCCCGATCCGGTGCCGGCGGTGATCACCGCGTTCCGCCCGGCGGCCATGGTGCTTGCCAGGGCCCGTTCCTGGTGGGTGTAGAGCTCCATGCCCTTCGCGAAGAGCCCGCACTCAGCGAACTCCGCCAGCTCGCTGGGAGCTCCGGCGGCCCTGGCCGATTCGGCGATGCTGTGCCCCGAGAGGGCGTACTCCGGCCGGAGCTCGACATACGGATCGGCGAACACGCCGCCGGGCTGGTCGAGCAGGGACCGGCGCTCGGCCTGGAGGCCGTTATTGCGGAGCCGGAAGGCAGTGTCGTAGTAGCGCAGATAGGCCTCGGCCAAGGCGTTGTGCGTGGCGAAGGCATCCAGGCCGGGCAGGGGCGTGCTCATGCAGTCTCCAGACGGCGGCGCAGAGTGCGGGCGATACGGTCGGCGATGAAGAGGGGGACCCCGTCGTAGTGCTCCGTACCTGCCGTGCGCAGGCTTGCGAGCCCCGTGCACAGGACGGCCGCCCGTTCCTGGGCCAGCGGCAGAGGGGTCCTGCGGTCAACAGTCATGCGTCCCAGGGAGCCGGGGCACGGTTCTCCGGCGCGATCGGCTTTCCAGCGCAGGGGGAACGCTGCCGGGGGGACGACATAGTGGATGCCAGCTCTCCGGTCGACGCTGTGCCAGGTCTGCTCCGGGAACGGGGCGGAAGCGCGCACAGGTCCGGGCGCTGCCTGCCGGCCGGGCCTGTGCAGCAGTGCGTAGCGGGGCTGACGGCCGAACCGCGTGAACCGGTAGAGGCCGGGAACGGGCCAGCTGCTCCCGAGGCTGACGGGAGAGAACCGGCCGACGGCGGGATCGAACCGTTCGACTGTGCTGTCGCGCGCCGGAGGGGCTGCCAGGTCCCCCAGGACGAACGCCCCGAGGGACCTGGCAGCGGACCCGGCCGCGCAGGGGACGGCCGCGACACCGGCGGACGCGGCGAACTCATGGAGGCGGGACCGCTCCTCGTACTGCAGCCACAGGGGCGTCGGCAGCGGTATCCCGGACTCCTCGGGACCCTGCGGCACGGCTACCGCCCCGCGCGCCCTGTAGAAGTCCGGACCGACGGGCCTGGCACCGGTGAGGACGGCGGTCTGGGTGTTCCCGGGCAGGTCCGTGATCTCGCACGCGTTGGCACTCCACCGGCCGGTGCGCCAGTCGATGCTGACGGCGCCCAGGGCCTCGATACGGCCGAGCCACTGGGTGACGGGCTTCCGTTCGCACCCGCTGGCCCACGACGCGTCACGGATGAGCGTGGCCAGGGAGCCGCTGCGCTGCTCCGCCATCCAGGAGATGAAGAGGTCCGGGTCAAACACGTGTGAACCCCCCACGCGGGAACTGGCTGAGCGCGGCTTCCCGGTAGCGCTTCCACAGCGAGGCGTGCGGGACGCCGGCCAGGTCGAGCAGGACGAGCCCGCTCCAGAAGTCCTTGGCAGCCCTGCTCAGGCTTTCGAAGGCCGGGGCCTGCGTCCTCAACAGCGTGACCGCAGGCACGCCCGCCCCGGAAATGGCCACCAGCCACACAGCATCGGGCGGCACCGTCACGCGGACGGTTCCGCCGCCGCGGAGGACGGGGGCGCGCTCCGTCCACCACACGGGCTCCGGAGGCCGCCCGGCGGTGAGGAAGTGGCCCCGCGCGGTGAGGAAGCGCACGTCGCCGTCCAGCGGGACGGCGACGGTTCCCGGCGGCGTACCGGGAGGTTCGGCCGGAGCGCCCTCCGGGGGCTCCGGCGCCGGCTCGAGGTAGAAGTCAGTGGCAGTGCCGCCGGCTGCGAGCACGTGCCGTCCCGGGGTGAGGCCCCTTCCCCGCAGCACCGTCAGCCCGTCCGAAGGAACCTCCAGGGGCTGCCCGTCCAGTGTCACCAGCCCGGGTCCGCGGAGCTCCTCGGGGACCATGACGTCGGGTTCCGCGCCCAGCATGAAGAGCGATCGGTGCCGCCACTCGCGTTTCACGAGCAGCCCGTTGCGCAGGCTCAGGCGCCGCACCGGATGATGGCGGACACTCCGGACGCCGGACCGTGACAGGGCTGCCGCGAGTACCTGCTCGTCGTCGAACCGCAGCTCGGGGGTGACCTGCCAGCCCGGAATCGGGACGCTCTCAGGGCGGCGCCACTGGTGGCCGGTATCGGCCAGAAGGCGCTGGAGAGGACCCTGGCCGGACCGCGTGAACAGGAACACGTACGGTTCGAAGACGGTCAGCTTGTCGGTTTCTGCCCAGCCTCCGGCGACAGGGTCTTCGCGCAGCACGAGCACGTCGCGGCCGCCTTCAACGCATGCGTCGGCCTTCGTGCCGCGCGCGGTGAGCCCGTGCTGCAGGGCCCGGGCCACGTCCGGCATCACCCCTGAGAGCCGGTACACCTGGTCTGCCAGCTCGAGTTCGAGCGCTCCAGCGGGGTGCTGCAGGGAATCGCGGTCTACGCCGGCCACGGCCTCCGCATGCCAGCGTGTCTCCCACCCCGTGAATTCGTCCTCGAGGACGACGCGCAGGCGTATCCGGAGCCGGCCGCTGTCGGCACGGCCCTGGGCAGCGGACCCGTCCCAGCCCTCGAGCAGGGTAACCAGCAAGGGCTGCAGGAGCGGGCTCTCCGCATGGGAATCAAGCGCCTGGCGAAGCCTCTGGGACAACCCCTCCGGATTGACGGCGCTCCACATCCTGAGCGCCTTCAGCAGCCGCCCGCCGTCAGCGCTCCGGCCTGGCGACAGGCCCTCCGAACGGAAGAACCGCTGCAGGGCCGCATGGTCGGACGCCCTGACCAGTGCCTGGGACTGGGCGTAACCGATCTTCCTGTAGGTGGGGTTCTCCTTGACCGTGCTGAGGCCTCGCGCCCCGTCCTGCTCCCGGAGCCACTCGTCCAGGCAGATCCACTGGCCGACGACGGTCTCGTAGTTGCTCTCGAGCGGCTTCCGGTGCTGCTCCCCGCCCCAGGCGGGCCGGAGCACTTCGGCAAGACGCGCGTAGTACGCGGGAGCCCCGGGCCCCGCTTCAGTCCGCTGCATCTTGGCGGCGGCCAGGACAGCCGCGGCGAGGAGCGGCAGGCAGGGGGGCGGATCCTCGCGCTTCCCGCGCCTCCATGTTCGGCAGCGGTGCGAGACCGGATCGTACGGATTCCCGTGCCAGGCGAGCACGGAGCTGACGGCAGTGCCGAGGTCCTGGACCTCGGCCCCGCCCTGGAGCTCGCGCAGCTCGCTGTCGTTGATGAAGAAGAGGACCGGTGTATCCCTGCGGTGCTCGCCGAAGAAGGCGCTGGCCAGGCGGGCCTGCCACCACTCGTACGCGGCCCAGCGGCTGTCCGGCCGGTTGCCGGACCCCTCGCTCACCTGCTGGTTCCATGCCAGGGAGCAGTCCCGGCGGCAGGGACCCCGGCCCGGCCTCGCGCAGGCAGTGCAACGACCGCGCGCACATGCATGAACAGCCCCCACCCTCAGGAAACCGTGCTGATGAGCAGACAGCACAGCTCAGATGTATCACTCTGCAGCGGTCTGTTCATAGTCAGATGCTTCACAGAGGGGAGGCGGGGCCGGTTGCCCTGGAGGATTCTTCAAGATGCGCATGAACCCGGCTGCCTGGATGTAGAGTTGGGAGATTAGTCCAGGCCTGCGCGGACGGGCTGGACACCTCTCGCGCGGCCTGAGCGCCCCTCACAGCAGCCCAGTGTCGACCGAGACGGTCGCCAGGCCCGCGGGGCCGTAGAGGTGGAGCACCGCGTCCTCGGCACCCCTGTCCACGGTGATGCCGTGGACAGGAGCACCCGTCAGGACGGTGTGGATGAGACCGCCCGTACGAGGGTTCCAGATCCCCACGCCGCCGGTGCCGCCGGAAACGAGCAGCGTTGGGCCGCCGGGGACGGACAGGCCCGTCATAGTGAACGTGTCCGGGGACTTCCACGCCGTGACCTGCGTCAGCGTGGTGACATCCCAGACACCGATGTCCGTTCCGTTCGAGACCGCCAGCAGCGGGCCGCTGGCGCCGGGCAGAGTGCACAGGACACTGCCGTGCCCGCCCTTGCAGTCCAAGCCGGACAGCGTGCCGGCGCGCCCTCCGGAAGCCACATCGATGAGCGCGAGATCCCGGCCGACGCCCGCCACGACCGCGATGTCGCCGGACGGGGAGGGAGGCAGGGCGCCGAGCAGACGGACAGCGGACTTGCTGCTGTCGGTGCTGAGCGGCACCGTCCTGGTCGCGGACCGCCCGTTCTCATGGTCCAGGACAACTGTGGTGAGGTCAGGGTCGCCGCCCGTGGCGGCCAGGGACACGGACACCGGCAGTCCCTCGGCGGTCCAGGCGACACACGAGGACAGGGCGGACTGGGACAGTTCCTTGCGGCTCGTCATCACCGACTGGCCCGACACGAGGTCCCAGATGGACAGGTCGCCGTTCGGGGCGCTGACTGCCACCCGGGCCCTGTCAGGGGCCAGCGGCAGGACCTGCCCGACAAGGCCGGTCCCGATCCGCTTCAGCAGGCGGCCCGTCGTCGCGCTGTGGATGTCCAGCCCGCTCCGCGTCGCGAGAACGAGGACGTCACCGCCCTGGGTCTCACCATCGACGGGCAGGGACGACCTGCACAGGGACCACGTGGGAGCACTCCGCTGGCGCTGGTCCAGCGAGGGGCCCCGGTACACCGACTCCGCCAGTCCGTCCTCGTAGAGCGGCCCGCCGGGCCCGGGGCCCCAGACCCGGATGCCCTCCGGGCCGGCCGACATGACCCGCGGCCCTGCCGGACCTTCCGCAACTGCGAGGGCATCCACGGACGACGTCTCGGCTTCGAATGTGCGGACTGCGCCGCCGTCGAGCCCCTGCATCACGATGCGGTTGCGTGCGACATAGGCGAACGCCGTTCCGTTGGCACCCGCAACCGCCTTGCTGCCGCCCTCTGCACTGGATGCCACCTGCTGGAGCGTGAAGGGGTTCCACACGCGCAGGGGCACCAGCGGATTGGGGGATTCGGCGATCAGGAGGTCGTCGCGGTCCGGGCGGGCGACACCCACCAGGCCCGAGACCTGGCTGCCTCCGAAGGAAGGGCTCACCGTCGCTGCCGACGCCGGATCCCACAGACGGATTCCTTCCCCGCCGCACACAGCGACCAGGGCCTTGCCGCTACCCGAGCGGACCACCGCCGTCAGTGACGGCTGCCAGCGGGCCGGCGCCCAGACCTGGCTGTGCCTCTGGGCGATCCCCTCGGGGAAGTCGGGAACCTCGAACAGCCTGCCCGCGCGCGGCCTCCACAGGAACGTGCCTTTGCGGGTCAGGATGAGCAGCTTCCACAGCGCCGGGCCATCCGCCAGGACATGCACATCGTAGGTTTGGGGAACCGGCGTCCGAGCGATGGGCTGTCCGGAGACCGGATCGAAGATCCGTACCTCGTGCTGGCCGGTGTCAGACTGCCCCGCTGTGACGAGGAAGGTGCGCCCGCCCGTGGCCATGATGGTGCACATGCGGTGGACTGTCCCCGTGGCCAGGTCCGCGACAGGCTGGCCCGTTCTGGCGTCCCAGACCCGGACGCCGCCGGCGTCGGCGGCCGAAGCTGCCAGTTGGCGCCCGTCCGACGTCGGCACCACGCACAGGGCCTTCGTCTGCCCCGGTGCAGGCGCCAGCACGTTCACGCGTGCTGCCCACCGTCCCCACAGCGGCCTTACCGGCAGCCCGGCCAAGGCGTCAGCCTGGAGACCGGCCTCTCCGCCCAGGCCTCGTACGGCACGGAGAAAGGCGATGCTGCCCAGACGCGAGGCGTAGTCCGTGGCCTCGACCGCGAACGGCTCGATCAGGGCCGCCGCCGTCAGGTTCTGCCGCTCGGGATCCCCCGCCGGGAGAGGCAGAGCGAGGCGGGCGCGCAGCGTTCCAGAAGACTCCTGGGCCAGGAGTGCCACCGGCACCTCGACGTCAGTCAGAACGCCGCCGGCGTCCGCATGGTGCAGCAAGTACCTTCGGACGTACGGATGCGCCGGGTGCGGCAGGGCCTGCTCCACCAGCTCCGCGAGTGCACGGACGATCGCGGAGTGCGCCGCCGCAAGCGTGTGCGGCCCGTCCGGGTGCTCTCCGCCGCCAGCTGCGGCCGCCGGTGCCAGCAGGACGCCGCCGCCGGCCAGCAGAAGGTCGGTCAGCCGCTGGTGCACAGGCCGGTACACGGCACGGGCATCCTCCTCGGCACTGGCCAGGTATCCGGTGAGCCGGCTGGACCGGAGGATGCGGATGGCGTGGTCGGCCGCATCGGCGTCGGTGAACCCGGGCCCGTACACCTCTGAGGCCAGTGCGACAGTGACTGCGGGCCAGACCTCCGCCCATGGCAGCCCGGCCCCCGGCGCGAACGCTGTCGCGCGCAGCGCGGCAACCAGAAGGCCGCTGTCCGCCCCCGCGGCGGAGGCCACGGCCTGGATGTCCTCACGCAGGAGCCCGGTGGTGCCGTCGGCGAGGCGCCTCAGCCAGCCGGTCTCGTCCAGGTCCTGGCACGTGTCTGCTGTCCTCAGCTGCTCGGCCGCGATCCGGGCGTCGAGGAAGGACGGCGCAACCGCCTGCGCGATGTGGCGTGCCGCCGTGTCCGCGGCCTCCGGCGCACCGTGGTACGGGCTGGTCCGCGGGGCGCTCAGCAGCGCGGCGGTATAGGCGGCGATGTCACTGGTGCAGTCCGGCCCGTCGGTGCGCAGGACCTGCAAAGGGACGCCTTCTGTACGCAGAGCGCTGTCAAGCCGCTGCAGCAGCTGGTCGGCCCGCTCGTCCCGCAGGGCCGTGTCCGACGCGTACCCACCGCTCGAAGGTGAGCTGCGGACACCCACTACGAGACGGACGGCCCGTTTCGTACCGCCAGCGGCGAGCCGGGACAGCGGGATGACGACATCGCCGACACAGGCCAGCGGATCCTCGGCCTCGTCCAGCGCGTCGATGACCACGCTGACGGTTCCAGCGGGCCCGGAGGCCCTGGTCGACAGCAGGCCGAGCAGGCTCTGCAGCGGAAGCTCGCCGCCGCTGGGAGCACCGCCGAGCGCGGCCAGCAGTTCTTCCACGACCACTCGCGCGGACTTGTTCCGGGCCAGGACCGCGACGTCGACCGCCCCGGGGTCCGGCCGCAGCCCGCTCGGGATGCCAGCCGCCACCGCCGCGTATCGCGGGTCGGCCGTGAAACCGGCGTCAGCCAGCGTCACCAGGCGAGCCAGAAGCGCAGATTTCCCAGAGCCGGCGGCTCCGGTGACCACGAGAACGCCGGCGCCCTCCCGGGTAAACGAGACCATGCGTGCCATCGGCTCGGCCCGCCCGCTGAAGTACCAGCCGGGATCGTCCTCCCCGGCCCGTCCCGAAGCCCGTTCCAGCCAGAACTCCTCAAGCGAGGCCGAGCCGAGGGCGAGCTGACGCAGAGCGGGACCGGCCGCACTCTGCACCGGGCGGAAACGCGGATTGGGCAGGCACGCGCTAGGGGCACCGCCGCGCGAATGAGGCACGATCCACTCGGCGCTGACCAGCGCCTTCTCCGTACCGTCCTCGTCCAGGCCGACCTGGTGCAGGAGCTGCTCGAACTCTGCGAACGACAGATGAGAGCCGGTGTAGCCGGAGGCTTCGTCGCACATCCGCTCGTAAGCCAAGGAGACGCGCCGGGTGAACGAACCCACCAGAGGCTTCTCATAATGGTCGCCGGCCGTGACGACGGCAGTCCCCTTGTGGCTGTGGCGTTCGTCCGAGAGATCCTGGAACATGCTGGCGAGTTCGGCGCGGAGCGTGCCGGAGTGGCATGAGTCAACGAGCACCATGACGTGCTCGGACTGACTGTCCAGGACTGCGGTGATGAGCTCGCTCGTCGGGAACCCGGTTGCCAGCAGCCGCTCTTCATCCGTCGCCGGAAGCATCAGGTAGTGGCGCTGTGCCAGGCGGCGCAGCCCGTGGCCGGTGACGTACACCACCACGGCTTCCTTGTAGGTCGCCGCTGCCAGCTTCTGGCCGTGCAGGAAAGCGCGCAAGTCGTCCACGGAACGCGGGGAGTGCTCTGCCCTCACAACCTCGAAGCGGCGGTCATCGCCGAGCTCGGGGTCAGCCAGCCAACCAGTGATCCGTTCCACCTGGGCGGCAACGGCCTCTGTGAAACCTTCCTGTCCGTCGTCGTAGTTGTCGACTGCGATGACAACCAGCCGCCTGCGGACGATGCCGTCCAGCTCTTCCGCGCTCAACCCCGTTCCCCCCTGTCCGGCCGACAGCCTAACCCGGCCTGTACCGGCCGCAGCTGCCTGGCTACGATCGGCCACCGACATGCCGGAGACAGCGGACAGGGGGAAGCGTGGACGCGCTGCAGATCGTCGGAGTGCACGGAATCAGGCAGGGAACGGGAGCGACCACGGCAGGTCTGAGCTCCAGCTGGCAGGCCACCGTCGACGGTGTGCTGGCCACCGTCCCGCCTGAAGCGCCCCGGGTCGCGGTGACCGTTCCCTCCTACCAGGCGGTCTTCCCGCGGACTCTGACCCGCTTCCTAAGGCTCGGCGCCCCGGAGACGGACTCCTTCTCGCAGGACGGGCCCATCGGCGAGGAGGAGGAAGCCTTCATCCTCGAGGCGCTCGCGGCTTATGCCCCCTCGGCCCTGGAGGACGACCCGTCCGAAGCCGGCATGACCCTCGGAGGGAGCTCCCTCACACCACGGATCGTGAGCAGGGTCCAGGCCGTGGACCGGAAAGTGGGCAAGGGCGTCACGAACCGCTTCCTGTGGCTCGTACGCGAGGCGTATACCTATCTGCGCCATGAGGAGACGGCTGACGCTGTACGCGCAGAAGTCGCCAAGGTCCTGGCACACACAGGTGCGCGAATGGTCATCGCCCACTCCCTCGGCAGTGTGGTGGCGTACGACCTGCTCAGCCGTGGCGAAGCTCCCGGAGTGGCCGCGCTTGTGACATGCGGGTCCCCGCTCAGCTGGCTCATCGGCCGCAAGGGGCTCCACCCGGGGGGCGAGCCGCTCACCGTCCCAGCCGGGGTGGAGTGGACGAACCTCTACGCGTCGAAGGACTTCGTGACCGGATGCGCCGGCCTGTCCCGACTGGCCGCCGGCATTGCGGACATCGAGGTGAAGACCGGGAGCTTCCCCTCATCCCACGATGTCCACCGCTACCTCGACACGTCGGCTGTGGCCAGCCTCATCGTCAAGAGAACTGCGGCCTGACAGGCAAGTCCGGTACGAGAGCCCCGGCACCGGCCTCAAGGCGGGACGCGTGAAGCCAACTGCGGTGCTTCACGAAGCGCGACAGCTTGGCGGTCCCAGTCCGACCGGGGCCGCGGGCTGCTGGCTTCGTTCACGTGGAGTCGCAGCGTTCGATCAGCGGTTTGGCCCATGCTCCGCCGCTCGGAGCGGCGGGCCCGGTCGTCGCACTCGGCCGTCAGCTGCTCGGCGAGGAAGCCGCGGTAGGTCATCTGGTCCTGCGCAGCGCGGTCGGCGGTACCGGCGAACTCGTTGCGGATCGACAGCAGCCGCAGCAGGCAGAAGGCGGTGCCGACGGCCGTGGTGGCGGCCATGCTCCGCGGGGCCTCGCTGGCGGAGCCGGTCGGGCACGGCACTGATCGCTCCGCAAGACCAGGTGCCCGATCAACAATTAAGTATCACCGGTCGGTTCAGGACTGATAGCGTCCCGGACGTGGCAAAGCTGAACCAGATCATCGCCGTTGAAAAGGGCGTCAAGTCCAAGTCCTTCCAGGAGCTGACGCAGGCCCACCAGGACCTGCAGAAGCCTGCGCTGCTGGCCGGGATCTCCCGGACCTACCAGCCCAAGGACGAGGAGGGCGAGCAGCTGCCGCCGGAGTCGACCCGTGTGCAGCTGAAGGCCGAGGACATCCTGCGGTCCACCGCGAACACCCTCACCCGGCTCTTCGACGTGACGGCCACCAAGGACTGGGCCAACATCCGCGCCAGCGCAGACGTGGTGGTGGACGGCCAGGTACTCCTCACCCAGGTGCCGGTGCCGTACCTGCTCTTCTTGGAGAAGCAGCTCACCGACCTGGCCACCTTCGTGAAGAAGCTCCCGGTGCTGGACGCCTCCGAGTCCTGGAACCTCGACCCGTCCACCGACTCCTGGAAGACCGAGCCGGTGCGCACCATCCGGACCAAGAAGGTGCCGCGCAACCACGTCAAGGCCGAGGCCACCGAGAAGCACCCGGCCCAGGTCGAGGTCTACTACGAGGACATCGCGGTCGGCTACTGGACCACGGTCAAGTTCTCGGGCGCGCTGCCGGCCCGCCGGGTGAACGAGCTCGCCGAGCGGGTGGAGAAGCTCCAGCAGGCGGTCAAGTTCGCCCGCGAGGAGGCCAACGCCGTCGAGGTCACCGACCAGCGGGTGGGCGACGCGGTCTTCGGCTACCTGTTCCGGTAGCCTCACGATCACCCGCCCGGGGAGCCGGGCGGGTGCACCGAGTGCGCAGATCCGCCCTGGGAGACCGGGCGGGTGCGCTGCACGGTGCGAAAGCTGACACTGACGTTGAAGCTGACCAGGGGTCACAGTGGAGGTTCGAATCCTCCCCCCGGCACCACCGGCCGGGGTAGCCCAAGCCAGGCAGAGGCAGGCCCCGTGAATCTCAGACTCTCGCTCCAGTCTCAGCATTCGCCGCCGAACACCGGATCGACCGGGTGCGGACGAATATCGACGAATGCAGGTTCAAGTCCTGTCTGTGCCGCTCCGTGGCACGGTAGTTCAAAGGTAGAACGCGTCGATTTCAAGCTGATCCGCGACCCTTAAACGTGCCGGTGTGCGCAATTGGGCGGCAAACAGGGGCCCGGGAGCTGGCTACGCTCCCGGGTCCTCTTACGTTCTCCGCGTCGTAGCGCTCGCGCGGGACGGCGGAAGGTGTGGCATTCGGCGGTTGCGGACCTCGGCCTCCCGTCGGTCCGTCGGCCCGTCGGCCCCTCGGCGCGGCGTCAGGAGGCGAGCCGCTGGGGGTGGTCGTCGCTACGACACCGCCTGACAATGCGCTACTAGGGGACGATCGGAGCGGGCGGCACGACCTGCACCGTGTCGCTACTGGTGGTGGTGTCGCCGTTCTGCTCGGTGGCGACGACCGTGAGCTGATAGGAACCCGCGGTCTGGTAGGTGTGCTCGACCGCGAGCTGCGTGGTCGTCACGGCCGGAGTTCCGTCACCGAAGTCAAGGGAGTAGGGGACGACCGGCGACCAGGTCTCCTGGTCGCGGATTGAGAAGGTGGCCGGCGCCCCGGCTGGAACCTTCTGAGGCTGGCCCTGGACCGAGATCCAGCGGGACGAGGTCGTGAACTCGAACGCGCCCCGGTCGTAGACCTTGGAACCGGTACCGGTGTTGGGGACGTAGGGGTCGTCGATCCGCTGGTAGCCGTAGAGGTCGGTGCTGAGCTCCCCGGGTGCGTCGGCATCGGCCGAGTCGATGGCGGGGGAGTTGGAGCCGATGGGGAGTTGCGTGTCGACGTTCCCGCTGTAGTGCGCTTCGGCCGTGAGGTCGTGGGCGCCCTGCTGCGGGACGGACTTGGTGAAATCGGCCGCGGTGGCATGACTGGTGCCTGCCCAGCTGTAGATCGGCCCGTTGGCAAAGGGTTCGGCCAGGTTGTAGTCGGCGACGGTGCCCGGTACCGAGCCGGTGGAGACGGAGAGCTTGGCCGTGCTCTGGTCCGGGGAGCATGCAGGGGCGTTCCGGCCGGTGTCGAAGGCGGTGGCGAGGACGTTGTTCTCGACCACGGCCCTGGACGAGTCGCCCAGCAGGCCGATGGCCGGGCCGCAGACCGAGCTGACGGTGTTGCTCGTGATCACCGTCCCCGGGGCGTCGGTGACCCGGATGCCGGCGCCGCCCGCCTGGTTGTCCACGGCGTTGGTGGTGAGCACGGCGCCGGTCGCACCCGCGTCGACGGCGACGGTGGTGTGGGGCCTGCCCCTGATGATGTTTCGGCTGATCGTGGTGGCCTGGGTCGTCCCGCCGAGGTGGACGCCGACGGTCTGCGGGCCGGACGGTGTTCCGCCGCCCATGATGTTGCCGTCCAGGGTCACCTGCTGGGTGTCGGCCAGCTGGACGGATCCGAGAGCGCCCCCGATGCCGAAACCCGTGATCGTGACGTCGTGGACGCCGTTGAGGACGAAGCCGTAGTCCGGGTTCGTGCCGCCCGGGTTGACGCCGACGACCGGAAGTGTCCTGAGGCCGTTGCGAATGCTGCCGCCCCGAACGGTGATCGGCTTGCCCGGCTCTCCCGAGCGGCTGAGCGTGACCTGCTCGCGGTACTTCGCCGCGGCCACCTGAACGGTCTGGCCGGGCCGCGCGGTGTCGACGGCGGCCTGGACGGAGCAGAACGGCGCGGCCTGGGAGCCGCCGCCCGTGTCAGTTCAGTCCGCGGCCGGGTTGACGAAGAGCGTGGCGCCGTCTGCGGCCGCGGAAACGGGGGCGGACAGACCGGCCCCAAGCGCGGTGACGGTGGCGATGGCAAGGCCGGCGAGATGACGTTGGCGCACGGAAGACCCCCCCTGTAGACCGGATGCTGAAGGCTGCCCGCGCATGCGGCAGGAAGCCGGGCACATCATCCTCTCGATCTTCATACCTGTCACTTCGCCCCGTGGCGACTGCCCGCTGCAGTCCACCCACGCCACCGCCATCCGAGCCGGCGACTACGTCTGCGCCGGCCCCTTGCCCCCAGCTCGTCAACTACAGCATCGAGTGGTACGCCGAGGTCGCCTGCGACGGCTTCGGTCCCAAGTGAGTCGACACCTCGCTGGAGCGGGCGGATACGGACGGCGACTGCTCCACCCTCTCGGCTGCGCGGGCCGCTCGGACCTCCCGGCGGGCGTCGCATCGGGACTCTCACGCTGTTCGAGCCCTGTCACGTGAAGCTCTGCCGACCGTCGAGCCTGGGAATGGTCACCACCGGGTCGCCAAGGTGGGCGACGGTCCAGAGCACACCGTCCAACTCGACCGAGGGCTGGGTGGCGTGGTGTGGCGTGACCGGGGTGAGACGAGCGCTGACCCACTCGGACTGATCGGGGACGGGCAGCCCCAGACGTTCGGCAAGGCGCTTCTGCAGACTGCCGATGACAACGATGCCCTCGTCGCGAAGGCGCACACGAGCATCGCGTACCCGCTTTGGGTAGTCACCCTGTTGTGCGACGGTCTGCAGGCAGTTGGCATCGAGGGGGCGGCGTTGGACCCGTCGGAACAGTTCGAGTATCCGGGACACGGCGGAACCGGCATGCATGACGGCCTCTCGGTCCTCCGGCGGCATGTGCAGGAGGATGTTCTCCTTGAGCGGCATGTCGCGCCACAACCATCGCACGCCCGACCGAGCCCAGGGCGCCAAGGTCGACTTGCCGTCCCGGTTCTGGAGGCTGCTCAGGTACTGGGAGTCCGCACGAATCAGTCCCGCACTCCATCGGGAGGTCTGATCGTCGGCCCAGATCAGGAGGCACACGCGGCCCGTCGTTTCGTGAGGGAACAACCAGCTTCCCTGTCTCTGGCTGAACTTGCAGTCGACCTCGACGCCCGCGATCTCGTAGTCCATCACATTGCCGTCGTTGAACGGGAAAGCGTGTTGGACATTGATCTCCACGCGGGTGCCGAGATACACCTTCTCCACCTTGCTCACAGCTGCCAGGTCGAAGCGACCGGTCCGGGCACCGTCAAGCACCTCGTCGATGCTTTCCCGCAGAGCACGGCCCATCCGGGAACCGTCCGGATCCGCGGCCAACATGGCGCGTTCGACCGCGTCGAGTTCCAGGTCATTGCCTCGCATGCTCGCGAGCTTCCTCATGACCTCGCTGGCGCTGCTCGGTCGATCCAGGGGATCGAAGGCGAGGAGCTGTGTGACGAGTGCGTCGAACTCCGGGGATATGCCTGACCGGATCTTCGGGTGAGGTGACGAGACTCGGTGCGCCCAAGCGTTTCGTAGGTGTCGGGAACCGGTGATCGGTGGCCTGCCTGTTGCCATGGCATGGAGCAGGCAGCCGAGTGAATACAGGTCGCTGCGATTGTCGCCGACTCCGGCGAACAGGCTTTCCGGTGATCGATAGGGGGCGGCCGGGCCGGACAGGACCAGCAGGTCGGGTTCGACCGCACCGGTGTCGGGAGTGGACAGGCCATGGGCGCCCATGCCGGGATCGAAGACCAGGAGTCCGCTGTTACGCCGCGAGGCGATGGTGGACGGGCTGAGGTCCAGGTGGGCCAGGCCGTGGAGGTGAAGTCGATCGAGCATGCCTGCGAGCTCCATGGCGAGGCCGCGAACGGCTTCCCAAGGCATGGGACCCGATCCGATCAGCGGTCGCCCGAGAGGCGCACCTGCGGCGGGCAGGGTCACCAGGTAGGGACGGCCATTGTGGAATCCCCAGCCGTGGACCGGTACCAGCCCGGGAATGTCGGACCCGGCCAGTCGGCGCGCGTCGGCGAGGAAGCCCTGCCGTTTCGGCCAGCTTTCCAGCGGCAGGCCGAAGAGCTTGAGACCGACCTCCTTGCCCTCCTTCTCATCGGTCGCCGACCAGATGTCCGCCGCCGGGCCGGACAGTGCGATCTCGCGCAGCCGGTAGCGTCCGTCGACGAGCGTGTCGGGGGCGTCGGCCTGCGCAGCCCGGCTCTCGGCCGGGCCGGCCGGGGCGGCCGGGGCGCCGCCCAGCCGTCGCAGGGTCTCTTCGGTCACCGCCGTCACAGGCTCTCCGTTCGAGCGGCCTTCCGCACCGGCGATCCCGATGCCCGGCACGACAACGGGAAGCTCCCCGGGCCGGGACCCGGCGTGACGTCGGATGACCTCGCCGATGCGTGCGGCTTCCGAACGCGGCAGCATCCGCAGCAGGACTTCCTGCACACCCGGGCGAAAGACGTATCGTCCCGCCTCCGCGGGAGAGCCGGCCTCCGTCGTCAGCATGCCGCTGAGCACGACCTCGGCCAGGTGCTGCGGTTCCGGCCGTACTTCGGTGGCGGCCTGGACCAGCCGCATCACCGGCAGGCTCGTCCCGCCGGCTGCCAGGTGCCCGGCGAGCCGGAGTGCCTGTGGTGAGGCATGGGCACGGAAGTTGAGGACCAGCCGCTCCGGCTCGAGGGAACGGGGGTCGACGTCCTCGGCAGGCTCCGGCACAGGGGCCGACAGGTCGGGGGGCAACGCTGCGGCCACCCCCGGTACGCCGGTGCCGGGCGCTCCTGCCACGAGTTCCGCCCAGTGTCCGAACCACCGGGCGGACGGTTCCAGTATCGGCAGTGGCATCCCGGCAGGAGTGTGTCCGGGTCCGTCGAACGCCGTGAACCGCAGGGCGGAGTTCGGGCTGGCGGGGCCACGTGCCGTCAGCAGCCCTGCGGCACCGCGCAGCGCCGTGCGTCGCCACAGGCGCTCCGGGAGGGGTTGGACGACTGCCACCGGCATGGAACGCGCCCAACGGTGCAGAGTCCGGTACCACCTCTCGGCCGACTCCGAACCGACATGCCACGCAGGCCCGCTGCAGTCACTGAGGACCAGCGTGACGGTGCGCCCGGCCGACGGGGGCAGAGAGGCCGGACCCCGGCCGGACGGCCGGTGCAGCCGTCCGTCGGCCGCTAGGTCGAGAAGACTGATCCTCTCGAAGGCGCCGGTCTGTTCGAACGTGCGCTGCAACTCCCCCAGGAGCGGTCGCCAGATCGGCATGGTCGGCCCGGCGTCGAACACGAGGTACAGGGTGAGCCAGCGTTCAGTCCTCGGACGCAGTACCGGCAGCCATGCGCCCGGCCGCGCGTTGTGGTGGGCGATCCGGTGAGCCGTACCCAGCTCGTCCAGCTCCAGGCCCCGTCGTGAGGGCACCCGGCGCCGCAGCGGGCGCAGGGCACGCTGGAGCCCGAGCGGGTGCGCCAGCATGGGCGGCAGGGGTGCCGACAACAGGGCGTGCGCACGGTCACCCTCCGAAGCCTCGTCGGTCTGGTGGAGAAGCAGACGGTCCTCGTGCACTGACGCGTGCGGAGGCATGGAACCGCTCCGGTGTTCTCCGACGGACGGGACGGCGTCGGACGTCGCGGCGACCGCTTCGTCCGGCGCGACCGCCGAGGTCCCGTCCGGGGTCTCGCCCGTGGGAGTACGACAGCGGCTCGCCAACCAGATCGTCTCGGCGAGCTCCGGCGCGGTCGCCCGGCGACCGCCCGCCCGGTCGAGGACCTCGAGCAGACGCCCCAGATCGGACGGTGGCTGAGCCGGATCAGAAGTCATGGAACTCCGTCACCGGGCCGAGGTGGACCAGGACGGCCTTGGCCAGGTCCTCACGGGACTCGGCGGGCAGGCCCGGGACGCGCGCGAGATAGATGGCATTGAGCAGTTGGTCGGTGGCGAGCTCTCCGACGCTGTTCTGCTCCAGGAACGACGCGATCATCTCTTCCGTCCCCGGGTCGAGGTCCCCGAGGTGGGCCCGCACGATGTTCTCCAGGTGCTCCCGTTCCGGCCTTCGGAGATGGAGGCGGACACACCGGCGAAGGAACGCGGGCGGGAACTCCCGCTCTCCGTTGCTGGTGAGGACGATGAAGGGGAAGGCGCGGCAGCGGACCCGACCCTCGGCAATGGTGACCCGGTCATCGCTGTCCGAGGCCATCAGCCGCGCCGTGGGGGCCTGCCGGGCGGCGCGGACCAGCTCCGGGATCTCGTACTGGCCCTCCTCCAGGACGTTGAGCAGGTCGTTCGGCAGGTCGAGGTCGCTCTTGTCGATCTCGTCGATGAGCAGCACACGCGGCCGTTCATACGGGAGCAGGGCCGTCCCCAGCGGTCCCAGCCGCAGATGGTCCTCGACAGTGTTGCCCGCCGGGGCGCCAGCGGGTTCGTCCCGCCCTCCGTTCCCCGCCTCCCTGCTGGCGGCGAGGAGGCGGGCCATCGGATCGTACTGGTACAGGCCGTCCTGGAGGACGGTGCGGCTGGTGATGTTCCAGCGGAGCACCGGCCCCAGCTTCAACTCCCTGGCCACGGCGTAGGGCAGCGACGACTTGCCGCTGCCGGGCGGCCCGGTGATCAACAGCGGCCTGCGCAGGACCAGTGCGGCGTTGACCATTTCGACGCTCTGCGGTGTCGCCTGGTAGGTGGCAGCCCGGTGCTCCCGGTCCGGCGATGCGGCCCCGTTCGGTTCCAGCGGGAGCGGCAGCGGCGGGCCACCGTTGAAGGTCCGCCACGGCGGCGGATCGGGCAACCGGGCCATGCCGTCGTGCGGCTCTTCCGTACCGGTGTACACGGGCCAGATGGACATTGCCGTTCTCCAGGTCGCTCGGCTGCCGGTCAACTGATCGGTGACTGCTGATAGACGGGTGTCTCCGGGAACCACCGCGGGTCGTCCCAGACGAGGGCCAGCCCTGAGGCCCAGTGCGGGTCGGTGTCATCGGCCAGGTACGCCTCGCGCCGCAGTTGGTGGACGTGGCGGGGAAGGTCCGACGCGGACAGTGCCGTCAGTCGTTCCACGAGTGAGTCGAGGAAGTCACCACCACTGCACGAGTGCCCTGCCGGACCGTTCTGCGCCTCCTCTCCGGCGCAGCCTGTCCGCGGCCAGACGAGGACCGGGATCGCCGCGTTGAGGCCTGCGTGCAGCAGTCCACGGGCTGGGCCGGTGTCGGGAGGAGCTCCGTATCCCACCGCAGCCTGCGTGCCTTCGAGCCGGACCTTGAGCTTGGCGGGGTTCTGGGGAGTGCCGCACTCGACCCGGTACCAGTCGGTGCCGGACCGGCCGTCGAGGCCCTCCCACGCCTTCCCGAGTTTGTACCGGAGCCTGGCCTCCCGTCGCCGGCCGAGATCCAGCAGCACGACCGGGGAGGAGCAACCCAACGGAGTCGGGTCGTCCGGGCTGGTGTGCCACTGGTCGACGGGCTCTCCCAGCCAGTCCCTCGGCAGTGCGAAGGCGATCAGCTCTTCTCCGCCGTGGTCGATCTGCCGGAACGCGGCGTCGAGGCGTTCCCTCACGTAGCCCTGAACACCTCGGTGGGCGACGGTGTCACTTGCCACCAACTGCGCGCACCCGTCAGTGATTGCGAAGATCGAGACGACGAAGGCATCACGATCGGATCCGCTGCGCTCGACCTCGACCAGGATCGGGGACCACCTGGGACCGTTGCCCGGCACCGGCGACATCGGTTTCCTCGCCGCCCAGCCGGGCCCGTTGTCTCCAGCCCAGGCGCGCAGGGCACGCCCGACGACCGGGTCCTTGGCATGGTCGGCGATCCTGACAGCGAAGACCGACCAGGGCGCGGTGCCCTGAGCCGGTGCGACTTCGGTGAGCAGGAACCAGGCCACGTCCCACAAGGACCGGAAGCCTCCGACGGGCGGGGGCGGCGCCAGCACGCCCACGGCGTTTCGATACTCGCGTTCCGGATCGCAATCGGCCTCGCACCTCCGGAGGAGGTCACGCAGCCGCACCAGCTCCTGCCTGGGACGGTCGGGGACCGGAACCAGGTCGGCCGCACCGGGCCAGTACCGGACCAGTGCCCGGGAGGGAAGCATCCTCCCGCCGCCGCCGTTCTGGTACCTGGCGGTGACCATACCGATGACCTCGCCCGTGTCCTCCCGCACCACCGCAGCGCCGCTGAAGCCCTCCTCCAACGGCTGGCCGTGGCCACTCCAAGCCTCGAGCTGGATCCACTCGCCCGCGACCAGCTGGTCACTGGTGACCCTGAACTCGCCGAGGATCCCTTCGTCGAAACCCCGGGGGAATCCGTAGGCAGTCAGCTTGACCGAATCCGGAGCAACGGATGCGTCGACTGCGGCGAACCTGGCCGGTGCGACTCTGACCGGCTCGGCGAGCTCCAGCACGGCGAGATCGCCCTGGTCACGGGCCCTTCCGTCCCAGTCGGCTCCGACGACGACCGAGGCCTCGAGGCCACCGAGGTCGGGGTACTGCGCCAACCGGATCTCGGCGCGGGCCTCGCCTGCTACGACGTGCGCACACGTGATCACGTGACGGTCGGTGACCAGGAACCCGGAGCCGACACGGCCAGCCCGAACCTGCACCTGCCAGGACTGCGAACCCATCAGCCGGCGGAGGAGCCCCCGTCGGCGCCCGGCTTCCAACTGAGCTTCACTACGAGATGCCCCTCCACCGCGGTCTTGGCGATGACAGCGCCGGCCTCCGCGGAGAGCTTCACCCCGAACTCGATCTCGACGGTGTCGGGCTTGAGACTGCCGTCCCGAAACACACGAAGCGCGGACTCGGCGGCAGTGTGGATGCTCTCCAGCGCGCCGTCGAAGGTCTGCTTGGCCTGCCGGACGACGTCATCCGCGCGGCCGACGCGCCGAGCGCCGCTGCTGTTGTCCTCCTCGACCGCGACCACGATGAAAGCACCGCTGTCCGTCTTGAACTCGACCAACTCGTCCACAAGTCCCCCACGCCCCGCCCGAACCGACGACACCATCCTATGACTGGTCCACTGTGCTTCTTCAGGTGGGCAGCCACCCAATGACTTAAGGACCCTGGGGCCACGCGCGCGTCCGGGGGACCTGTGCTCCTCTCGGGTGGGGAGGAAGCCTGACCTCGACGCCCAGAACGTCGAACTCGTTGCTGACCCCCTCCTGTGCCTGGCCGCGGACCCGTCCGCCCACTGCCGCACGCACGCCCTCGGTCTCGTCACCGAAGTCGCCCGGCACGAGCACTGGGGACGGCACCCGCGGGGCCTTTCTCACAGTGGCCAACCCCGGCTGGTGGTGCGACCTCGGGGGCTTTGCGATGAACTGGTCCATCGAAGCCTCCCGCAACGCCGTCACCGCCGACGTCGACCTGCTCCTCCCCCTCCTCCACGACCCGGACCCGGAGGTCCGCGTCCACGCCTGCTGCGCCCTGGCCACCGCGACCGCTGGCGCCGACCGCATCACGGACGGCCCCCCGCACCCGCCTGGCCACCGAGCCGGCCCCCGAGGTCCGCGCGAGCCTCGTCCTGGCCGTCGCCGAGCTCGCCCGCGAGCACGCCGGTGCCCACCGCACCGCAGCCTGGCTCAAAGCCCTGTGGTCCGGCTCCGCGCAGCCCGCCGACATCCGCGTGCCTGCCGCTCTGGCCTGGCTGTGCCTCGTGGACGGCCCCGCCCCCGAAGGCCCGCGCACCGTGCTCGGCACCCTCGTCACCGCCGGCCTGGCCCGCGCCTCGACACCGTGCCGTGGATCGGGCACGTCCGCCACAGGAACGGGCTCGCGGAGACCGTCCGGCAGATGCTGAACGACGCGTCGCCGGGCCGCCACCTGACGCTGCCGCTCTGACGCCTGACCGACGGACAGGTACCGCGGCCGCCCCGCGCGGAAGTGTCGTGCCAACGTCGGGTCAACGTCGTGGCCTGCCCGCCCGTCGCGCAGCGAGGATGAGTGCCCAGCGGAACTGCCTGACCGAAGGCGTACGTCATGCAGGTCCGACCGGGGCCAGAAGCGCGTGTCCCGCCGTGGTGGCCGCACCCCTTCTCAGGGGTGGGGTCGCACCAGGAAGCACGTCCACCGCAACCTGATCCGACTCCGATCTCCGTGCACGGAGGTGACACCACGGGCCGGCACCGGCCCGGACACCTATCCGATCCTTCCTGCCCGACCGCGCAACCAACCAGAGTCCGGCGAACGGAGCCTGTTTCCGGATCAAGGACGCGCAGAACCCTCGGAAGCATCACCAGTCCTGACCGCGACACCCCCCGACCTCCGGTCCGGGCGACACGACCACGCCTCCGGCGGGGACCACGACCGCGACACGATCCAGGTCTGCCCAAGGCCTGCAAGCGCGCGGACCTTCGGCACCGACCCGATCCACCGCGGCTGAGAGCCGTTGCGCCCGCAGCCGCTGACCGCCCGTACCGACCAGCAAGGGAGACAGGCATGCGCATCAGGAAGACCCTCGCCGCTCTGGCCATCGCCACCGCGGCGACCGTAGGCGCCGGCGTCGCGACCGCTGGCACCGCGTCCGCCTCCGACAGCGGCTCCGACAGCGCCACCAGCTCCACGGGCGCCTGGTACCAGGTCTACGCGAACGGCCCGACCGTCGGGTGGTTCGTCACGCCGGGCAACACCGACGAACGGTTCTGGCTGACGGCCGGGGACACCTGCGGGCACACGTACAGCTGGAACTGGAACGACGTGACCGAGTCCCAGTGGAACAACGCGCACTGGCAGTTCCAGTGCAACCTGTCGTGGGCGCACCTGTACCCGACGAACAACGGCAGCCAGTCCGGCCGTACCGTCTCGCGCTGATCCACGGCGCGCACACCGTCCCGACGCCCAGTGCTCTGACGGGCGGGTTAACGCCCGGCCCAGGGCCGGGTGGCCCCCACTCGGGTACGGCGGAGCCCCACCGCCGAAGGCCGAGGGTGGTGGGGCTCCGCGCCGCGCAGGAACACGTCGGCCAGGGATCCCGGCTGCTGACGATCGGGCGGACTGGCTTCGTTCACGTGACGTAGCAGCGAGTAGTCAGTGGTTTGGGCAGCAGTTGGCGATCTCGAGTGTTGCGGATGTCCACCAGAAATGACGTCACCCGACGGCGAACAGGGGTGATCTGCGCTTCGGCCGGTGATCAGAGCTGGTTGGCGATCCGTCCGCCGAGCCGTTCGAGGAACTCCTGCAAGCTCGTCGCGACGACATCGAAGTCGTCGAACCAGGAAGCCGTGGCAGACTTCCAGATCTGCCCGCTGCCGCCGATCGCGAACAGGTGGCCGCCGCCATCGCTGGCGAATACCAGTGCGATCCACTCGCCCTCGATCGGCGCAGGGCCGTACTCGCGGAAGTGTCCCGCCACTGTTGCGGGTGAGTGGATGAAGTATCCGCTGTCGACATCAGGCAGGGAAGCTTCGCTGATCACCCAGTAGAGCGTGGTCAGATCGGAGGGGATCGGCGTCAGGTCCACGAGCGCGCTCGTCGCCTGGTGGCTGTCGTCGGTTGCGGGTGTCACGGCGTTGTCGCCGGGCGGGAAGCCGTGCGTCGTGAGGAACGACTGCATCAGCTTCGTCAGCGCCGCATCGGCCTGCTCCCGCCAGGATCGGACCCACTCTGCGTCAAGCCGCTCACCTGGCACATTTCCCCCTCAAATGCGTGTCTGGCCCGCCAGCGCGAGTCCGGAAGAACATAGCCGAAGGCGTTGACGGCTCTCCGCCCAGAGGGCGGAAGCCGTCAGGTGGGCGCCCGTGGAGGTCAGCCGGCCTTGGCGGGTGCTTCGGTCCGCGCCCGGGTCTCGACGTCCATCTACGAGGCCAAGCGGCACCAGTGGTCCTTCAGCGATTCCTGTCTCTATGACGCCGATCGACGGGACCGCGCCTGCCCGGATGCGGTGCTTCGGTCACCAAGGAGCCGAAGGTAGAAAGCCGCTGCCCCCCTTCCCGCCTGATCAGGCGAGAAGGGGGGCACCTAGGCCGTGTCAGCTGCTGGTCGTCAGCAGACGGTTGGCGAGTGCGTCGGCGAGGCGGTAGGCCTCGTCGGCCGAGAGGGTGCGGCAGATGGCGTCCGCCAGTTCCTCGACGTTGTGCCAGTCGACGTGGCTGAGTCCGGCGTCCGGGACAGTCGTCGTCGGCTGCTCGTCCGACGGGGCGACCGCCCGCTGCTCCGGCATCGGGAGCAGCTCGGAATTTTCCGCGGAAAATCGGTCGGCGCTCGGAGCCGACTCAGGGCTTGACAGCGGAGCGGGGGAAGCAGGCTCCGGCCGGTTGGCAGCAGGTGTCGGCGTGACCACCTCGGCGACCGGGCGAGCGGCGGGTGCAGCGGGCTCAGGAGCCGGGGGCTGCTGAACCCCAGGCTGAGGAGCCGGTGCGGCAGCGGGAGCCTTGGCCGCCGCCTTGGCCTCCAGCTTCGCCGCGCGCCTGGCCGTCACCGCATCGGCGTCGGCCTGGAGCAGCCGCTCCAGCTCCGCGGTCTGTTCGGCCAGGGACATCGCCTCGATGCCCTTCACCGAACCCAGGCGGCGGGCGACGTTGATGGAGATGCCCTCCTCGCCGCGTGCCTTGGCCCGCACCTGGCGCTGCAGCTCGGGGTCGAGCTTCAGCAGGTTCTTACGGTGCGAGATCCAGCTCTGGGACCAGCCCTCCGCCTCGGCGGCCTCCTTGGCGGTCGGGTACTGCGACACGATGAGCAGGACCGCGTTGGCCTCCTCGATCGGGTCGAAGTCCTTGCGCGCCATGTTCTCGTCGAGCGCCGCCCGCAGCAGGGTCGCCTTGGACTCCGCCACCGAGTCGTCGACGACGACCAGCAACTGCTCGCGCCCGTACTGCTGCGCGGCGGCCCGACGGCGGTTCCCGTTGACGATGACCACGTGGTCCGGGCCCGCGCCCAGCACCTGCCGGTCCTCCGGCCACAGCCGCAGGTAGGCGGCGGGGGTGACGGCGAGGCAGCTCTGGAGCTGGCGGTCCTTGATGCTCGCCAGGTCGGAGAGGTCGCCCAGCTCGTCACGCGGGTTGCGCGGGTTGGGGAGGCAGTGGGCGGTGGGGATCCAGCGGGCCGGGGCGTCGCCGGCACTGTCCACGCCCGGGGCGTCGACGACCGCGTCGGCGGCCATCGAGGCGAAGGAGACACGACGGCCTGCCATCAGCGACCCCCGTAACCGAGCTCGAGGGAGAGGCGGAAGAAGTCCTCGCGGGCCCGGTAGGCCGTCCCGCTCTCCTTGTACTGGGTGACGACCGTTCCCTCGGCCACCGCCCGGGAGTGGATCTTGTACCGGCGCAGGACGGTCTTGGCGCGCGGCCATCCCCGTGCGGCGATGTACGCCTCGGTGTCCTCGAGGTCGGCGCGCCCGTCGCGCGGGTCCCAATTGTTGACGACGACCCGGTAGGGGATGCCCATCGGCTCGATGACCTTCTGGATGGTCCGCGCGGTGGGGTCGAAGCACAGCGGCTCGGTGATCATCGGGACCAGGACGTCGTCCGCGATCTCCAGCGCCCGGCGCAGGATCTCCTCATCGGCGAGGGTGCCCGGCGTGTCGATGAAGATGTGCTCGTACTCGTCCTTCGCGCCGAGGACGTCGAACGTGCAGGCCGCCAGGTTGACCGTGGTGGTGGTCTTGCCGACGCCGCCCTTCTGGTTGGCGATCACATGGATCTTCGCGCCGGTCTTCTTGAGGTGGACCAGCTGTTCTGCGTGGTCGTGCGCCGCCATGAAGTCGAAGGGCAGGTTGTCCCCGACCCGCTCGGCCCAGACGACCGCTGACCCCTGGGGGTCGGTGGACACGACAAGCACAGATGGCTTCATGATGTTCCGTTCTCTCCGTGGGCTTCCCGGGCGGCGTTCGCCCGGTACTTCGGAATGCCCGCCGCTCAAAGCCGTGGGCGGCGGACTGGGACAGCATTCCAGATGATCGACTCGGAACCTCACACGACCCGCGTGTGTTGGAGCACAACCGGCGACGCCGCAGACCTGGTTTCCCGGAGAAGCGCGGCTGTTTTGCCTGGTGGCCTTCCCGAATCATCGGCTTCCGATGTACGGCGATGCCTGGCAGTGGAGGGGGGAATGGGCGGACGAGTGCACTGGCACGCGATTGTGACGGGGAGGTACGGCGTTCGCGAAGTCTTCGATTCCCAATGGATACGGAGACGTGAGGATTCGGGGCGCGAGTGGTCCGGTGCCCTGGGTCGGTGCGCTATGGCACGATGACCGGTGTCGTTTGACAGCTCAACAGGTTGGCGTCGGCCAGCCGCTTACGTTCGGCTCGGCAAGCATCGTCAAGAAGTTGCAAAGGCGTTGCATCGTTGCACGCAGAGCTGTTCCGGAAAGAGAACTTGATCAAGTCGGTCCGGTGACGCAGCCCGGGAGCGTCAGCGGCCCGAACTCTTCCGGAAGAGATCCGCGCCGCGGTCGCCCGCGAGGCCCGGCGGTGGCGCCGGCTGCTGCGCACCTGGTTGCTCGCGGTGTGGGTGGCGATGCCGAGCAGCCATGGCCGGAGCGAGCCTCCGTTGGCGACGATCCTGTCGCGAAGGCGCCACGCCTCCATGAAGGTGGTGGCTGACGTCCTCGGCAGCCGGACGGAAGGCGTGTTGGTACGCGCCTCGGCGAATCTGCCGAGCTCAGAGGGCATGACATGATTCCGACGTGGCTCCTGTGACCGGCTCAGAGTATTTCCCGCCCACCGACCGCGTCGCTCTCGTCGAGCTGTTCGCCGCCGCGCGAGCGGGGCGGGGCGGGGCTGCGGTCGTTCGCGGTGAAGCCGGTATCGGCAAGACCACGTTGCTGCGTCATGTCACCGAAGGGGTGGAGGGCGTACGGCTGCTGTGGGTGAACGGGGCTGAGTTCGAAGCGGAATTCGCCTACGCGGCGGTGCACCAGCTCACCCGCTCCTTGCACGAGCGGATCGAGCGGCTGCCCTCCGCGCACCGGGAGGACCTGGCCGTGGCCATGGGGCTGCGGGACGGTGGCACACCGAGCCGCTTCACCGTCGGCCTCGGCCTGCTGGGCCTGCTGTCCGATGCCGCGGCCGAGGCGCCGGTGGTGTGCGTCGTGGACGACGCGCAATGGTTGGACCGGGCGTCGGCTCAGGTGCTGGCGTTCGTGGCCCGGCGGATCGCGGACGAGCCGGTGGCGATCGTGTTCGGAGTGCGCGACCCGCACGCCGTCGCGGAACTCGAGGGGCTGACGGCGCTGACGCTGTCCAGGCTGCCCGACCAGGCGGCCCGGGCCCTGCTGTCCTCCCGCCTCCCGGGCCCGCTGGACGAGCGGGTGCGCGAACGGATCCTCGCGGAGGCACGCGGAAACCCGCTCGCCCTGTTGGAACTGCCGCGCCGCCTGGGCCCGGCAGGTCTGGCCGGAGGGTACGGGCTGCCCGCCCCGGTCTCGCCCGCCAACCGCATCGAGCGCAGCTACCAGGACCGCATCTCCCGGCTCTCCGACGCCGCGCGCACGCTGCTCCTCGTCGCGGCCGCGGAGCCGACCGGGGATCCCGGCCTGCTGTGGCGGGCCGCCGACGTGCTGGACGTGGCGCCGGAAGCCGGAGCGGAGGCCGAGGCCACGGACCTGATCGAGCTGGGCGGCCAGTCCCGGTTCCGGCACCCGCTGGTGCGCTCCGCGGTGTACACGTCCGCGTCACCGGCCGAGCGCCGCCGCGTCCACGCGGCACTCGCCGATGCCACCGACCCGCTGACCGCGCCCGACCGGCGGTCCTGGCACCGGGCCCAGGCCGCGCCCCGCCCCGACGAGGACGTCGCGGCCGAGCTGCTGCGCTGCGCGCAGCGCGCACGGGGCAGGGGCGGTGCCGCCGCCGAGGCAGCCTTCCTCGAACAGGCCGCGGCCCTCACGGCCGACCCGCGCCTGCGGGCTGGCCGAAGCCTCGACGCGGCGCGGGCCGCGCTGGAGGCCGGCTCCTTCGAGAACGCGATCACCCTGGTCGAGGCGGCCGAAAGCGGCCCGATCGACGGCACGGGCCGGGTGGAGGCCGAACTCCTGCGCGGCCGGGCGGCGTTCTTCCGCGACGGCGCGGCCGACGCGGTCGGCCACCTCATCAGGGCCGCCGGTCTCGATCCCGCCCGGGCCCGGCTCCACTTGCTCGACGCCCTGCAGGCGGGGCTCGTCGTCGGCCGCGCCTCCGCCGCCGCGCGCGACGCCCTGGAAGCAGCCCGGCGCGCCCCTGCCGCGACGGGGGAGCGCACCACGGCCGACGAACTGCTGGACGCGCTCGTCGCCTACCTCGACGACGACCTCGCAGCGGTCCCGCGGCTGCTGCGCCTGCTGTCGGACGTCACCGATCCGCTGTGGACGCGCCGCCTGTCGCTCGCCGCTCTGCTGGCCATCGAACTGTGGGACGTCGCCCTGGAGGACGAGCTCGCCACCCGTGCCGTCGACACCGCCCGGACCAGCGGAACGCTGATGATCCTCCCGGTCGGGCTCTGGATGCAGGCCATGGCAGCCGTCCAGCGCGGCGACCTGCTCACGGCCTCCGCTCTGAACAGCGAAGCCGACGCGATAGCCGACGTGACCGGAGTCCCGCGGCACTGGTACGGCCGACTGTTCGCCGCCGCGCTGCGCGGCGCCGCCGAGGCGGAACCCCTGATCGCCCAGGTCCTGGCCGAGTCCCACGCGCGGCGCAAGGGCATGCTGACGGCGACCGCCCACGCGGCGGCGGCCCTCCACGCCAACGGGACCGCCGACCACCGTACGGCGCTGGCCTCGGCCCGGCTGGCCCTGACCGACGGTGACCTCGGGACCGCCAGCCTCGCCCTGCCCGAACTGGTCGAAGCGGCACTGCGCTGCGGCGAGGACGATGCGGCCCGTGAGGCGTTCGCCCGGCTGTCGGACCACGCCCGTGCCGCGAACACCGACTGGGCACTCGGCGTGCGCGCGCACCTCGCCGCCCTGCTGTCCGACGACCCCGAGCCGCTCCACGCCGAGGCCGTGGCACGCCTGGAGGCCGCCGGCCTGCGCCTGTGGCACGGCCGGGCCCTGCTGCACCAGGGGGCGTGGCTGCGCCGGGACGGCCGTCGCCTGGAGGCACGCCACGCGCTGCGCGCGGCCCACGGGCTGTTCACCGCGACGGGTGCGGAGGGGTTCGCCGAACGGGCCCGGGTCGAGCTGGTCGCCGCGGGCGAACAGGCCCGGTCCGCCACGCTCGGGGTGATGGAGGGGTTGACCGGTCAGGAGTTGAACATCGCCCGACTGGTGGCGACCGGCGCGACCTCCCGGGAGGTCGCCGACCGTTTGTTCCTCAGCCCCCGGACCATCGACGCCCACCTCCGGAGCATCTTCAAGAAGCTCGACATCACCTCCCGCCGCCAGCTCGCTGCCGTCGTCGGCCAGACGACGGACGACCTAGGGAGCTCGTCCCGCTGACCGGGTGACTGCCTGCTGTCCGGGGCGTGGACCGTACCTCGACGCCGCCCCGGGGGCCGGACGACGTCGGCCGCGCGAGGTTCCATCGCTGTGCCGTCGGCCTGTCGGCCTGTCGGCCTGTCGGCCTGTCGGGTCGTCGGGTCGTCCGGGGTGGTACCGCTGCGCGTCTCGGCATCGGTTTCCGGACGACTTAGGCAGTCGCCTAGGCGACTTTCGCCGATGAGGGCGTGGGGCCGACCGGACGAGACTCGAGCCCATGAAGAACACGCCCTCCGGCATCGACCGGGCCGCTGCGGTCGTCGCCCGTCGTGAACTGCCGATCAGCGCCCCGGCCCCCGCCGTCTGGGATCTGCTGACCTCCGTGCCCGACTGGCCGTCGTGGCAGCCGGACATCACCGAGGCCCGGGCGCTGACCCCGTTGACGCCGGGCGCGGTGTTCCACTGGCGGACCGCCGGACTGGACATCACCTCCACCGTGTACGCGGTCGAGGCGCCCCGCCTGATCCTGTGGGGCGGTCAGTCCCAGGGCATCACCGCGGTCCATCAGTGGCGGCTCACGCCCTCGGCGGGAGCGACCCTCGTCGCCACGGAGGAGTCCTGGGACGGCGCCCCCGTGCGAGCCGATCCCGCAGGCATCGGTCAGGCGCTCGACCAGTCCCTGCTCCAGTGGCTCCTCCATCTGAGGTCCGCCGCCGAACGCGCCCCGCGCTGAACGCCGCCGCCCGCCCCAGCCCCCCACCGGCCCGTCAGGAGCCCCCCCATGCGCAAACCGCCTCCCGGCGCCGTCCTCGCGGTACTGGCCGCCGGCCAGTTCACCGTCATGCTCGCCACCTCGATCGTCAACGTCGCGCTGCCGCAGATCCGTGACGGCGTGGGGCTCTCCGACGCCACCACCACGTGGGTGGTCAACGCCTACGGCCTGGCCTTCGGCGCGCTGCTGCTGGCCGGCGGGCGCGCCGCCGACCTCCTGGGCCGGCGCCGGGTGCTGCTCGTCGGCCTGGGCGCGTTCGGGGCCGCCTCGGCCGCAGCCGCACTGGCCGCCTCACCCGGTGTCCTCATCGCCGCCCGCGCCGCGCAGGGCGTCGGCGCGGCGGCGATCGCCCCCGCCGCACTCGCCCTGGCCATGGGCCTCCATCCGCCGGGCCCCGGCCGCAGCAGGGCGCTCGCGGTCTGGGGCGCGGTCTCCGGTGCGGGAGGTGCGGCGGGAGTGGTACTCGGAGGGCTGCTCACCCAGGCGTGGGGATGGCCGTGGATCTTCCATGCCGTGACGATCGGAACGTTCGCGGTCCTGGTGGCGACGGTCACGTTCGTCCCGTCCGCCCCTCCCGCCGACCGAGCCGGCTTCGACCTCGCCGGCACCGCGGCCAGCGCCATGTCCGTGACCGCCCTGGTGTGGGGCCTGACCACGGCCCGCCGCGACGGCTGGACCGACACCCGGGTCCTCGCCGCGTTCGGCGCCGCCGCCGCACTCGCGCTGGTCTTCCTCCGGATCGAGCGCCGCGTCGCGGCCCCGCTGGTTCCGCCGCGTCTGTTCGCGGGCGGGAAGGTGGCGGCCGGGAACCTGCTGATGGGCCTGTTCGGCTCGACCTGGATCGCCCTGTTCTACTTCCTCCCGCTCTACCAGCAACAGGTCCTCGGCGAGGACCCGCTGACCACGGGCCTCGGGCAACTCCCGCTCGCCGGTGCCAACATGGCCGGTGCTGCCCTCGCCCCCGCCCTCGCCCGCCGGGTCGGCACCCGGGCCGCGCTGGTCGGGGCCCTGCTGACCGAGGCGGCCGGGATGCTGTGGCTGTCCCGGATCAGTGCCGACGGCGGCTTCCCGGCCGACGTCCTCGGCCCCACCCTCCTCGTCGGCGTCGGTCTGAGCATCGCCTTCGTGCAGCTGACCGCCCTGTCCGTCGAAGGCGTCACCGGCGCGGACGCAGGACTGGCGGGCGGACTGGTCAACACCACCCGCCAGGTGGGCGGCGCCGTCGGGCTCGCCGTCCTCGCGACCCTCGCGGGAACCGTCACCGCCCACGCCACCGGCCACCGGCCCGACCCGGAGGTGCTGACCTCCGGCTACCGCAGCGCCTTCGCCGCCTCCGCCGCCGTCCTGGCCGCCACCGCCCTGCTCGCGGCCCGGCTGACCCGGCGCACCCCCACCGGCTCCACCGGCCCCACCGACCGCACCGACGCCCCGAACCCCGCTCCCCGGCCCACCGTCCACGGCCCGCACTGACCACCCCATTCCCCGGCAACCCACGACAGCCCCCCAGCAATCCGCCACACACCGACCGAGAGGAACCCCGCCATGACCACCATCGACGAGACCGCACCCGTCATCGTCCGCCTGTCCACCGAGATCGACGCCCCGCTGGAGCGGGTGTGGGCCCTGCACACCGGCATCGGCGACTGGCCGGTGTGGAACACCGACATCGACCAGGCCCGCCTGGACGGCCCGCTCGCCGAGGGCAGCTCGTTCACCTGGCGCACCCACGGGCTGGACATCACCTCCACCGTCCACGAGCTGGTGCCCGGCGCCCGGATCGTGTGGGGCGGACCCGCGCACGGCATCGACGGCGTCCACGTGTGGACCTTCGAGCGCGCCGGCGACCGGGTGCTCGTCCGCACCGAGGAGTCCTGGAGCGGCGCCCCCGTGGAGGCCGCCGCCGACCAGCTCGGCGCCGCCCTGCGCACGTCCCTGGAGGACTGGCTCACCTGCCTGAAGAACCGTTCCGAGCACCGCTCCTGACGAGCTGCCACCACCACGTCCTGTGCCGCCGGTACCACCGCACCGACACCCTGAGGAACCGACCATGACTGACAAGCCCTTCCTGACCGGCCACCACACCCCCGCCGCCGACGAACTGACCGCCACCGAACTGACCGTCGAGGGCTCCCTGCCGCCCGAGCTGACCGGTCGCCTGGTCCGCAACAGCCACAACCCGAAGCCCGGTGTCACCCCCACCCACTGGTTCAAGGGCAGCGGCATGGTGCACGGCATCCGGCTGCGCGAGGGCCGCGCCGAGTGGTATCGCAACCGCTGGGTGCGCACCCCCGCACTGGACGGCGCCCCGTACCTCACCGAGAACGGCCCGGACCTGACCGCCTCCACCGCCGGCACCCACGTGATCGAGCACGGCGGCCGGCTGCTCGCCCTGTGCGAGGCCAACTTCCCGTTCGAGCTCACCAGGGACCTGGAGACGGTCGGCCCGTTCGACTTCGCCGGCAAGCTGCGCAGCGCGATGACCGCCCACCCCAAGAGCGACCCGGTCACCGGCGAACTGCACTTCTTCGGCTCCTCGCCCTTCCCGCCGTTCCTCCTCTACTACGTCGCCGACTCCGACGGGCACATCACCCACAGCGCCGAGATCCCCGGCGCCACCGCCTCGCTGAAGCACGACTTCGCCGTCACCCGCAACCACGTCGTCTTCGTCGAGGGCACCGTCACCTTCGACCCCGCCGAGCACTCGGGTATCCCGTACTCCTGGCAGGACGCACAGCCCGCCCGGATCGGTGTCATGCCGCGCGGGCCGCAGGGCGCCGCCGCGGTCCGCTGGTTCCCGATCGAGCCCGGGAACATGCTGCACGTCGCCAACGCCTACGAGGACGCCGACGGGCGCATCGTGCTGGAGGGCCCGACCGTCGACCGCGAGGGCTTCCAGCTGTCCTGGAACTGGTGGGTCGGCGCCCCCGGCCGCGGCAGCGAGCCCAACGCCCGCTCCTACAACCGCCGCTGGACCATCGACCTGGCCGCGGGCCGGGTGGACGAGCGCGTGATCGACGACCTCGCCATCGAGTTCCCCACCCTCAACGAGGACTACCTCGGCCTGGAGAACCGCTACCAGTACGCGGTCTCCTTCCCCGACCAGGACGGCTTCGGCGGGTACGGCGTCGTCAAGTACGACCGTGCCACCGGCGAGCGGCGCATCCACCAGGCCGGCGACGCCCGGCTGCCCAGCGAAGCGGTGTTCGTCCCCGCGGCCGACGGCACCCGGGAGGACGACGGCTACCTGCTGACCGTGGTCTCCGACCTCAAGCAGGACGCCTCCCAGCTGCTCGTCCTGGACGCCGCCGGCCTCGACCGGATCGCCACCGTCCACCTCCCGCGCCGGGTGACCGCCGGCATCCACGGCTCCTGGATCCCCGACAGCACCCGGTGACGAACGCCCGGTGACGAACGCCCGGTGACGAACGCCCGGTGACGAACACCGCCCCGGGACGCCCAGTAGCCCCCTCCTCACGAAAGAGCACAGCCTTGCGCACACTCACCGCAGCCAGGACCGCCGCCATCACCGTGGCACTCCTGCTCACCACCTCCACCGCCGCCTCCGCCCTCACCACCGGCCGCCCCACCGCGGCGGCCGAGGCGACCGCCAAGCGCCCCGCGGACGTGCAGATAGACCAGCAGGCCCCGGTCATCACCCGCACCGACATCCTCATCCACGCCCCGCTGCACACCATCTGGAAGATCCAGACCGACGTCGAGAACTGGCCCGCCTGGCAGCCGAACGTCGACAGCATGACCAAGGACACGCCCGGCCGCCTGCGCCCCGGCTCGGTGTTCCGCTGGAGCACCGAAGGCCTCGACATCACCTCCACCGTCAAGCAGGTCGTCCCCTGCAAGCGCCTCGTCTGGGGCGGCCCCGCCCAGGGCATCACCGCCGTCCACGTCTGGACCTTCACCCCCACCCGCGACGGCGTCCTCGTCCACACCGAGGAGTCGTGGACAGGCGAGCCGGTCACCGCCAACCAAGCCGTGCTCCAGGCCGCCCTCGACACCTCCCTCCACAACTGGGTCACCAACCTCAAGCGTGAGGCCGAGGCACAGGCCGCCCGGTAGCCCGCCCCGCCCTCCTCGGCCCGGAACCGGCAGCCTCCCGGTTCCGGGCCGAGGCGGTGCCCGTGACCGCCGCCACCGCCCCCTCGCGGACGCGGCCGGACCCACCGCGTCGTGGGCTGAGTTCGTCGTGGCCCGCACCGAGCCGCCCCGATCCGTGTCCACAAGGCTCGGCGGTGTCGGTACCGGCACGGCCACCCCGGCAAGGCGATCATGGCCCCTGGCGTGGTCGACCGTCCCCGGCGCGGGGCGGCCGATCGCAGCACCGCCCGATAGCAGGTGGTGGAACGTGGGGCGCCGCCCACTACGGCCCCGCGTCACCTTGCCCGTGTCCTCCGTACCAGAAAGCACCCGTCCATGGCCGTCTCCCGGACACCGTCCTCCCACCGCCGCGGCTCGGCACACCGCTGTGCGAGCGTGGCCCTCGCACTCGGCGTCGCCGTCACGGCAACCGGCGCGAGCCCCACCCCGAAGGCATCGACCGGCGACGGCCCGTTCCCCGTACCGGTGACAGCCGGCCCGGCCGACCAGGTGATCACGGTCAAGGCCGACGGCACCCGCGCCACCGTGACCCTCTGGAGCCGACAGGACGGCCTCTGGCAGGCCCTCGACTCCACCACCGACGCACGCATCGGGTCCGGCGGTGTCCACGACGGCCCCACCCGTGTCCAGGGAACCGGCACCACGCCGACCGGCACGTACACCATCACCCAGGCCTTCGGCATCTCCCCGGACCCGGGCACGAAACTGCCCTACCACCACGTCACCACCCACGACTGGTGGGTCCAGGACCCCTCCTCCGCCCACTACAACCGCATGCGCACCGACACCCAGGGCGGCTTCCACCTCACCGAGCAAGGCCCCCTGGGCAGCGAACACCTCATCAACTACCCCGTCCAGTACGACAACGCCCTGGTGATCGACTTCAACACCTCTCCCGTCGTCAAGGGCCGGGGCGCCGGGATCTTCCTCCATGACCTCGGCCCCCGGGCCGACGCCACCGCCGGCTGCGTCGCTGTCCCCGCCGCCTTCCTGACCCGGACGCTGCACTGGATCGACCCCGCGGACCGTCCCGTCATCGCGATCGGCTAGCGCTCCGACCGGGAAGCGCGGGCGCGGGCGCGGGAGTCCGAGGACGGCGAAGGCGCCGTCGGGTGCGGTCCGGGCGGCGCGTGCGGGGCGGACGAACAACGCGACCCGGTCGCCGTCGAGCGGTGTCACCGTCCTTCCCGCAACGGTGGACGGTTGGCCGGCTGTTGGGCCGCTGTTGGAGCGCCCTGCCAGCCTCGTGGGGTCATCGCGTGAACGGCCCGGCGGTGAAGCCGGGCCGGTCACGCGCACCCAACGCCGGAGGCAGGACGCGTGAAGATCAGAGTTCCCCGATTCCGCCGGATCAGAGCCGGCCTGACCGTCGTCGCCATGCTGGTGGCCGGCGTGTCGTTCTCCGCAGGCCAGGCGTCGGCCGACGTGCACCCCTTGGCGTTCCAGATCCAGAACAAGGCGACCGGGCTGTGTCTGGTGGGGACCACCGACACGGGTGCGTGACCCGTCGCACTCCAGCCCTGCGGCAGTAACGACAACCAGTACTTCGTCACCGGGTACCAGAACAACATCGTCGACGGCTCCATGTACTACGGCGGTTCCTGCCTGGCGACGGACGGGTCCAAGGTCCTGACCGTGGGCTGTGGCAGCCACGACTACGGGCTCGCCTGGATGGAGCTCGACGCGACCGGTGCCTGGACGACCATCTCCAGCCCCAAGGGCTGCTACCTGAAGGTCGCGCAGGGCGCCCCCGTCTGCAGGCCCGGTTTCCAGGGCGATGACGCCCAGTGGCGCATGATCAGGACGCACTGGGACCACCACATGGCACCGAGGCCGGCAACGGCCGCGTGAAGTGGGCGGACTTTTGGGGCCGGGGCAAGGACGACTACGTCACCATCGGTGCCACCGGTGCCGTCACGGTGTGGCAGAACAACGGCGGCGACGGCCGCGGCGACTGGGGTTCGCCCGTCCAGGTCGCCAGCGGCATCACCGCGGACCCCAACCGCGTGCGCTTCGCCGACTTCGACGGTGACGGGCTGCCCGACTACATCGCCGTCAACCCGGACGGCTCGGTCAACGTCTACCGCTACGACGGCGGCAGCAACTGGACCAACCTCGGGCAGGTCGCCACCGGCGCCTGACACCCGTGACCGGTGCCGGCCACCCGTCACCGGCGCCTGAGGGGGCTCCGGTCCGTCAACCGGAGCCCCCCTCCGAGAACGAACGACCGCACGTCATGGGGAGAACTTGAAACGCATCCTGGCCCTCGGCCTGAGCACCCTGCTCGCCGCGGCCGCCGCACCGGCGGCGCACGCCGCCGCGCCGGCTGCCGCCGCACCGGCGGCGCACGCCGCCGCGCCGGCTGCCGCCGCGCCCGCCGCCGTCGCCGTACCCTCGCTGCGTGTGATGCCGCTCGGCGACTCGATCACCGCGGGCGCCGGCAGCGCCACCGGCTCGTCCTACCGGGCCCCGCTGTGAAACCTCGTCGCCGGCCAATCCCGTTACACCGTGGAGTTCGTGGGATCTTCGTGCAGCGGGTGCTCGTCCGTCAGCCCGGTCAGTTCGGGCACCAGTCCCCGGACGTGACCGAGGCGCAGCTCCGCCTCGATGCGCCACTCCAGGGCCTCCAGACGGGCCTCCTGCCACCGGCGGCGCGGGATCTGCGCCTCGGGGAGGTCCGGGGACTCGGCCAGCGGCACGCCGCGCCACAGGGCGAGGGCCCCCGCAGACTCCTCCCGTACGGCGTCCCAGTCCCCCCGCAGCAGCGCCTCGCGGGCGCGCTGGACACCGAGGCCGAAGACCTGGACGTCCAACTCGCCCCCGGCGACCTCCAGGAGGTAGCCGAGCGGGGTGGAGCGCAGGCGTTCGCCGTGCTCGTCGCCCAGCTGCGCGCGCAGGCGGGCCTGCATGTTGTGCAGCGAGGCGTTCGCGGAGGCCGGCGGGTCGTCGCCCCACAGGGCGGTCCTGAGCCGGTCCACCGGGACGGGCCGGCCGGGCTCCAGCAGGAGCACGGCGAGCAGCGTGCGGACCTTGGCGCCGCCGACCGCCCGCTCCCGGTCACCGATACGGACGAGGAGCGGGCCGAGCAGGCTGAAGTGCATGGTCGATCCCCCGGTCTGACGCACCGCGCCGGCTGTCCGTGCGCGGTGATCACGGACACCGTAGGGGACGGATGCCCGAGGTGAGCCCCGGCCGTCGGCCCGGTCGGCCGTCAGGCCTTCCCGCTGCGGCCCGGCCTGGCGGCCCCGTCCGCCGTGGCGCGTCGCCGCGGCCGGGGCGGTGCCGTTCGGGTGAACGCCCGCAGCCGGTGCCGCTCCTCGCCGGTGCCGCCGAGGTGGGTGACGGGCCGGCACGCCTCGGCGGTCCTCGTCCGCGCCGAGGCCGCCTCCTCGGCCACGGCAGGGGGCCGTGAAGGTGACGCTTCCTCAGATGCGCCCGACCTGCCAAGATCCGCTGGTGAAACACGTGACTCACCGTCTCCATCCGGCACAGGTACGCCGTCAGTGGATCTTCTCGACGCTCTTCCTGGCCGGTGGTGCCTACCTTCTCCACCGCGGTTCGTCCGTCCCGACAGAGGGCCGGGCCGTCGTCGTCATGGCGTTCGGCGCTCTCCTGATCACCGGTGGACTCCTCCAGGTGAGGGGCGCCTTCAGCAGCGTGAGCTTCGACGGGCACGAGATCTGGTGGACCGGGGCGCTGGGCTCCCGCAAGCGGTTCGCCTGGGCGGACATCACCAACGTCGAGGTCGGGAAGAACCGCAACCGCCCCGATTCCGGGGACGTCGTGCGGGTCATCCACCGGGAGTACGGCGACTTCAAGCTTCCTGCGGTGATCGGCATGCCGGGCGCCTGGCGCGACCCGGACTTCGAGACCAAGGCGGCCGTCATCATCGCCGCCTGGCGTGCGGCGACGGCCACGGCCGAGCCGGCGACGTAGTCGGGCGTGTGCGGGATCTGCCGTTGTCGGCCCCGATCGCCGCGAAGGACGCTTCTGCCGGGAATGCCCGTAGCCGCCGAGCTGTCTCGGCGGCGTACCCGTTCCCGTCGGCCCCTGCCGGCCAGGACCGACCGCTCGCGATGCTGACCCCCGGGTGCCGATGGTGGACGGCGGGAGGCATCCGAGCCGCGAGATCGATCGGCGCCGCACCCGGAAGCAGCCCTCGACGCGTTCCTCGCCGACCACCCGCGGTGGACGCGCCGTCGCCCGGGGACGGGCCAGAGCACCGCCGCTGTCAGCGACTGCCTCACCGGGCGCACGTGGCTGCGGGCGTCAGGCGCCGTGGTGACCGCCCGCCCACACCGCGGGGGTCCGGTGCGACCAGGGAGCGGCCTGTTCGAGCTGTCCGGCGAGACGGAAGAGGACGTCCTCGCGTCCGTATCCCGCGGCGAACTGGATGCCGATGGGCAGTCCGGTGGAGGGATCGCTCTCCAGGGGGACGGACATGGCGGGTGTGCCGGCGACATTGAACGCGGCGGTGAAGGGCGAGCGATGGAGGAGCTGCCGGAGCCAGCCGAGACCGTCTGCGCCCTCGGCGCCTTCGGCGTACGTGCCCAGGAGGACCGGAAGTTCGGGCAGGGTCGGGGTGAGCAGCACGTCGTAGCCGGTGAAGTACCGGCCGATCGCGCGCGCGACCCTGTTGCGCATCGCGAGCGCGTGGACGAACTCGGCCCCGGTGACCTCGCGTCCGTAGGCATAACTGGCCAGCATCTCGGGTTCGACGGTGGTGGCGTCGACGGGCCGCCCGAAGGCCGCGGCGAAGCCGTCGATCCACGTCACCAGATTGGTGGCCCACAGGCGGGCGTTGGCCAGGAGGAACTCCTCCCAGCCGACGCCGAGGTCGACCTGGACCTCGTCCACCCGGTGGCCCAGGGACTCGGCGAGTCGTGCGGAGCGCAGGGTGGCGTCGACGACCGGGGCATCGACGGCCCGACCGCCCCAGGGCCGTGTCAGGAGGCCGATCCGCAGGCTGCCCGGGGAGCGGGTGACCTCCTGCGCATACGGCCGCTCCGGGAGCTGGGCGGCATAGGGGTCGCCGGCCTCGGGGCCGTGGACGAGGTCCAGCAGCGCGGCGCTGTCGCGGACCGAGCGGCTGAGGGCGCCGTGGACGGCGAGCCCGTTGAAGACCTCGTCCGCGTCGGGGCCCAGGGATATCCGGCCGCGGGTCGGCTTCAGTCCGAACAGGCCGTTGGCGGCGGCGGGGACGCGGATGGAGCCCGCGGCGTCGGTGGCGTGCGCGAGCGGGACGATGCCCGCGGCGACGGCGGCCGCCGAGCCGCCGCTGGAGCCGCCGGGGCTTCGGGCCGGGTCCCAGGGATTGCGGGTGGCGCCGTACAGGACGCCCTCGGTGGTGGTGCTGTAGGCGAACTCGGGGGTCGCCGTGCGCCCGAGCGTCACCAGCCCGGCGCGACGGAAGCGTGCCATGAGCGAGGAGTCGGCCGCGGCGACGTTTCCCACGGCGATACGGCTGCCCAGCTCCACCCGCTTGCCGGCCATCGCGACGGCAATGTCCTTGATCAGGAAGGGCACCCCTGCCAGCGGCGTACTGCCCGGAGCCGGCGTGTCCTCGGCCGGCCAGGTCTCGATGACGGCGTTGAGCCGCGGATTCACCGCGTCGGAGGCCAGGTGGGCGGTCGAGGCGAGTTCCGCGGCGCTCACCTGGCCGCGAGCCACCAGGTCGGCCAGGCCGACGGCGTCGTAGGTCACGTACTCGGAGAGCTTCATGGGCGTCCGTTCAGGAGTCGGTACCGGCTGACGATACCGATCAGTATCGCGTGAGACCAATCGGTATCGCCTGGGACTGTTCGGTACCGTAACATCGGGGCCAGGGCGGTACAACGCCCCACCGGACCGATGAGGGACCGCATGGCGAGCACGGACAGAGTCAGCAGGCAGAGCAGGGTGGCCACGCTGCCGCCCCGCGAGCGGATCCTCGACGCGGCGGAGGAGCTCTTCTCCCGCGAGGGGATCAAGGCGGTGGGCGTCCAGGCGATCGCCAGCCGGGCCGGGACCACCAAGATGGCGCTGTACCGCCATTTCGCGACCAAGGACGCGCTGGTCGAGGAGTGGCTGCGCATCGTCGCGGCCGACTACACCGCCGCGTTCGACCAGCTGGCCGCCGCACACCCCGACGAGCCCCGGGCGCAGATCCTGGGGATGGCCCGGTTCATCGCCGACGGACTTCCCGGGATCTCCCACCGGGGCTGCCCGTTCATCAACTCCATCGCGGAACTGCCCGACCGCACCCACCCGGCGCGTCGGCTGATCGAAGCCCACAAGGCCGGCCAGCTGCGCCGGCTCAACGGCCTGTGCACCCGGGCCGGGCTGCCCGATCCGGACGGGGCCGCCGCGGAGATCACCTTCGTCCTCGAAGGAGCCCAGGTGAGTGCCCAGAACGGAAGCGTCGAGCACGCGGGGGAGCGGCTCATGGCCATCGTCGCGGCCGTCCTGGACCGCCACCCGGCCGCCCTCTGAAGGGGCCGCGCCGCAAACACCGGCTTCGCCACCGGTCTGCGCAAGGACCTCGCGCCGTGACCGCCGGGCTCACCGAACACTGGAGCTCGAAGGGTGTCTACGCCGACAAGCTGTCCGGGCGCGGAGAGCTGCCGGGCCCTCGGGCTCGACGCCGGGCGGGTGCCCTCTGTCGAGGTGAACGCCGCCCACGCCATCGCGCTCGCGGACGAGCTGCCCACCGGGGCAGGGCCCTTGGACGAGCGCATCCCCGACCCGGCGCCGCCGTTGACAACCGCCAACCGCTCAACTGACCGGCACCGATCCGAGATCATCAGACTTTGCCCGCCCCGGCCACTACCCTGTTCAACCGGTAGTCCAACACGGAGGACAGGGGCGGTTTGTGGACGGACGGTTGATCGCGGGCAGGTACCGGCTGATCGAGCACTTAGGCACCGGCGGCATGGGGACTGTGTGGCGTGCCCGTGACGAGACGCTGAATCTGGACGTCGCGGTGAAAGAAGTCCGGGTCGACGGCGACGAGGCGGTGAAGCGTGCCCTGGCGGAAGCGAGGAACGCCGCGGCCCTCCGTAACCACCCGAATATCGTGGCTGTGCACGATGCGGTTCTGGACGGCGGCGTCCCCTGGATGGTGATGCGCCTGGTCGACGGGCGTTCCCTCGCCGAGGAGTTGGAGGTCCGCGGAGCCCTCCACCCGGGCGAGGTGGGCAGGATCGCCGCCGGGGTGCTGTCCGCGCTCGGTGCGGCGCACGCGGCCGGCATCATCCACAGGGACGTCAAGCCGGCGAACGTGCTGCTGGCACGCGACGGCACGGTGCTGCTAGCGGACTTCGGTATCGCGAAGAACCACGCCGATACGAGACTCACCGCCACCGGTTCGTTTATCGGCACCCTGGAGTACCTCGCGCCGGAACGCTTCGACGGCGCACCGGACACCCCGGCCGTCGACCTGTGGTCACTCGGGGCGACACTGTTCGAGGCCGTAGAGGGAACCTCACCGTTCCGGAGGGATACCCCCACGGCGACGATGGCGGCGATCAGTTTCAAACCGCTGCCGGAGCCGACCCGCGCCGGGGGCCTGACAGGCCTTGTCAAGGCACTGCTGGACCGCGACCCGACGACCCGCCCGGACACCGCCGCAGCCCTGCGGATGCTGACGCCGCCGCGCACCACGCCCGTGACCGCCAAGCTGAACCCGCCGCCCGCGAGTCGGAAGCCAGTAGTCCTGATACCCATCGTCGTAGCAGTCCTGGTCGTCGGCGGTACCGGCGTCTATGCGCTCACCCGACACAACGCCCGCCCCCCGGCGACGACAGACGCCGGACAGACGACGCCGACCACAACCGCCGCCCACATCAGCGCCGGAGACCAGGCGGCGTGTGAGGCGGCCTATGCCGCGCTGACCGCAGCGAAGCCCCAGGGGAAGGGTACGTCGGATCAGGACGATGCGACCTCCAAGGCGTTCGACGCCGCGTCCCGGCAAGCGGTGGATGCCAAGCTCAAGGAGGCGCTCTCCATAACCTCTGTCGCGTACGGTCTTCAGTCGGTGAACGATCTTTCTGCCTCGATGGGCAACCCCGTGCCGCCGGACCACAGAACAAATCTCCAGAACGACGCATGGCAGGCGGACTGTACTCGGCTCGGGTACGCGAAGAGCTAAAGCAGGGCCTCTTGGCAGCTCGAAAGGGGGTCTATGTCAACAGGCTGTCCAGGAGGCCCTGTTGTCGCACTTCTACGGCATCGCGGAGGCAGGGTCCACTTCAGTCGCTCTCGCGTGTGACGGCTTGGTGCCCAGCCTGGGGAACGCCGGCGACCACGGGGTACGCGAGCGCCGCGGTGACCGACTCCCGGTCCATCGAGGCGGACGCCGTGGCCGGATCCGACGCCGCGGCTTCGACGGCGGCAAACCGATCAACGGCCGCGATGGTCTACTGGTCGATGACGCTCCTCATGACCCGCCGCCTTGCCCGGTCACGCCCTTCGCGAGCGTGAACCGGCCGGGGGACGACCCGGCCGGCCAGCCGCGCGCTGTCAGCCGCTTCGCCTTCGAGCGCAGTGCCTCCACCTTCCCCGCCACCGGGTCCATGCCGAAGCAGGCGGTACGCGCAGGTGTCGAGCATCTCGGTGAGGCCTGTTGCTCGCCGGTGGTGCCGTTCAGCAGGTGGACGCTATTCACGTGGACCCAGGCGCGGGAGTGGGTGCACCCGTACCTGCGCCGGTCCAAGGGCGACCAGACCCCTGACCGGTGGAAGCCGCCGTCCCGGTCGGCCTGGTGCAACTACGCCAGGTCTGGACGGACGTGAAGGCCTTCTACACGCTGACGGTCACCGAGGCGGAGGAGGCGGCGATCGGCCAGCTGCTCGACACCTGCCCGGCGGGATCACGACCACCCCCGGCCGGGCCGTCGACCCCGCCGGCGTGGACCCGATCGTCACGACCGGTACCACCGCCGGTCCCGGCGGCGTCAAGACCGTCGACGTGGGCGTGGTCACCGCCGACCTGACCCTGCGCACCACCCGGGACGGCCGGCAGGCGCTCCTGGACGCGCCCACGCACTGCACCTGTCACCACGCACCGTCGACCACCGCGTCGCCAAAGCCCTCGGCAGACTCAACCTCCGATCCCGCAACGAGCTCCCCGGAACGTGAACCCGTGGACTCCAGCGGTGAATACGGCTCAGGGGATCACGATGCCGCGGTGTACGGAGGCAATGGGCTGTTCTGCCGAATCCGGTCGGCGGTGCTGGCGGGCCCCGGCCCGGTCCTCCACACGGGCGACACGCGCGGCACCGAGCCCGTTCGGCCGGAGGTGCCGGCCAACTCCTGACCTTCCGTCGCCGCGGTCGACCGGACGACCCCGGAGCGCCTGGCGGCCACCGTCCCGTTCACGGCGATGATCGTGCCCGCCCTCTGAACCGTCGCGGAGCCGGATCCCGCCGAGCCATTGTCCGGAAGTCGGCTTCTTGGCCGGATCATTGCCGAAAACCGTCGCGGGACGCGGTGATTCTGGCATGTTCGCGCCCGCACGATGCCCGACTTCACGGCCGCTGGTCATGAGGAAGAGGCGGTTCCGATTCCGATCCCGTACTCATCGACTACTCACCTGCTGTTAAAGCTGATTGACGCATGAACTCCTGGGACACAGCATCAGTGAGGCAATTCGTGGGGCTCATGTGGCTCCCGCCAAACAACGGGGAGAAGTTCATGTTCGGTTTCCGGAAGCTCGCCGCCACGGGTGCGGCCGCCGTGGCCCTCGCCGGCCTGGGTTCGGCGGGCACCGCCGTCGCCGCACCGGCCGTGTCCGGGTCGGCGTCCAGCCTGCAGTCGTGCGACCTCTACGCCGGCCAGCCCTACCGCAACAGTGACGGCCGGGTGTGGGTCAACGGCGGCGGCAACAACTGCGGCGGCGCCTACGACCGGATCTGCGTCTGGCTCCAGCTCAACTCCTGGAACAACGTCTACACGATGGACATCCAGTGCAGTGACGTGGTCTCGGACGACCGCACCTGGCCCGCGACGTCGAACTACGGCCCCGGCATGTGGGGCGGCAAGGCCATTGCGTACAAGAACGGCGCGATCGTGGCCACCGCGCAGAGCGGTGCCTGGCTTTGACGGCAGGGTCGCTCGACGCGTGACGGCCGGAGAGTACGTGACGGCCGGTAAGTAGCAGAACCGAGGGGAGTCGGCCTGGACAACTCGTCCGGACCGGCTCCTCCGTCGTCCTACGGCAGGCACTTCCCGGCGCCGGTTCCCTCGGTCCTCCCGGGCGGCGGCACCACTTCGCGGGACGAGTCCGGCCGTCAGCGGGCGCGGGCGAGGCCCTGGCCTCGGCGGGCGGACGGGGTCGGCTGCGGGGTCGCCTGCTCGCCCGGGCGGAAATGCGGAATCTGGCGAGGAGCGCGACAAGCCCGGAGACGTGGTCCGGCGCAAACTCGGTCAGCAACTCGGTCAGCAACTCGGACAGACCGGCTCCACCGAGGCTGCGGCGTGGATCCAAGAACTGCTGACGGCCGACCGGCAGCTCGAGGAACGACTCTCCGCAGCTTTTTGCGGGACCCCAAGAAATCCGGCAGAAGCTCGAAATGGCGGAACTCGACCTCGACGGCGCCCGTGCCGGGGCCGCTCAGATGATGCGGGGGACAGGGCAAGTAGACCGCTCTGTGCCCGATGCGGGCAGCCGGACGATACGCCGCTACCAGCCGGAGCTGTAAGTGCGGGCTACAGCGTTGGCAGGGCCTCCCCACAGCGGGGTGGGCGGCGCTGATCCAGCCAGAAGGTGCAATGACGCAGATGCGCCTCAAGCCCCTCGTCGATGTAGGCCGCGAATTCCAAGTGGCCCCGGGCCGCGTCGTGATAGTGCCCCTGGAGCCTGACGGACCCGTTGCTCCCGCAGCCAGGGCGTGTAGCGGCGCCCCAGTCCGCCGTCGCCGCGATGGCCAGGGCTCGCTCGCGGACCCGGTTCCGGTCGCGCCATGGATCTCCTCGATGGCGGTGAGAGGGCGAGGTACTCAGGCCCGGGTCAGCCGGCCTTCTTCAAGACCGGACGAACCCGTTGTCGAAGCGCACCCGGTAGGTCGTCCGAGCGCCGGCTCCGGCCTCGAACGCTCCCGGCCGGGCGACGTCCTGGCGGAGGTCATCGATCAGGCTCGCGGCGACGCGTCGAACCGGTGGCCGCGGACTTGCTGATCGAAGCCCGCGAGGTGGTCCTGGCCGGCACGGCCGGCCTCCGTGGTTGAACCCATGACCGTTCCCGCCAGCCCCTCGGCGAGGAACAGCGGCCCGGGAACCCCCCGGTCGCGGTGTCACCCGTGGTGACCTGCGCATCCCCGGTCAGCCTGACCCTCGTAGGGCATGGGCGCTCCCCCCTCGTTCGATTTTGGTTCGCGAGCGTAGTCGAATTGCCTTGGGGGGAAACGGTGTTCGGCAGGACTCGGGAGCTTCGTGATCGGCAGACCGGGACGGGGGCCGGGACGGGGGCGCCGCGCAGGAGGAGGGGGCGGCTGCCGCCGTGTTCCCGGGCGTCCCAGGCATCGTCCGGTCCATGCTCTCCCCGATGCTGACGCCGGACGGGCGGACTCGGCCCGCAGTTCCTCGCCCAGCCCCTGCCGGGCGGCCTCCAGGTCCCCGCTCCACGACGGCAGCGTGGCCAGCAGCGTGCGGTGCTCGGCCTGCACGGCCATCAGCGCCCGTTGCGCGTTCCTGAGCTCATCGGGGTACTCGAAGGTCTTCTGCTGCTTTCCCGCGCGGGAACGGCACGAGACTGGCGGCAACCTCAGACCGCCGCCCGACAATCCGCCAACCGTCCCGATCGCCGCCCCGATCCACGACGGCCTGGCCGGCTCGACGGGGACGCGACCGGCGACCGCGCCATCACGATCGAGTCAGGGTTCAACCTGCCGCCCGGCCAAGCCGCGATCTCGACTACGCGCATGTCCACGCGGTCGACGGCATCGGTGCGGCCAACCACGGCTGGGGACGGCTGCAGCACCCGGGCCGAGGTGCTGATCGCGGAGGCAGCCGGGGCACCGGGAGCGGTGGGGCAGTCGGAGGTGAGGGGGATATCTCGTGGCACGCCCGGCGCCGCCTCCAGTAGGTTCCGCGGATGCGGCAATTCGCGGAGATCGAAGACCTGTCGGGGCTTGTGCGTGACGCGCTCGGATCGGGATGCCACGTCGTCGCGGTGGACCGGTTGCGTGGGGGGAGCAGGAAAGGGGTGTACCGGGTCCGCCTTGATGGAACCCGCACCGCGAGTGTGATCGTCTACAGCTGGGCCGATGCCGAGAACTTCTGGCCAGGCGCGCGAGAGGCCGATCCGGCTGACCCGTTCGCGCCCGCCTCCGGACTGGTCCCGTTCCTGGCCGCGCAGCGGAGCTTGGACAGCCTCGGGGCACGGGTTCCGCAGGTACTCCTGGCGGATGACAGCCGGCGCCACTATCCGGCGGACGTCGCCGTGGTCGAGGACGTCTCCGGCGGTACGCTCGAAGCACTCTTCGAAACCGATCCGACGCGCGCTGCGGGAACCCTGGGCGACCTCGCCGGGATGCTCGAGGTGATGCACCGACACCAGGGCGAGCGCTACGGCAGGGTGGACCTGCTGGAGCGGGGCGGATCCGCGTCCGAGGTCTCGTGCGAGCGACGGGTCCTCGACCGTGCCCTGCGGGACCTTGAGGAGGCGGCCGGGCGCGACGGTCGCATCGCGGCGGCCGACGCCGCACTGCGCGACCGTCTGCAGGAACTGGCCGATCGGGTGGGTCCTCGCACCGCCTACGGGCTGATCCACGGAGAGCTCGGACCCGACCACGTCCTGGTTGATGCCGACGGGCGCCCCGTCCTGATCGACATCGAGGGGCTGATGTACTTCGACGTCGAGTGGGAGCACGTGTTCCTCCGGATCCGCTTCGGAGAGCGGTACGCCGCACTGGCCCGGCCCGGTCTCGATCCGCGGCGGCTCGACCTCTACATGCTCGCGATGCGCCTGTCGCTGGTGGCCGGTCCGCTGCGTCTCCTCGATGGGGACTTCCCCCACCGGGCGTTCATGCAGGAGATCGCCGAGTACAACGCGAAGGAGGCGCTGGCGCTCCTGCCGCTGGTGTAGCCCCGGGATGCGCAGGGCCGCGCGGAGCACGCGTCTACTCCTCGGCACGATCAGCTCGTCCGTGTGTGCGGGGAGGTTGGTGCAGGCGGTGGGGCGTTACGTGACCGTCGACGGGCTGGCTCGCGGCCCGTTGCGGGCTGGTACGAGTTGTCGTGGCGCGTTCGCCGCCCAGCACCTCCACCCCGGGACCGGCTCAGGTACGCCATCGACGGGGCGATGCTCGGACCAGCCACCCGTGTGAGCGGACAGCTCAAGATCCTTGTAGACGGTCACGACGGGTCCCTCTCCGCGGACAGCTGATCTCCCTGTCCTTGGGGCCGTTCGTGTCGGTTCCGAACTGGTGATCCCTCCGGGGTTTTGCTCGGTGCTGCCGACATCGAGTCAGTCCCCTCCGGAGGGATCGTGAAGAAGTCTGACAGGGTGATCATGGAAATCTTCGAGGCGCTCGACGCCACCGGATGTGCGCATTCGGCGGCGCAACTGGCGGGGGTGGATCCAAAAACCGTTCGCCGGTACGCGCGGATGAGGGACAGCGGTCAACCGGTTGACCAGCCGATCCGGCGACCGAGGCTGATCGACCCGTTCCTGCCCAAGGTCGAGGAGTGGGTGGAGCGTTCGCAGGGCCGGGTGCGGGCCGACAAACTGCACGAACGCCTGGTGATCCTGGGGTTCACCGGCGACGAGCGCACGACCCGCCGGGCGGTCGCCGCGGCGAAGGAACGCTGGAACGCCGGCCACCGCCGCACCTACCGTCCCTGGATCACCGAGCCCGGACTGTGGCTCCAGTTCGACTGGGGCTTCGGCCCGAAGGTCCCGGGACCGGGGCGGCGGTCAGCGCCAGACGCTGCTGTTCTGCGCGTGGCTGGCCTGGTCCCGGTTCCGGGTGGTGATCCCGGTCTGGGACCGGACGTTGCCGACGCTGATCTCGTGCATCGACGCCACACTGCGGGCAATCGGCGGGGCACCGACCTACGCACTCACGGACAACGAGAAGACCGTCACGATCGACCGGGTCGCCGGCATCCCGGTCCGCCATCCCCAAGTCGTCGCGGCCGGGCGGCACTACGGGATGCAGGTCCACACCTGCATGCCGTTCGACCCCGAGTCGAAGGGCGGGTCGGAGGCCACCGTCCGCATCGCCAAGGCAGACCTGGTGCCCACCGGCGCGAACCTTCGGCCGGACTACGGCTCGTTCGCCGAACTGCGCGGAGCCTGCGCGTTGTTCTGCCAGCAGGTCAACACCCGTGTCCATCGCGAGACCGGCCGCACCCCGGCCTCCGCCCTGGACGTCGAGCGCCGCCGGCTGCACCCGCTGCCTACCGCCCCGCACACGGTCGCGCTGGGCGAGAGCCGCACGATCAACACCGACCAGACGGTGCGCTTCGGCTCGGTGCGCTACTCGACCCCCGCCGGTCTGGTCGGCCAGGAGGCCTGGGTGCGTGTCGACGGTGACGAGCTCGTCGTCGTGGTCGACCTCGCCCAGCTCCCGCACCGCCCGGAGTGGCTGCAGGGCCCGGCCGGCCTGTTGGAGGTCGCCCGCCACCACATCGCGCTGCCCGGACGGCCCGTCATCGACCCCTCCCACTACCCCGGCCACCCGCAGGAGATGGACGGCTCGCCCCGTCTCCCGCGCCCCAAGCCGGCCAGCCCGGCCGAGGAGACGTTCCTCGCGCTCGGCCCCGGCGCGAAGTCCTGGCTGATGGAGGCCGCCGCCGCGGGCACCACGCGGATGCGCGTGAAGATGGCCGCCGCCGTCGAACTCGCGGCCCTCGTCGGCGCGGGTGAGGTCGACATCTGCCTGGGACTCGCCGCGACGGCCGGACGCTTCGCGGACGACGACCTGATGTCGATCGTCCGTCACCGGGCCACCGGCGCCCGCCCCTCCGACCTCGTCGTCTGCGACGAGAACCACTCGGCCCAGCCCGGCACTTCCGCCTGGGCCGACTTCGGCCGCACGACTTCCTGACCCCGGACGGGGGTCCGCGCTCACTGTTCGACCGCGCGGACCCCACCACCCCGGACACTACCGGCCGCCGCCCGGCGGCCCCTCCGGAAAGGACCATTCGTATGACCACAGCCACGTTCGCCGAGCCCGTCCCCGCCGTCGCGATGCCGACGCCGACCCCTCCGCCTCCCGTCGCGCCGCCGATTCCGCCCGAGCTGGAGGGCGTCCTGAAGCGAATGCGCTTCCCCTATCTCCGCAAGGCCGCCCCCGACGTGCTGGCCACCGCCCGAGCCCAACGCTGGGACCCGGCCGAGGTGTTGAGGATCCTGCTGGAGGCCGAGATCAAGGGCCGCGACGAGGCGACCCGGCGCAACCACCGCAAGCAGGCCAACCTGCCGTCCGGCAAGACGTTCGAGTCCTGGAAGGAGGAGGATTCCTCCATCCCGCTGCCCACCCAACACGCCCTGATGACCCTCGAATGGGTCGGCCGGGCGGAGAATCTTGCTGTCACGGGGCCGTCGGGCACGGGCAAGAGCCACTTCGCCGAGGCCCTCGCTCACAAGGCCATCGACGTCGGCATGCAGGTCTGCTGGTTCACCCTGGAGTCGCTGACCACCACCCTCGGACGGGCCGCCGTCGACAACTCGGTCGCCCGGGCCGTCGCCAAGATCACCCGATGCGACCTCATCGTGGTCGACGACATCGGCATGCTGCCCTGCGGCCAGACCGCCGCCGAGGCGTTCTACCGTGTGATCGATGCCGCCTACGAACGCCGCTCGGTGATCGTGACCTCGAACCTTCACCCGTCAGGATTCGACTCGATCATGCCCAAGACGCTCGCCACCGCGGCCGTCGACCGGCTTCTGCACCACGCCCATCATCCTGACCGAGGGCTCCAGCCTCCGCCTCACCCAGGCCACCACCGGCAAGGGCGTCGTCCCGCTTGCCCCATGATGGCGCCAACGTGGTCCGTCGTGTCAGGACTCGGCCGCCGCGGTCCGCTCAGCCGCGGTGCTCGCCCGCCACTCGTCCAGCAACCGGAAGAACGCCTCCAGAGGCGGCACGTCCTCGGCGTGGTCCGTGATCGCCCTGGCCCAACCACACGCCATCGACCAGCCGTGATTCCGGCTCAGCCACTGCGCGAACGGACCAGTCGGGCTGAGGCCGGAGTGCTCATCGACGCCGTGCACATGCAACGCGATGCCATAGCCGTTGAGCAACGTCATCAGCTCCTCCAGCGAGCCGTTGCGAACGAACATCGCAGGCCGCAGCCGCACGTGCTCAAGGACGTCATAGACATCCCGGCATTCCTCGATGGGCTTGGGCTTCGGGCGGTCTCCCAGATCAGCTGACACCCGCCCACCCTACGTTGACCAGCCCAATTGAGTGACTACTTGTCACACCACGCCGGGAGATCAGATGTCCGCCGGAAAGGACCTGAAATGTCCGCCCGCGAGGATCTCAGCGTGTCCGTTGACAACCCGGGACGTCGGAGAACTGAGCGACCTGGGGATCGGCGCCGTGGTGATCAGTGCCGTCGAGCTGACCGAACTTCCCTCCAGCCCAGCGCCGCTGGACGGGCTGCGGCCCCTGGCAGCCCGGGCACGCAGCCCGCTTCACCCGTCGCCTCGCAGCGGGAGCGCAACGCCGGCCGCCCCACCTACCCCGTACTGCGGCGGGGCCCGCCGCTGACAGCCCGAGGACCACCCCCCACCTGTACGTCGAGGTCGGCCCGCGCGATACCGGGGGATACCCGCCGTACTGGGCAGGCCATGGCGACGCCCAGCACGCCTACGGTCGTGGTCGACGCGCTCGCCCGCGCGCTCACCGACACCACTCCGCTGAAGCGCGACCGCGACCGGATGGACGAGGAACCGCTGGAGCGCCCCAGCGACAAAACCGCGGCCCGGGAGCATCTGGGCCGGCCGCATCCGCCGGGCCGGGCCTACAAGTTCCCTGCAAGTCCTCTGCAGGAACCCCGGCCGCCTTGCAGCCCGGACACGCCCCGACGGGTTCCAGGTGATCGACGCCCGCTCTGCACGGTTCTTGCGGACCCACGGCGGAGTCTCGGACCAGCAAGCCCGGCAACCACCTCTATCCGGAAGGAAGAACCCCATGTCCGTCAGCTCGTTCGGCCGCAAGCTCGTCACCGCCGCCGCCGCCACTGCCGACCGGCCTCCCCCCCCGCCGCCGTCCACCACCACGCCGCCCTCATCCGGCAGGCGATGGCCACAGGGGCCCGCGCGGGGAGGGGCCCGGTCCGCTGACAACGGCGAAGCCCCGCACTCCAGGTGTCGGGAGTGCGGGGCCGTCGTGCGCGCGGGAATCAGGACAGAAGGATCAGGACAGAAGGATCAGGACAGAAGGATCAGGACGGAAGGATCAGGACGGGAAGATCGGGGCGGAGACGACGTTCTCCTCGGCACTGTCCAGGCAGGGGTACAGCCGGGCCTGGGCGCCCTGGTAGAGGCCGCCCCAGGAGTTGAGGCAGTTGGCGGAGGCGACCTTCGGCTGGATCTGCCTGCCGTTGCCCTTGTGGACCCAGTTGAACCAGGTGTCGTTCGCGGAGCCCTGGGTGCAGGGGTAGAGGCGCATGTGGTTGCCGGTGACGTCGCCCCCCTCCCAGTTGTTCGCGCACAGGGTGTGCACGTGATCGTTGCTCGTGGCCGCCTGGATCAGGAAGTGGGTGGCGTCCGCCGGGTACAGCGACCACTGCTGAGCCTGGGTGCCGTTGCACCCCCAGATCTGGACCGTGGCACCGGAGACGAAGTTCGCGCCGGCGACGTCGAGGCAGTACCCGTTCGCGAACCGGACCTCACCCCAGACGGAGCTGGTATCGGCGTGGGCGGTGCCGGTGCCGAGCGTGGCGGCGAGCAGAGGCGCCGCGGCGACCGCGGCGAACTTGGCCAGGAATCTGCGCATGATGGTGTCCCCCGTTGATCAGCAAACTGGTGATCGCGATCGTAGAGGATCCTCCCCGAAGTTTGATCATCGAGCGGGGACGAACAGGACCAGGAAGTCGGCGGGGCCGACTTCTGGTGCACCGCCTTGCGTCGAGGCCCTGGTCCACAGCGTGCGGGAGGGGTTGTCGAGCCGGGCATGGTGGCTGTGCTCGGCGACAGCGAGACCGAAGCGTTCGGGGCCGGGGCTGCCCTGGTCCTGCCCCCGACTGGAGGCGGCCTCGATCACGTCCCAGAGGCGGTCGACGCCGGTGTCCCAGGCGGTCCAGACGGTCCAGGCGTCGGGGAGGAGCACGCCGGGAGCGAAGCGGGCCTGCCAGCTGCGGCCGGTGATGCGGTGCGGGGAGAAGGCCGGCCTCGGGGGTCAGTGCAACCGTGGTTGGCGCTGAGAAAGCACGAGATGCCGGGGAGTGCGATGACGGCCGACCAGGTCGACGGCTTTGAGGAGGGGGCGGTCGGCGGCTCGGGCGGTGGCAGCGACTGGGGGCGGCGGCGCTCGCGATCGGGTGCTGGCGGGGGCATGGCCGGCCTGGCGGGGGTGGCGGCTCGACTCCTCCGCCGCGGTGCGTCCACCGGGCGCTGCCGTCCGTCTCGGGAGAGTGCTCGGGGCCGGCGCTACGCCTCTGAGCTTCAGCCCCGGGAGGACCGCCGAACGTTGCCTCTGCGGTCAACCGAGTCTGCCCCGACGGCCCTTGTTCGCGGCGGTGGTGATCGTTTACGAAGGGGACAGGACATCACTTCCGGTCAACAGGAGAGTTCATGCACGCGCACGGCAAGAACCGGAAGGACGACCTCCACGACGGGCGGCTCCCGACACGCAGGCCGAAGGCTCCGGGCGCCGGTCCGGCGTTGGGCCTCATCGGCCTGCAGAGAAGCATCGGGAACGCGGCGGTGGTCGAGCGGATGCGGCGCGCGGGTGTGGCCCAGGAGGAGCAGGAGCATCGGTACGGAGCCGGTTGCGGCCACGGTGGGAGCGCACAGGCCCCGGTGCAGCGGTCCTCGGTGCACGACGTCCTGCGTGGCGCGGGCCGTCCGCTGGACCGTTCCACCCGCGCGGACATGGAGTCACGGCTCGACGCCGACTTCTCCGACGTCCGTATCCACGACGACCGTTCGGCCCAGGACTCCGCGTCGGAGATCGGCGCCCGCGCGTACACGTCGGGCAGTCACGTCGTCCTCGGGGAAGGCGGCCGGGACAAGGAGACGCTGGCGCACGAGCTGACCCATGTGATCCAGCAGCGGCAGGGGCCGGTCTCCGGCACCGACAACGGCTCGGGGCTGCGGCTGTCGGACCCGTCGGACCGCTTCGAACGGGAGGCGGAGGCGAACGCGCGGCGCGTCATGAGCGCGCCCCGGCCGGCCACACACGCCGGTGCGGACGGGGTGGTCCAGCGGGCCTCGGCGCGGCTGGCGACGGCCCGTACGGCGTCCGTCCAGCGGATGCCGAAGGCGCCGAAGGTGAAGACCGGCGGCAGGAAGAAGGGCAGCGCGTCCAAGGCGAAGGACGAGCTGATCAAGGAACTGGTCCAGACCTGGGGCTGGACGGCGCACGGCGGTGCCCAGAACCGCACTCTGCACCTGACGAAGGCGCCGGAGGAGAACCGGACCGGGGGCCTGAACGCCACGGAGAAGATCTACAAGGGCTCGGGGAACACCCGTCCGCCGAAGGACTTCGCCGCCGCCCGGACCACCCAGAGCATGCGCTGGATCTCGACCCTCGCCAAGGAGTACCTCGGGAGCGTCACCTCCTCGGCCGCCGAGGAGGTGCAGGTGAGCGCGATCGGCACCGACCTGTACATCTCCGCCAACCGCAACGTGCACAACGCGAAGCTGAGGGAACTCGCGGGGCAGCACGGCACGGGCAAGGCGTTCGCGAAGGCCCTGGTCGAGCACTTCGGAGAGCCCGACGCGCAGGCCCAGGACCGCTTCGCCCGCCACACCGGCAAGCTGTCGGACCGGGTGGCCGAGGGCGAGACCGAGAGCGGGGACTACGCCGAGATCGCGAGCATGGCGGTCAAGGTGCCCGAGGACGTCTCCGCCGACGACGACGGCCTCCACGCCGAACGGCGGCTGCAGAAACTCGAGGGCTTCGACCCGGCGAAGACGGTCGGCGTCAAGCGCCCCTGCGTCGTCTGCTACAGCCAGATCTACGCCACCCCCGTCCGGGACGGCGACGTCGAGGTCTACCCGGGCCCGCTCTGGCCGAGCAAGGCGGCCAACAAGGGCATGGAGGACTACGAGAAGGAGAGCGTCAAGGACTACGCCAAGTACCTGCACGAACTGGTCGAGGCAGCCGGCGGCACCTACATCACCTTCACCCAGCAGGGCGAGCTCACCTGGGACCAGAACAGCGACTCCGAAACGGACCGCGAAGGCACGAAGGTCGGCGCGGACGCCGACGCCATGGAGGTCGACTCGGACTCCTGAGGGCCCGTGATCATCCAGCCGAGGTCCAGCTTGCGCAGTCAGCGCCCGCCGGCCGGGAGGAGGTCCGGGCCGGCCTGCGCCCCCGGTCGAAGCACGGGCCGGAGACCCGTAAGGTGGCCGAGCCCCAGGCAGGGGGCCTGGGGCTCGGTGTCCGGTGCGGGGACTGGCTACTTGAGCGGGGTGCCGCCCGCGTTGTGGTTGGCGGTCGTCTTGCTGATCAGGTTGCCGCCGTCGGTCTCGGGTGTGGTCTGTTCCGACCAGCCGGCGCCGAACAGGAGGGCGCCGACGTGTGCGTTCGCCACCTGGTCCATGTGCGAGAAGAACCAGTCGACCTTGTCGTCCTTGTAGTGGCCGGGGGTGTTGTTCCCCGCCGTGTTGCCCAGGGGGATCTGCCACAGGACCACCGGCTTGCCCATCGACTCGGCCATCGTCTTGTAGAACGCGAGGGCGGCGAAGCCCTTCTGGTCGTTCCAGAAGGTGTCCTTGCTGCCGTGGGCGGGCAGTGCGTACCAGCCTGCGTCGCGGTCCGTCACGTCGGTGACCAGGAAGTCGGCGTTCCTCGCCCCGAGGTCCGCGTAGTCCTTGACGCACTGCGGGGTGTTCTGCTGCCAGTCCCAGCAGGTGAGGTGCAGTCCCACGCCGATGTTGGGCGCGTACTTGTGGCTCATCGCGATCAGGCACTGGGCCAGGCCGGCGGCGCTGTTCTCCTGCGATCCGCAGTCCGTCGGGTTCGCGGCCTTGACCTGTGCGGCGACCTGGTGCGGGTTGCCGAGCGAGCGGACGTAGCCCCAGAAGTCCGGCTCGATGTCGACCATGTCCTGCGCGGTGCCGACCTTCTGGAGGAAGAAGCGGTAGTCGTTCAGGTACTTGGTGAGCAGGTCGGCCCGGTTGATGGCCTGGACCTCGCCGGGACCGTCGCCCTGGCCCGCCATGTCTCCGAGGTCGCGCAGCGAGTACCAGGTGAAGAGGTACTTCTGCGGGCGCGGCTTGCCCTGGTACGTCGCCTTGGACGCGCGGTCGTTGTTCACGGCTATCTGGGTGCCGGGCGCCGTGGTGTCGCCGGTCCAGCAGCCCCACCAGCCCGACCACTCGGACTTGCAGCGCGAGGCGGTGTAGGCGTCGGACGAGGGCGCGGGCTGGCTGTGGATGTAGGCGTACCGCACGTCGAACGGCGCGGCGTTCGCCGTGGAGTCATCCATCAGGCCGCCGAGGAGCACCGTGCTGCTGCCCATGAGGCTCTTCGCGGGGCTGGCGCCGCCGGTGGCCGGGGGCGCCGGCGGCGCCGAGGCGGGGCGGGTGCTCGGGGTCTGGCTCGCCGGCGCGCTGCCGGTCGGCTTGGCGGGGGTGGTGGGGGTGGAGGGCGTGCTGCCGGAGCCGCCCGTGTTCCCGGTACCGCCGGTGTTGCCGGTACCGCCGGTGCTGCCGGCCGGGACGAGCTGCCACTGCTGGTTGGCGCCGTTCCAGTCGTGGTACTGGGCGAGCTGGCCCCCGTTGGCCTTGGAGCCGAGCGGGACCTCGACGGCCATGTTGCTGAAGCGGTTGATCAGACGCACGTAGCCGTCCGAGGACTTCTCCAGGTGGAACTGCTGGTTGGCGCCGTTCAGGTCACGCCACTGGACCAGCTTGGAGCCTTCGGTCCTCGACCAGCCGTAGTCGTCCAGCACCTTGCCGGAGTTCCGGTTCTGCAGCCGGTAGTTGCCGTCACCCGCGTCGATGAACTTCCACTGCTGGTTGGTCCCGCCGGTACGGTTCCACTGCCCGAGCGACGAGCCGTCGTAGGCGGCGTAGTCGAGGGCGTCCAGTGCCTCGCCGGTGTTGCGGTTGACCAGCGTGTACCAGGCGTTGGTGTCCACGGTCCCCGCCGAGGCCGTGTCGACCACGACCACGGAGCCGCCCACGACCGCCAGTCCGACGGCTGCCCAGAAACTCCGACGCTGGTACAAGCGGCGGCTGCGATGCGTCTGCCGCCGCCGCGGAATCGACGTGGATGGGCGAGGGAACATGTTGATGCTCTCTTTCAGCCGTCGGCTATGACCGGACCGCCTTTGCGGACACCCCCCAGTTGTCGCTGCCCGCGGAAAGGTTGCCTCGACCGAGAAGACCTTCTCGGGCACCGCGCGACGGGGCGGCGTGCGAGGTCGTGCGCTTGTGTCCGCACGTGGGCGCCCGTGGTGGCGGGCGACCCGGGCCCGGTTTCCGCAGGAGGGTCTGCACCACGCCTGCCGTCCGTGGGGCTTGATGGAGTAGCGGATGCATCGAGGGGCCGTGCACGCACGCAGTTGTGTCCGGTCCGGGCCGGTCAGGAAGTCGATCACGGCCCTTGCCAGTGCCGCGACCAGCTGCGTCTGGGGGTTCGCCGTCGGGGAGGCCAGTCGGAGGGTGGGCTCGCCGTCGCCGGGCCGGTCCAGCTGCGGGGACGACCGGCTCGGCCGCGGCGAGCGCGTTGAGCAGCTCGAGTGCCTCGGCGGCCGGCACGAGCCGGCGCGCGCCGCTGCATTCGAAGCCCGACACGACGTCGTCCTGCCCAGTGCCTACCGGCAGTTCCTCACACACATCGGCGGTTCAGGCGCGGCACCGTTCTACGGCCTCATGCAGCTGGAGCAGTGTTCCCTGCTTGTCATGAATCCGCGCGGAGGGCCGGGAACACCTCGCGGCTTTGGAGCCCCAGAGCCCGGGGCGCACGAACGCGACCTCCTCCTCCATCCGTAACGGCTGCACGGACGGTGAGTCAGAACCACAACTCGTGGCCGAAGCCACGGGCGGGGGCCGCCTGACGGGGGTGCGTCCCGTCCTGCCCCGTTCGCTGCTCGGCGGACCAGCACGTGTCCCTCACGCCCGGCGAACGCAGCCAGGGCCGCCAGGCCCTGCCGGCGGCGCGGCTACGCAATGGGGTCGGGGCCGAGGGCGGCGTCCAGCAGGTCGCCGAGCTGGTCGATCTGGGCGGGGGAGAGGGCGCTGAACGAGGACTCGACGACGGCTTCGGCCACGTCCTGTCCTGCTGCGCGCAAGCGCTCGCCCTCCTGGGTGAGCCGGTGTCTGACCGCTCGCCCGGGCCCCGGGACGCGTTCGATCAGGCCGCGGCTGGCCATCCGGGCGGCGAGGGAGCCGAAGGACTGGTCTGTCTGGAAGGTCAGCACCGCCAGGTCGTGCAGGGAGGCGTCCGGCTGCTGGTGCAGGTGGCGAAGGGTGTCCCACTGTACGAGTGAGAGTCCGAGCGGCGCCAGGGCGCGGCTGAACGCGCGGTGGTGACGGTACTGAAGGCGCTTGACGGCCAGGGCGACCTCTGCGGGGCGGTGCTTCATGGGGGAGATCGTAACCCAAGGAGAATCAGCTTGCGTATATAAGGAACCTGAACTAAGGTTCCTTATATACGCAAGCTGCCGGCCCCGGCACCTCTGGAAGAGAGATGGAACGATGAGCACACCCGTACCGGTCGGCACCCTCCGGCCCACCCGCACCCGTACCCTCCACGTCGAATCCGACGGCCCGGTCGAGATCACGCTCCAGGACCGCGACCGCACCCGGCCGTTCCTGCTCCTGCACGGCGGAGGCGGGGTGGCGACCATGGCGGGCTTCGCCGACCTGCTCGCCGAGCGGACCCATTCCCGCGTCCTGCTGCCCACCCACCCCGGCTTCGGCGGCACGCCGAAGGCCGACACGCTGAGCCACGTCCCCGCACTGGCCCGCGCGTACGTCGCACTGCTGGACCAACTCGACCTGCAGGACGTGACGTTGGTCGGCAACTCCTTCGGGGGCTGGCTGGCCGCCGAGATCGCCCTGCTGCGCAGCCCCCGCGTCAGCGGCGCGGTCATCATCGACGGCATCGGCATCGAGGTCGAGGGTGAACCGCCGACCGACGTGACCGGCCTGACCCCGGCGCAGCTCAAGGCCCACTCCTTCCACGACCCGAGCAAGGCACCGGTGGCGCCGAACGCCGGCGGCACCGGCACCGGCACCGGCCCGAGTCCGGACGTGCGCGCGTTGATCGGCTACACCGGTCCCACCATGTCCGACCCGACGCTCGCCGGACGGCTCGGCGAGCTGCACCTGCCGGTCCACGTGCTGTGGGGCGAGAGTGATCGCATCGTCACCCCCGCCTACGGCCGTGCCTACGCCGCGGCCATACCGATGGCGACGTTCACCGTGCTCCCCCGCACCGGACACCTGCCGCAGGTCGAGACGCCCGAGGAACTGCTCGGCGCGCTGCTCGACCTCGGCCGCTGATGACCTCCGCCCAGGAAGGGAGAAGCCCGGCATGCGCACTCCCCTGACCGTGACCCGGATCGCTCACGCCTGCCAGCTGATCGAGATCGGGAACATCCGGATCCTCACCGACCCGTGGTTCACCCAGACCGCGAGCTACTACCCGGGCGAGCCGCTCCACTCCACCGCCGACGCCCTGGGCCCGATCGACGCGCTCGTGGTCAGCCACGAGCACTACGACCACTGCGACCTCGACGCCCTCGTCAACGCCGGCTTCGACCCGGCCACACCCCTGATCGGACCGGGGACCGTCGCCACCCTCGCGCGCGAGAAGGGCTTCCGCGACGTGCGCACCGTCGAGGCCTGGGAGCCCACTACGGTCGCCGGCCTCACCGTGACGGCCACTCCGGGCGCTCACGGCGTCCACGAGGTCACCTTCGTGCTCCAGGCCGACGGCCGCACCGTCTTCTTCGGCGGCGACTCACTGCGCGTCCCCGAACTGGACGCCATCCCGCAGCGATTCGGCCACATCGACCTGGTGATCCTGCCGATCAACGGCCTGTGCATCCGACCGATGAACCTGGCCCAGGTCGTCATGAACGCCGAGGACGCCGCCGGACTCACCGCCGTGCTCCGGCCCACCCTGGCCGTGCCGCACCACTACGCCTTCCACAGCGGCAGGCTCGGCGACCAGGTGATCACCAAGGCCGACCGGGACCCCCGCCACTACGCCGACGCCGTCGCCCGGATCGCCCCCGACATCGACGTCCGCCTGGTCCTACCGGGCGTCGCGGTCACAGTCCCGTGACCCCCGGGCACCCGCCGAGCCGACCTCCGGGAGCGTACCGGCGGCTAGCAGGCGTACGTTCATGCCCCGGATCCCCGACAGCCTCCCGCCCCGCGAAGGTCGCACCGCTGCCACGCTCCCGGGGGCCTGTCCGGAGTCGTGATCAGGAGGCGGGGCCGAGGCCGCGCATCCGGACGATGGCACCGCCCAGCCGGAGCCCCGCCATGTAGCCCTCGGGAGCCTTGACGCCCCCATGGATGTCAAGCTGCCAGGAGACAGCTCTGCGAGCGGGCGCAACGACCGGGAGTCCGTCAGCTCCTGGTGAGCCCTGCGCTCCCCGTCCGGTCCAGGACTGCTGATCGGCACGTGTGACCTGCAGTCCCGGAAGCAGAACGGGAATCCCGGAACTGCCGGGAGAATCCCCGTGGATCTGGCGGTCGGGTCCTGCCTGCCGGAGACGGCCGTGCAGCGACCCGTCGAAGCAGCCCGGCGGCCAACGGCGCCCGCTGCCCCGGGCGGGCGCGCTGGATACAGAGGATGATGCCACGGCGGGGCCAGGGGCTGAGGTGAAGCGATGGCAACGCGGCGCGGTGATCGCCTGGGCGGTACCGGTGGTCATCGGCTGCGCCGTGACCGTCCTCCTGGGGGGCACGGCCGATGATCCGCCACCGCCGGCGCCACCGCCACGGCCACCGCCGGCGCCGCCAGCCGTTCAGGCACCTCCTGCCGGGCGGATCCCGGCCCCTCCGTGCCCGACCGACGCGGTCTGTTCGGTATCCGTCGTCCCGGGCGGCCGACTGGGCGTCAGGCGGTTCGGACCGCCTCCGGAGCCGGCACCGTCCTGGGAGGTTCGCCGCCGCTGCGGCTGCTCCCGTTGTGGCGTCCCGCCCCTGCTCGGCCGGGGGCTCGTGCCGGTGGTGACGGACGCGGACCTGTCCGACGTGCCCCGCCTCCCGGCCACCGCGAGGCTGCTGCCGATCGTTGAGGTGACAGGACCGGGGAGGCTGGAGAACCTGCTCGCCGCCGGTCCGCTGATCTCCGGGGATGAACGACGGCAGTGCATCCCAGGTGCCGTCTGAGGATCCGATAGCAGCCCGGTGGCAGCTGGTTCGAGAGATGAACGAGAACCTCGTCGACGAGGATCCTGTCGAAGCGGCCTGTGCCGACCCTGCTGGATGGAGCGCGTCCTTGCCGACGACCTGCCCGCCCTGCACTCCCTGATCAACGGACTGAGCCGCGACATCGACGCCGTCACCGCCGGGCTCTCCACCTCCTGGAGCTCCGGTCAGGTCGAGGGACGGGGGACACGGGCGAAACTGCCCAAAAGGCAAGGATTCGGACGAGCCAACCTCGACTTCCTCCGCAAACGCGTCCTCCTGAGGAACTGATCTTGCGATCAGCGCGAGCTACCAGGGCCTGAAGAGGCCGCCTCGGCGTGTCGGCCACGTCAGCATGCGCACGAGGCGATTCGTGATCACCCAGTACCCCGGATGAACCCAGCCCCTCTCCTTGGAGAGAAGGCCTGGTCCGTCCTCGCGGTTCAGATAGCGCACGAAGCCGTCATATGCCGGTCCGCCGGCAACGAGAAGCAACGGAGCGGTGAGCACTGCAGCGATCCAGATGACAGACCGGAGGGCAAGTTGAGGGGATCCACCTACGCGCACAGGCTCAGCATCTCGCAGCAGCCCTGGCCAGTGGCAGACCCGTCCGTGATCGTCAAGACAGACCCAGGCCATCACAAGATCAGCGCCAGAGTCAGTCTGGTTCTGGCTCACTTTCCGTGGAGCTGGGCGGCGGTGCGGGCGAGGCGGCGGTGGGCGGCGTCGGACCTCTGCCGGGCCTGGTGGGCGGCCTCGTGGCCGGCGTCGGCGTGCCGGTCGGCGCAGCCGTTCCTCGAACTGGGCTTGTTCCAGGGTCTGCTGGATGTTCTCCAGGGGTCATCCCGGCCGCCCGGCGGCGGACCCGGCGGCGGACGGCGCCGAGCAGCCGGTGCTCCTGGTCGTCGGGCTCGTCCCCGTCCAGGCCGTGGTCCGTGCGGGGCTGCTGGACGGGGTCAGCTCCAGCCGGGGCACGGCGGGGTCCGGGTCGGGGCGGTTGGTGTTGGTCATCGCGCGGTGCCTCCGGACGTCGGGACAGCACCTTCGCGTCGCTGGTCAGGGATGACGGGTGGCGGCTGCTGCGGTGCTCGCGAGGCGCTGCTGCAGATCGACGAGCGCCTTGGACCAGCCAGTGCCCACGTGTGCGCGTCCGCCTGCGACCGACCAGCCGGTCAACTGGCCGGCGACGGTGGCACCGGTGTTCACCGCGTTCTGGACGGGCGCGCCGAATTCCTGGCCCAGCGTCTTTGCGATGCCCGCGGACGCCCGTAGATCCGCAGGCTTGCTCACGGCCTTGCCCGTGGTGCTTGCAGTCACGTGGGCTTCCCCTCCCCGAAAGTGAATACCGGAGCCCAACCCCCGGCAGGACGCTAGACGGGCGAAGCGTGCTCCGTATCCGTACACGTACTCAGATGCCACTGTCAGCCTCGCGCGACCGGGCCGTACCTCGCGATAGCAGGCGGCCACGACGGTCACCTCGGTCAGCACTCGCGAAGTCCGGTGACGACCCGACACCACTCGCGCATCAGGATTCTCGTCTGCTCCCCGTGCCCGCCACGAGCACGCCGACCGCCTCGGCCAGCCGTGCCGGCGCACGCTCGGTCCGCCCGCAGGGCCCAGGAGTGTGGCGCCCGCCGTCAGGGCGGCGATCGCGGCGGAGGCGAGATTCCGCGCGCGGTGGCTAACGGACCTAAGTCTTTCGAAAGGCGGGACTTTCATCCTTCCTGCAAAAACAGTTACCACCGAATCCAATGGCCCGTAGGCCACATTCGCTTGTGGACTCATAGGAGAGACTTGTGAGAAGCGGGGGATGCGGCGGAGCCGTCCGTGGAGCGGAATTGCATATGGCCAGTTCAGGTGGGGTCTATGCACGTCAGGGGCCTCCTGCGGGCGAGGTTTCCTGTCGCTCGACCGGTGACGGGGCCTTGCGAAGTAAGGACGAAAGTCTCGCCCTTCGAGGGACTTAGGTGTTGCTTCTCCACGTGGAGCCGTGTCAGTTCTTCCGGGACTTAGGTCCCGTTTTTCCCGTGCGTCGAAGATGTCTCTTCCTCGCTATCCGCTCTGCATGGCAGAGTTCCGCTCCATGATCACTTCCGGACGGATGGACCGAGGTCCGCCCCCGCGTCCGGTAGCCCCAACCCCGCTCTCGAAGGAGACCCATGAACCACCGTCAGCGCACCGCGAGCGGACTCGTCGCCGCCGTCGTCACGGGTTCGCTCGTCCTGGGAATCGCTCCGGCCGCCTCGGCCACCGGCGATCCCTCCGCGGTCGAGCGCACGGCGGCCGTCGTCGAGCGTGCCACCGGCACCCACGGACTCGCCCCGACCGTCGGCGGCACCGCAGTCACCGACGGAGAGGCCGGCCGGGTGAGCGTCACCGTGCCCGACACCTCCGACGGAGCCGTGGAAGCGACCGCAGCGGACGGGACCACCGTCGCGCTCGGCCTGCCGCAGACCAGAGACGTCACCGGCGTCCAGGCCGGCGCCGGCACGGTCGTCTACCCCGACGCCGCCCCGGCCACCGACATCGCCGTCCAGGCCACCACCGACGGCGGCGCCCGCGCCATCACCACCCTCAAGAACACCGAGGCCCCCACCGAGCAGCGCTACGAGCTCGACCTTCCGGCAGGCACCGAAGCCGTCGCCAACGACACGGGCGGCTACGACCTGGTCCGCCCGGTCGACGACGGCATCGCCGTGGCCGTCGGCCGGATCGACGCGCCATGGGCCAAGGACGCAAGGGGCAACCCCGTGGCCACCGGCTACCGGCTGGAAGGCGACAACCTCGTCCAGACCGTGGAGACCACGAAGGACACGGCCTTCCCCGTCGTGGCCGATCCGAAGGTCACCTGGGGGATAGTGACCGGCACGATCTACTTCGACCGCGGAGAGACGCGCGGCATCGCCCTCGGAGGCGGACTCGGCGCCACCGCGATCGCGGCCATCCCCGGCGGCATCACCACGGTGGTCGGCATCACCATGGCCGCGATCACCGCGCGGGCGGCCGCTGCCTACGACCGCGGCAGGTGCTTGAAGATCAAGCTCCCTGCCGTGTACCCGGACCACTACGCGGGCGGCTACTGCCGGTGAGCAAGACCCGCGCGGACCGGGTAGCCCGACCGCAGACCACCGCACTCGAAGGTCCGAACCCCAAGCCGTGAGGAGAATCCGCCCGTGTCCGTGTTCCTCCCCCTTCTCGTCATCGTGGCCTTGGCCACCGCCGAAGCTGCGGCCCTGCGCAGACATTCCGAGCGGTCGGTCCTCCTCCTGCTGAAGAAGGACCGGGCCGCCCTGATCGTGGGCGCGGCGTGGTGGGTCTTCGCCACGGCCGTGTCCGTCCCTGGTGGAAGCGTGCTGGGGGGCGCTCTGTTCGGCTTCCTGAGTGCCTGCATCGTGGGCTGCACCGTGGCGACGCTCCGCCGGGCCAGGGCCCGCACCGCCGACCGGAGGAGGTCGCCCTGAACCGACCGGGGCCAGCCCGGCCTCTACTCCAGTACGACGTCACTCCCGGATGATGCCGTCGACGGGGTCCAGGCGGACCGTCCTGTCGTCGGGGGCGTGCCAGCGGCCGGTCCGCGGGTCGTGGAGGATCAGAACGACGTCGCGGAGCGCCAGGATGTCCTGCCACGAGGCCGACGGGTGAGTGCCCACTCCAGCACCGGTGAGCCAGGTCGAGCGGACCTGGACGTGGAGAGGATGAGGGCGCGGGTGTCGTCCTTGCCCGGGTGGCGGGGCAGTTTGGCCGGGCCGTCGGCGGTGACGAAGGTCCAGTCGTCGCCGTCGGCGGTAGGCCAGACGGGCAGGATGCGCGTGGACTCGCCCCCCAGGCGGGTCACGGCGAGCTCCGGGTCCAGGGCGGAGGCCATCGGGTACAGGTCCGTGACCCGCTCCGGCGAAGGGACCGTCACCAAGTCCGCAGCCGAGGCCTGGGCCTGCTCCCTCGCCAGGCGCCGCGCGTCGTCGGAGTCCATCCGGCCCGGCTCCCGGGCCGCGTCATACACCTCCGAGATCAGACCGGGGACCGCGCCCGGGATCGCGATCGGCCCCTCCAGAGCCCGGAGCGCGTCGCAGGTACGACGCAGCGGCGAGGTGTCGTAGACGTCGAACCGTCGTTCCAGGTAGGGCTTGTAGGGGTCCAGCCTGCTAGGAGCCGTTTGAAGTTCGGATCATGTGGTTGCGGTCAGGGACTTCAGCCACATGATCGATCCGCGGAGGTGCAGTCCTGCTGTGTAGCTTTCCGGGCTCTTGTCGTACCGGGTGGCCAGGCCGCGCCATGTCCTGATCTTCTGGAAGCACCGTTCGACGTGGTTGCGCCGCTTGTAGCGGTCGGGATCGAAGGTGACCGGCCGGCCGCCCGCGGAGCCCTTGCGTCTGCGGTTGGCCGTCTGGTCCGCCTTCTCCGGGATCACCGCGGTGATCCCGCGTCTGCGCAGGTAGGCACGGTTGGCCTTCGACGAGTACGCCCTATCGGCCGCGACGGCGTTCGGCCGGGTGCGCGGCTGGCCGACCGGGCCGCGCACCCGGACCTTCTCCAACACGGCCTGGAACTGGCGGCAGTCCGCCGCCTGGCCAGGGGTCAGCACGAACGCCAGTGGCAGGCCCGAGGCGTCGACGGCCGCATGGATCTTGCTGCTCAGG
>NZ_JBEZXE010000015.1:0-161597 GCF_040637885.1 Kitasatospora sp. NPDC028055 | reverse complement strand
GCTGGACATCGTCCCGCTCCCCGGAGTTGCATCGGCGTTCGAAGGACCTGGTGCAGGGAGTGGCGCCGGTTTCGGATACCTTTCCGGCGGATCTACCTTTGAATCGACTGGAGATTGGGGTTCAGGCAATTCAGCTTTCGCCGTATCGCGCGGGTCTCGCGGCGCACCGTCCCTGATATCTGGACCCGGTCACCGCTTCACTGGCATGCTACGGTCCCCTTAGTCTTTCGACGCCAGGTAAGCCATTGAACCCAGGAATAACCTCCGAATTCCTCCCGGCTATGCCGGGGATACAACCAGGCGCTTTCAGGGCGCACTCGAACCAGACGGACTTGCCGGTCTTGCGGGGCTCCGTGCCGAAACGGTGGGTGAGCGAGCGAACGAGGTGCAGGCCCCTGCCGGAGACGGCGAACGGGTCGGAGTCCTCGCGCGGGGAGGGGAGGACGGGGCTCCCGTCACTGACCGAGACGCGGAGCACCTCCCCGATGATGAGGACCACCACGATGGGCGCCGCACTGCCGCCGTGGCGCCAGGCGTTGACGAAGAGTTCGAGGAGCGCGAGCTCGGCGTCGGCGACCAGGCCGGGCTTCCACCCGGCGCGCGAGGTGGCCTCGCGCAACTCCTCGCGCGGGGCCGACCAGTCAGGGGGGAGTTCGAGGGAGAACACGAAGATACCTCCGTGGGAGTCGAGAGATACCTCCGAGCGGTTGATGGTCAATCAGAAGAGACCGCTCGGAGCGTGATCGTGATGCGAGAGCACAGCGAGACACCTGGCGATTGCCGTCTGTGTGCAGCTTGTCACGCTCAGCATGGAGCCAAAGGCTTGCTCTTGGCAACTCGTCTCAGAACTTTGGATATATCCAAATCGAACGCCAACCCAGGCTCCTACAGTGGTAGTTGCCGGTGGCGAATCTGACCGCCGGGAAGGCAGACTGATCCGCGAGGCTCAGAGAGGGCGGGGATGGCCGGAACAACAGGTCCAACGGTTCGACGGAGGCAACTCGGAGCCGAACTGCGCCGCAGGAGAGAGGAAGCCGGCCTCTCGCACGAGGAAGTCGCCGAAGCCCTGGGCGGCATGAGCCAGCCGAAGCTGTCCCGCATCGAGAATGGCCGTGGCGCCACCAAGGTCGATGACGTCAAGCGACTCCTCGCGCTGTACAAGTGCGAGGACCACGAGCTGATCTCCGCCCTCGTGGAGCTGGCCAAACGTGGATCACAGCGCGGGACCTGGTGGCAGAGCTACAGCGCTGACATCGGCGAGCCGCTCGGCAATCTCATCTCGCTGGAGGCAAGCGCCGCATCCATGCGGTCCTACGAGGGCTTCTTCATTCCCGGCCTTCTCCAGACGCCCGCCTACGCGCGCGAGATCATCAAGAAGCTCACTCTTCGCCCCGGAGTCAATGTCGAGGCGCTCGTCGACGTCCGCATGGCACGCCAGAGTGCGCTGACCAGGGCAGAACCACTCACGCTCTGGGCAGTGATCCACGAGGCGGCGATCCGGTCCGGAGTCGGCGGACCGAAGGTCATGGCGGAGCAACTTTCGAGGATCGCCGACCGCGCCAGTCAGCCCAACATCAACATCCAGGTGATGCCCATCGGCGCGCCTGCGCATCACGGCATGGGCGGCGCCTTCTCCATCCTCGGATTTCCGCAGCGGCAGGATCTCGATGTCGTCCTCGTAGAAGGAGCGTTGAACGACCTCTGGGTCGAAGATGCTGCCGCTGTGGCGCTCTACACGGCGAAGTTCGACGCCATTCGAGCAGACGCTCTGGGCCTCGACGACTCCCTCGCCCTGATCATCGAACAGAGAGACAAGCTCACATGACGCCCATCTGGCAGAAGTCATCCCATAGCAACGAGTCGACGAACTGCGTCGAGTTCGCGATCGACAATGGTCCGGTCACACTCGTCCGTGACAGCAAGGACCCTTCCGGCCCGGCCCTGGCCTTCGACCGGGCGGCACATGAGGCCTTCATCAGGGCCATCTCCGCCGGGGAGTTCGACTTCGGTCTCCTCTGAGCGCCCATGATCGCGGTGCCTCGCCCTTCCCGGGCGAGGCACCGCTCTCATCATCATTCCTCCCCGACCTCCACGATCAGCAGGGTTCCCCGGCTGCCCGCGCGCACCGCGTGCCGGGTGCCCGCCGGGACTCGACACAGCTCCCCTGCGCCGACCGTCAGCTCCTCGCCACCCAACTCCAGCTCCAGGACGCCGTCGGCGACCACCAACACCTCCGCCGTCCCGTGCACCTCCTCCGGCAGCTCCCGGCCGTCCATCCGCAGCACCTTCACCGCCGCCGTCCCGACCTGCGCCAGCACCACCGATCGCCACGCGTCCGGAAGTTGGGCTGCCTGCTCCTTCACGTCCACCAAGCTCATGACCAGGGACGTTACCCGCGCCGACCCTCATTTTGGTTGACCGTTCGGCAAAACCTGCCAGGATCGCCGGGGTGAACGCTCGCGCGCTGTACGAGGCGCTACTCGACACCGACGGCCCCTACGACGAGGTCATCGCGCCCTGGCTCGACCAGGCCGCCACCGCCGACTACCGCGCCCGCCTCCACCTCGCCGCCACCCCTGACACCCACTGGTGGACCGAGGACAAGGACCTCCTCCAGGAGCTCTACGCCCTCAGCCGGGTCAGCGACTACCTGCTCCTCGACCCCCAACTCCCACCCCACCTCCACCTCTTCACCACCCTCGGCATGACCCCGGTCGCCGAACAACACCCCTTCGACCCGTTCCTGCACGAGATCACCGAGGTCGAGCAGGCCGAGGACCGCGACTCCCCCATCGAGATCCTCGAGGTCCGTCACCCCGGCCTGATGCTCGGCGAGCTGCTGTTCAGCCGCGCCGGCGTACGGGTCCGGGCCGGCGCCGCGCACGCGGAACGCGGGGTGGCCGACCGCTGGCCGCTGTTCTGGACGCACCGCCGCGCCCACCGCCCCACCCGGGATCTCTCCCAGGGCTGGGGCGGCAACTCCCAGTGGCGCACCGACTTCCGTCTCGACTACCGCACCGCCGACGGCGACCTGCTCAACGTCGCCGAGGACGCCCCGATCGACGGCCGCCCCGACCTCGACCCCAACGCCTACGGCAACCTCGGCCCGGACGAGCGCCTGCTCACCCCCGCCGAGCGCCGCGAACTCCTCCGTCACCGCACCCTGCTGCGCACCCCCGCGACCCCCGCCGCAGCCGACCCCGCCTGGGCGGCCGAGCTATGGCCCTTCGAGTGGCGGCTGCCGCCGACCCCAGGTCAGGCCGGGTGAGTGCTGGATCACTGCACATGATCAAACCGCTTGATAGGTAGGGACCCATGGAAGAACTCATACGTCTCGACGACGTCGAGGAAGCCGCAGCCGGAGACGGGCACCTGCTGTGGGCAGCCCAGGGGCAGCACGACGGCCGACTCGGCCCGGGAGTGCGGGCCTGGCGCCACGGGACGGCCCTCGCGGTGGCGAGCCCCGACCTCTCCGCGCGGGACCGGCTGGCGGTCAAGGGCAGTGCCGATGACGCCGCACGGCTGGTGCGGCGCGTGCTGACCGAGGTTGGACCGACCTACCGCCCCGTCGGCCAGGCGTCGTTGATCGAGTCGCTGGCCGACGCGATCCCCGGTCTGTCGCTGTTCCCCCGGTTCTACTGGATGGAGACCTCGACCGTACCCGCCCCGCCCGCCATCGCGGTGGAGTGGCTGGACGAGGTGACGGTGAAGGAGGCGACCTCGCTGTTCGACCGCTTCTTCCCCGACTCGTTCGCGCAGCCGGGGGACGGCGGCGCGCACCGTTGGGCCGGGATCGTCGACTCCCTCGACAGCCGCACCCCACCGGAGCCCCTGGCCGTGGCAGCGGACGTCTGGTCGGCGGCCGGTTGCGGGTTCATGGCCGGCGTGTGCACCCACCCCGCCGCCCGTGGGCGCGGGCTGGCGCAGGCCGTCTGCGGTTTCGTCCTCGGGGAGTTGGTGCGCCGGCACGGGCGGGCCGCCCTCATGGTGTACGGAGGGAATCAGTCGGCGATAGCCGTGTACGAGCGCCTGGGCATGGCCAAGCGGCCCCTTGCGGGGGCTCAGGTCACCGCCTCCCCGTCGTAGCAGCCCGTCAAGCGTCCCCTCAGGCCGCCTCAGCGCTTCTCAGGGCTCCTCGGCGTTCCTCAGGGCCCCTCAGGCCTCCCCGCCGTGGTCGGCGAGCAGTTCGCCGAGCACGTGCCGGGCGGTGCGCGCCATCCGGGGGTTGCTAACGCGGTAGTAGTCCAGCTCCGCCAGCGCCACGGACAGCGCCCAGCCCCTCCCCCGCTCCCAGGCCGCGTCATCGGCGCCGACGGCCGTCCGGAAGGCGTCACGCGCCGAAGCCGGGAGCACGTACCAGGCGGGGAGCAGGTCCACGGCCGGGTCGCCGAGGCCGGCGCAGCCGAAGTCGATGACGGCGCTGAGCCGGCCGAGCTCGTCGACCAGCAGGTTGCCGGGCTGGAGGTCGGCGTGGATCCAGACCGGCGGCCCGGGGTGCTCGGGCGCGCCGAGTACCGCCTCCCACAGCCCGGTTGCCGCCGCCGCGTCCACCACGCCCGCCAGCGCCGCGATCGCCCGCCGGACCGCCGCGTCCCGCGCCGCCAGCGGCTCGCTGCGGTAGGAGGCCGGGGCGCCCGCCGGGTCGGCCCGGTGCAGCGCGGTCACGAACGCGGCCAAGTCGGCGGCCAGCAGGCCAGGTTGAGGGACGTCCCCGGCAGCCGGGTTGGCGCCGTCCAGCCAGCGCAGCACCGACCACTCCCACGGGCAGCCGTCGAGCGGCTCACCCAGGGCCACCGGAACCGGTACGGCGACGGGCAGTTCGGGTGCCAGTCGGCGCAGCCAGGTGTACTCCCTGCCGATGTCCTCGGCCGCCCCGGGGATGCGCGGGATCCGCACCACCAGCTCGGCGCCGAGCCGGAACATCGCGTTGCTGGTCCCGGCCGAGTCCACCCGCTCGACCGGCAGGCCGGCCCACTGCGGGAACCGTACGGCCACCATCCGGCGGACCAGCGCCTCGTCGAGGTCCACTTCGTCCGCGTGCATCTTCTGGGGCATGGCGCCCGACCCTGCCAGCGCCGCGAGCCCCCGGCAAGCGAATAACCAGGACACGACCTGCCCCAGGTGGTCCACGAAGTGCAGGCCGCCCTTGCCCCGGTGCCGCTCGATGGTCTCCGCCACCTTCGGGCCCCACCCCCGCCTCAGGCCCCGCCGCGCCAGACGCCGGTGCGGATCCACCGCCGGCTGACGCCACCCGCCACGAAGGGGCCGACCAGCATGGACAGCATCCACAGCCCCACGCTGGCGGGCGAGTAGATGTAGTAGTGCCACTGATCCGGAAGCAGCACCGGCAGCAGGAGCGACGTGACGAGCGCCCCCCAGGTCGCCATCCAGACGATCACCGCGCGCGCCACGACGTCCATGCGCCCGTGCCTCCTTGCCCCACCGACTACATTTGAACGCGTTCAATATAGCCGAGGGCGCGCCCGCTCAACCCCGCACCGCGAGATCCTGACCGCCCAGCACCTTGAGCAGCCGCAGCGCCGAGTGCGAGGGCGTGCCGGGCGCGGCGGTGAAGAAGATCGTCCACTGGTCCCGGTGCGGGTCGTGCAGCGCCTCGCAGTCGAGGTCGAGCGGACCGACCACCGGGTGCAGGATGCGCTTGTGGGTCGAGCTGCGGATCTCGACGTCCTGCTGCGCCCACAGCTCGCGGAACTCGGCGCTGGCCGCGAGCAGCCGCTCGACCAGGCGCCGCACGCCGCTGTCGGCGGGGTAGCGGGCGGCGGCGGCCCGCAGGTCGGCGACCACCCGGCGGGCGAACCGGGCCGCGCCGTCCGGTTCGTGGCGGGCACGGGACTCCGGGTCGGTGAAGAAGCGCCAGATGAGGTTGCGCTCGCCGGGCGGCTGGGCGGAGAAGTCGCCGAGCAACGCGGCCGCCATGGCGTTCCAGGCCAGGACGTCACGGGCGGCGCTGCAGACCATCGCCGGGGTGTCGTCCAGCCGGTCGAGCAGGTGCAGGATGCCGGGCCGCACGTCGCGGGACATGCCACTGGGCGGCAGCGGCGGTTCGCCGACCAGGTGGTGCAGGTGGGCCGTCTCGTCGTCGGACAGCCGCAGCGCCCGGCCGATCGCCCCGATCATCTGCCGGGACGGGCGCGGCCCCCGGCCCTGTTCGAGCCGGATGTAGTACTCCACCGACATGCCCGCCAGCTGCGCGACCTCCTGGCGGCGCAGGCCCGGGGTACGGCGCCGCCCACCGGCCGGCAGGCCGACGTCGGCGGGCTGGATGCGGGCGCGCCAGCGCCGCAGGAAGGCGGCCAGCTCCGCCCGGTCCACGTGTTCCACGCCCCCAGTCTGGCCCCGCCCCCGCACGCCGACCATGGCACTCCCGGTACCACCCTCGACAGTGCTCTCCCGGCCCGGCCGCCGCCCGGCCAGGGTCGAGGCATGACCACGAACCGCATCGTCCTGATCACCGGCGCCAACAAGGGCATCGGCCTCGCCACCGCCACCGAACTCGCCCGCGCCGGGCACACCCTGCTGCTCGGCGCCCGCGACCCCGAGCGCGGCGCCGCGGCCGCCGCCACCCTCACCGCCGAGGGCCTAACCGCCCGCGCCGTCCGCCTGGACGTCACCGACCCGGTAAGCGTCACCGCCGCGGCCGCACTGGTCGACGCCGAGTACGGCCGACTGGACACCCTCGTCAACAACGCCGGCATCACCCGGGACCTCGGCACCACCCCGGAGAGCCTGCCCCTGGACGACCTGCGCGCGACCTACGAGACCAACGTCTTCGGCGCCGTCACCGTCATCAACGCGATGCTGCCGCTGCTGCGCCGCTCCCCGGCCGCGCTGATCGGCAACGTCTCCAGCGGCCTCGGCAGCTCCTCCGTCCTCGCCGACCCGGACACCCCGGCCGGCCAGTACGCGGCGCTGCTCGGCTACAACACCTCCAAGGCCGCGCTCAACGCCGTCACCCTGGTCTACGCCCGCACCCTGCGCGCCGAGGGGATCAAGGTCAGCGCCCTGGAACCGGGCCACTGCGCGACCGACCTCAACCACCGCTCCGGCCCGTCCGACGTCCAGGAGGGCGGCCGCCGGATCGCCCACCAGCTCGGCGCGGCCCTGACCGGGCCGACCGGCCGGTTCTTCCACCCCGACGGCGGCTTCTACCCCTGGTGAACCGCCCCGGCGGCGATCAGCTCGGGCAGCTCCCGCATGTCCCGGAACACCACCGTGCCCGGCCCGGCCAGCCGCTCCGCCGCCGTGACGCCGCCCGCGTAGCCGAGCGCCCGCATCCCGGCGGCGCGGGCGGCCGTCACCCCGGGGCCGCTGTCCTCGACCACCACGCAGCGGGCCGGGTCGACGCCCATGCTGCGCGCGGCGTGCAGGAACAGGTCGGGCGCGGGCTTGCCGCGGTCGACCTCGGTGGCGCTGAAAATCCGGCCCTCGAAGCGCCCGTACAGCCCGGTCCGGCCCAGGGTGTGCCGCATCTTCTCGTGCGTACCGCTGGACGCCACGCACATCGGCAGCCCGAGCCCCGCCAGGGCGTCCAGCGCCTCCGGCAACCCGTCCACCGGCGTCAGCCCGGCATCCACGGCCTCGGCGTGCAGCTCACGGAACCGCTTGTCGAACAGCGTCGCGGCCTCCTCCCCGAACCGCTCCGCCACCATCGCGTGGTTGGCCGCCTCCGACCGCCCGACGAACCTCTCGACCACCTCGGCCTCGCCGAGCGGCCACCCAAGTTCGGCGGTCAGCCGCCCGACCACGCGCACGGCGATCACCTCGCTGTCCACCAGGACGCCGTCGCAGTCGAATATCACCAGGTCTATCGGCTCGATCATCCACTCAGCATAGGGCGGGCCAGGAACGGTCAGGGGCCCGGCGGCCGTGGCCGCCGGGCCCGTTCACGATTAACCGTCAGCTGGTCTGGACGGAGGTGTCGTCGATCACGAAGCTCGTCTGCAGCGAGGAGTCCTCGGTGCCGGTGAACTTCACGGTGACGCTCTGGCCCGCGTAGGCCGAGAGGTCGAAGGTGCGCTGCTGGTAGCCCGCCGCGGCGTCCACGTTCGAGTAGGTCTTGAGCGTGGTGCCGTTGACCGACACGGTCAGCTTGTCGTACGCGGTGCTGCCGGTCTCGGCGGTGTCGATGTGCAGCCAGAAGCTCAGCGTCGCCTTGCAGCCGGCCGGAATGCTCACCGTCTGGGACAGCGTGTCGGTGTGGGTGCTGCCGTAGCCGTCCAGGTACGCCTTCCAGCTACCGCCGTGGGACGGCTCCGAGGAGCCGTTGTCGATCACGCCGCTGGACGCGGTCCACGGCGAGGCCGTGCCGGTCTCGAAGCCCGGGTTGCCGAGCAGCTGGGCCGGGGTGCAGGAGCCGCCGCCACCACCCGTGACCGTCCAGGTGAAGCTGGCGGAGGCTGTCTTGCCGGCCGAGTCCTTCACCGTGACCGTCACGTTGGAGCTGCCTGCGGCGGAGACGGTGCCGGAGATCAGGCCGGTCGAGGAGTTGATCGACAGGCCGGCCGGCAGCCCGGTGGCCGAGTAGGACAGCGGGGCGGTGCCGCCCGAGGCGTTGATCTGGAGGTTGACCGAGCCGCCCACCGCGGTGGACTGGTTGCCCGGGTTGGCCACCGAGATGGCGGCGCCGGCCGGCTTGGTGAGCAGGCAGCCGGGCACGGTGAGGTCGACGGTCCGGGCGGAGTTGACGCAGGTGGTGAACCAGTAGGTCTCCTCGCCGTAACTCTGGCCCTTGAAGGCCTTGGTGGAGCCGTCGGCGGCGACCTCACAGGGGTTGTTGAGGGTGCACATCGCACCGTCGTCGTTGCCGGTGTTGTTGATGCCGACGATCCGCCCGCTCGCGGAGTCGATGATCGGCGAACCGGAGGTGCCGTGGGTGGTGTTGCAGCCGGAGCTGTAGCGCAGCGAGTCGTGCCAGGTCCACTCGTCCTCGCGCAGGGTGGGCACGAACCCGTTGACGGAGCAGTTCCACACCTGCTTCCAGTACGAGGACGGGATGTACATCGAGGAGCCGTCGACCGGGTGGGCGTCGTTGATGGTGAGGGCGGTGGCGCCGTACCGGGAGCTGATCGAGGCGAAGGTGTCGGTGAGTTCGTAGAGGGCGACGTCCGTGCCGGTCATCGTCGCGTAGATCACCTTGTCGGCCTGGACGGTGCCGAGGCTGTTGCCCGCGCCGTCCAGCAGGGTGCCGCTACGGCTGGCGCTGACGTTCTGGATGACCTGGCCGTAGGGGGGCATGGTCGGCAGGCAGTGCCCGTTGGTGAGCATCATGGCCCGGTCGCCGGAGGCCGAGGTGGGGAACCGGACCAGCGAGGCGGAGCAGTCGTCCAGGGCGATGGTCGACGTCAGGTCGGCGGCCTGGACGGCGTGGGCGGGGGCGGCGGCGAGGACCAGCCCTCCGGCGACGACGGCGCTCGCACCGGCCATCGCGACAAGTCTCTTGAACATGGCTCTCCTTGTGGGGGATCGCGGGCCGCCCGGCTGGTCGCCGAGGCCCACGCCCGCACGAAAGTGCCATGGTCACTTCAAACGGTCAACAGTTCCCGCACAACTCGCCACTGTGCAGGACGGGTTGTGCCACCGAATGGCAACAACCCGTCCTGGTATGCCCGTTACGGGCGGAAGCGGCGAAGGCTACGGCTGCGCGAGCGGATCGACGTTCATCCACTCGATGTCGCGCCGCTCCTTGTCGTCCGGCGCAAGGATGGTGAGGGTCCGGATCGTGCCGCCCCCGTCCGGCGTGAACTCGTGCGTACCGGTGAACCTGGCGAACGCGCAGCCCTGGGTGAATGCCTTCGCCCCGGAGTCCCAGTCCGCGCCGCTGGTGAAGTAGAACTCGTACACGCCGTCCGCGATGCCCTCGATGGTGGCCTGCTGCCCCTTGGCCGCGTACACCGAGGCCACCGCGGTGCCGTTGGCGGCGATCGTGAGGACCGCGTCCGTCGGCCCGGCGTTGTCGACCTTCACCACGCCCTTGCCGCCCTTGCCGCCCTCCCGGACCACGGTGCCGTTGTCCAGGCTGCGCGACCGCGTCTGCGGCTTGGGCAGCTCCGGTACCGCGAAGGCGGTCCGGTAGCCGGCCGCCCTCAGCTTGGCGAGCGCCGCCGAGACCCCGGCCACCCCCTGGCCGTCGCCGAACTGCGCCAGTCCGCCGTCGACGGAGCACACCCTGTGCTCCGAGATGTCCTTCCCGACGGCCTCGGTGTCGGTGGCGAGCGTGGTCAGGGCGGTCGCCAGGTCGGCCCGCGCCGCCGTGGCGCCGGCGGGCGCGGTGGCGGCGTTCACGTTCCGCGCGGCCCGGTTGGCGTCGGACGCCAGGTGGGTGAGCACGGTGTCGAGGTCGAAGGCGCTCTTGGCGGAGGTCGCCTTGTCGAAGTCGGCGCCGACCGGCGCCAGGGCCTGGTCGAGCGCCGTCCCGAACGGCGTCGCCCCGGCGGACGGCGCGGCCCCGCCGCCACCCCCGCCCGAGCAGGCCGCGAGCAGCAGCGCCGAACCAACAGCCAGACCGGCCTTGCCGATGGACTTCATGACCCCACCCCGAGGAAACCGTGCGCACACCCCGTACACACCACGCGACATGGTCCCGAGTACGAACCACCCCGGTCAATCCCTTTCCGGCGATCACCCGCAGGGGCCGCCCCGGTCCGCCCGTCGGGGTCAACTACGATCGGGCACGTGCTCAGCCTCACCGGACTCCCCCTCCAGATCATCACGTCGGTCATCGCGATCGTCGTCTTCGCCGCCACCATGTGGTTCTGGCCCAAGTTCGGCGGCAAGGGCTGGAAGTCCTGGCTGGGCCGGATCGGCGCCTTCCTGGCCACCCAGCTGTCGGTGCTGGCCGCGATGGGCCTGATCGCCAACAGCTACTTCGGGTTCTACAGCTCCTGGACCGACCTGCTCGGCACCAGCGGCGGCCTCGGCACGGTGGTCGACCACCAGCCGAACGCCTCCGGGGTGTCCGTCACCGGCGAGCAGAGGTTCTACTCGTCCCAGGGTTCGGAGCCGGACCGCTCCGGGCTGATCCAGAAGGTCGACGTCAAAGGGGCCGGCACCGGCCTGAGCACCGAGGCGTACGTCTACCTGCCGCCGCAGTACTTCCAGCCGGGCTTCGCCAAGCAGCGCTTCCCGATGGCTGTGGTGCTGACCGGCTACCCGGGCACCCCGGAGAAGCTGATCTCGCTGATGCAGTACCCGGCGTCCACCCTCGACGCCATCGAGCAGAAGAAGCTGCCGCCGACCATCCTGGTGATGACCCGCCCCACCCTCGTCGACAACCGGGACACCGAGTGCGTCGACGTGCCGAACGGCCCCCAGGTCGAGACCTTCTTCACCAGCGACCTGCCCAAGGCCCTCGCCACCACCTACCGGATCGGCACCGACCCGGCCAACCGGGCCGTGATCGGCAACTCCACCGGCGGCTACTGCGCGCTCAAGTTCGCCCTGCGCAAGCCCGACTCCTACCCGGCCGCGGTCGCGCTCTCCGGCTACTACAGCGCCGCCCACGACCCGACCACCGGCGACCTGTTCGGCGGCAGCGACAAGCTCAAGCAGGAGAACGACCTGCTGTGGCGGCTCAAGAACCAGCCGCCCGCCCCGGTCTCGCTGCTGCTGACCACCGCGTTCGACGAGAACAACTACGACGAGACCAAGGCCATGGTCGCCGCCTTCAAGGCGCCCACCAAGATGTCCACGATCACCCTGGACACGGCCGGCCACAACTTCCACACCTGGACCCGGGAGATCCCCCCGGCCCTGGAGTGGCTGGGCAAGCACATCACCATGCCGGCCGCCGCCTGAGCGACCCGACCGGAGGAGAGCCCCCTGAACCCGCCCGCCGCACAGGCGGAACCGGGCAGGCGGAACCGGGCAGATCACACCCGCCTCACAGCCGTATCTCACGGTTCTCTCAGCCGCACCACGCACGGTATGGCGCATGACCACGAGCAGCTACTCCCCTCCGGCCGGCGATCCGTGGCCCGAGGACGCGAACTACCCGCCGCCGGAGGTGCCGCACCCTGAGGCCGGACGGCCGGACCCGGCCCCGCTCTTCCCCGAGCAGCCCCTGCCGCCGACCGGCCCCAAGGGCCCGGCCTCCTGGTCCGGACGACTGCGCACCCTCCCGGCCCGCGCCTGGCGCGGGCGCGCGGACGACCCGCACTGGGTGCGCCCGGCCCTGCTGGCGCTGATGGCCGCGACGGTCGTGCTCTACCTGTGGGGCCTGGGCGCCTCCGGCTGGGCCAACGCCTTCTACTCGGCGGCCGTGCAGGCCGGCAGCCAGAGCTGGAAGGCCTTCTTCTTCGGCTCCTCCGACGCCGGCAACTTCATCACCGTCGACAAGCCCCCGGCGTCCCTGTGGCCGATGGCGCTGTCGGTACGGCTGTTCGGTCTCTCCTCCTGGTCGATCCTGGCCCCGCAGGCGCTGATGGGCGCGGCCACCGTGGGCGCGCTGTACGCGACGGTGCGCCGCCGCTTCTCCCCGCTCGGCGGCCTGCTGGCGGGCGCGGCGCTGGCGCTCACCCCGGTCGCGGCGCTGATGTTCCGCTTCAACAACCCGGACGCCCTGCTGGTGCTGCTGCTGACCCTGGCCGCGTACGGGATGGTGCGGGCGGTCGAGACGGCGAGCACCAGGTGGCTGCTGTTCACCGGCGCGATGTTCGGCTTCGCCTTCCTCACCAAGACGCTGGCGGCTTTCCTGATCCTGCCCGCGTTCGCGGTGATCTACCTGGTCGTGGCGCCCACCGGCTTCCGCCGGCGGCTGTGGCAGACCCTGCTCGCGGGCGTGGCCGTGGTGGTCTCCGGCGGCTGGTGGGTGGCGATCGTGGAACTGCTGCCCGCCTCGGCCCGACCGTACGTCGGCGGCTCGCAGGACAACGACTTCCTGTCACTGACCTTCGGCTACAACGGCCTCGGCCGGGTCGACGGCAACGAGCGCGGCAGCGTGGGCGGCGGCGGCCGGATGCCCGCCGGGCTCGACCTGCCGGGCGGCGCCGGACACAACCGCGGCTGGGGCCAGACCGGCATCACCCGGCTGTTCGGCAGCGACATCGGCGGGCAGATCGCCTGGCTGCTGCCGGCCGCGCTGATCCTGCTGGTGGTCGGCCTGTGGGCGACCCGCCGCTACGCCCGTCCGGACACGGCCCGCGCGGCCTTCCTGGTCTGGGGCGGCTGGCTGGTCTCGACCGCGCTGATCTTCAGCTTCATGTCCGGGATCTTCCACCAGTACTACACGGTGGCGCTGGCCCCGGCCGTCGCGGCCCTGTTCGGCATGGGCGTGGACGGCCTGTGGCGGGCCCGGCACCGGCTGCCGTACGCGCTGCTGCTGGCCGGCGTGCTCGCAGTGACGGCCGGGTGGGCGTTCGTCCTGCTCGGGCGCAGCTCCGACTTCCTGCCCTGGCTGCGCTGGGCGGTACTGGTCGGCGGACTGGCGGCCGCGGGGGCGCTGGTCGCCGGGCAGGTGGCGGGCCGGGTCTCCGGACGGACGGGCGCGCGGATCGCCTCGGTGGCGGGCCTGGTGGGCCTGGCGGCGGCGCTCGGCGGTCCGGCCGCGTACGCGGTGGACACCGTGGGCACCGCGCACAACGGCTCGATCATCACGGCCGGTCCGTCCGTGAAGGGCGCGGGCTTCGGGCCGGGCTCCTTCGGCAAGGGCGGCAAGGGCGGCCGGGGCTTCCCGGGCGGCTTCGGCGGCGGCCAGGGCGGTCAGGGTAGCCAGCCCGGCCAGGGCGGCTTCGGCGGCGGCCAGGGCGGCTTCGGCGGGCGGGGTGGTCAGGGCGGCCACGGCTTCCCGGGCGGTCAGAACGGCCAGAACGGCCAGGGCGGCTTCAACGGCGGCTCCGGCGGGGGCTCCGGCCGGAGCGCCGACGGCACCGCCCCCGGCGGCCGCCACGAGCGCGGCGCGGGCGGGTCCACCGGCTCCGGCGGCACCTCCGGCGCGCCCGGCTTCCCCGGGTTCCCGGGCGGCGGCCAGGACCCCGAGGGCGCGGGCGGCCCCGGCGGCTTCGGTGGCGGCATGGGCGGCATGGGCGGCCTGCTCGGCGGCACCAAGGTGAGCGAGGAGGCGAAGTCCCTGCTCTCGCAGGACGCCGGCCGGTACACCTGGATGGCTGCCACCACCGGTTCGCAGAACGCCGCGAGCTACCAACTCGCCACCGGCAAGCCGGTGATGGCGCTCGGCGGCTTCAACGGCACGGACCCCTCGCTCAGCCTGGCGGGCTTCCAGAAGTACGTCCAGGAGGGCAAGGTGCACTGGTTCATCGGCGGCGGCTCGCACCGCGGCTTCGGCGGCGCGGGCGGGGCCGGCGGGGCGGTCGGCGAGGGCGCCGAGGAGGGCCAGCAGACCGAGGCGGCGCAGATCGAGGCCTGGGTGACCGGCCACTTCACCGCCAAGACGGTCGGCGGCGCCACCTTCTACGACCTGACGGCCCCGAAGGCCTGATCCGGTCGGCCCGACCCGGGCTCCGGGAACCCTGATCCCGGAGCCCGAACTCCGAAGGGGGCGTGCCGCGTTCGCGCGGCACGCCCCCTGTACGCAGGCCCCTTCCGCGGGCCCCTTCGCAGGCCCCGTCCCGCGCCCCGTCAGTCGGAGCCGCAGCGCGCCCCGGCGGCCGGCAGCACCCCGTCCACCAGGTAGGCCTCGGCGGCGGCGCGCGCGCAGGAGCTGTGGTACCAGGACATGTGCCCGTCGCCGTCGCGAGTGAGCAGCACGCCGTGCTGCAACCCGGCCGCCATCCGCTGCGCCCAGACGTACGGGGTGATCGGGTCCTCCGTCCCGCCGATCACCAGGATCGGGGCGCTGCCGGGCGCCGTCACGGTGTGCGGCCGCTCGGTGGAGCGGTACGGCCAGGCACGGCAGTCGGGTTCGAGCAGGGCGAGCCGGGTGTCGTGGCGGCTGGTGAGCGGGGCCCGGGCGGCGAGGTCGGCGAGCGCGGTGCGCAGGTCGGCGTCGGTGGGGGCGAGCGGGGCGTCGGCGCAGTGGATGGCCGCGAAGGCGTCCGCGGAGTTCTCGTAGTGGCCGTCGTCGTCGCGGCCGGCGCTGCCGTCGGAGAAGCGGAGCAGTTCGTCGCCCTCGCCGCGGGTGAGGGCGGGATCGAGGGCGGAGCGCAGCCGGGACCAGCTGCCGTGGCCGTCGGCGAGCGTGTCGATGACGACGCCCCAGCCGAGGGCGGCGGTGACGGTGCGGCCGTCGCGGGTGGGCAGCGGGTGGTCCTTGAGGCCGTCGAGGAAGTCGGCGAGCCGCCCCGGAGCGGCGCCCGGGTCGGTACCGAGCGGGCAGTCGGCGCCCTCGGCGGAGCAGGCGGCGGCGAAGGCCCGGAAGCCGGCCTCGGTGGCGGCGGCCTGTTCGAGGTCGAGGTGCATCAGGTCCGTGCTGCGTTCGACGGCGCCGTCGAGGACGAGCCGGCCGGTGCGGTCGGGGAACTCCTCGGCGTACAGGGCGCCGAGGTAGGTGCCGTAGGAGAGGCCGAGGAAGTCGAGCTTGCGCTCGCCGAGGGCGCTGCGCAGCACGTCCATGTCGCGGGCGCTGTCGCGGGTGCCGAGGAACGGCAGGACGTCGGCGTACTTGGCCCGGCAGGCGTCGGCGAGGACCCGGCCGCGGTCGTAGGCCGGGTCGTCGGTGCGCATCCACTGCTCGCGGGTGCGGTCGTCCAGGCAGTCGACGGGCAGGGTGGCGCCGGAGCCGCGCGGGTCGAAGCCGACCACGTCGAAGCGGTCGCGGAGCGGGCCCTGGCCGTCCTTCCAGCCGCGGGCCATGTTGGCACCGGAGTTGCCGGGCCCACCGGGGTTGACCAGCAGGGCGCCGATCCGGTGGGCGGGGTCGGCGGCGGGCACCCGGACGACGGCGACGTCGATGCCGCGGCCGCCGGGGTCGGCGTAGTCCAACGGGGCCTTGAGGGTGGCGCACTGGACGACCGGTGCGGCCGCCGCCGCGCCGTCGGTGCCCGTGTCGCCGCCCCCGCCGTCGCAGGGTGCCCAGGTGAGCCGCTGGTCGTAGTACGCCCGCAGGGCCGGGGAGGCGCTGGCGGGCACCTGCTCGGCGAGCGGCGGGCGGCCGGTCGGCGCGGCCGCGGGGCGTGCGCCGCCGGGGCCGGAGCAGCCGGCGGCCAGGGTGAGGAGCAGGGCGGCGAGGGCGGGCAGGGCGCGTCGCCGCAGGCGGGGGGTCGTCGGGGGCACTGCCCACGAATACCATCCGGCGCACTGCCGGGGCACCTCGCCCTCTGCTCCCCGCCGTCTCCTTGTCACTTCCCTAGCGCGGCCGCGCAGCGCGGCCACTCGGTACGGGCCGCGCGGAAGAATCGTTTCCTCACCCACCGCACTGCTGGAGCATCACCTTCTTGTCCGCCTCGGTGACCGGCAGCTGGTACTTGAGCGAGACCTGGGCGAAGCGCACCGCGTACGAGCAGCGGATCTCGGTGGCGGCGGGCAGCCAGTCGGCCGGGCCGGAGTCGCCCTTGGAGGCGTTCTGCGAGCCGTCGGCGGGGATCAGGTTGAGCGGGTCGTTGGCGATCCGGACCCGCTTGGCCTTGTCCCACGTGGCGGCGCCCATCTGCCAGTCGTAGGAGAGCGGCATCACGTGGTCGATCTGGATCTTCGACGCCTGCTGCTTGGTCCACTCGACGGTCCGGCCGGTGTACGGGTCGTGGATGGTCATCGCGGTGACCACGCAGTCCGAGCCGTCCTTGCGCTCGACACCGCTGCCGTCGCGGGCCAGCAGGTCGTTGCGGGTGTCGCACTTGTTGCCGCCGTACGGGACGCCGTCGACGCTGTCCGTCCAGGCCGGGCCGAACTCGTTGCGATCGTAGCCGTCCTTGGGGCCGGTACGGGCGGTGGCCACCTTGGCGATCAGCTCCCGGCCCGCCTTCCGCTCCTCCGGGGTGGTCAGCGGTGCCAGGCCGGGCTTGGTGCCGTCCGGGTTCTCCAGCGGACTGGTGCCGGTCCCGGCGGCGGACGGTCCGGCCCCGCCCGGCGACTTCCCGCCGCGGCCCTCGACCAGCCAGCCGACCAGGGCGAGCAGGCATATCAGGAACACGGTGGCGGCGGACAGCCAGGTACGGCGGGCGGGCACGGAGAACTCCGGTGGTCAGGGGCGGGTTGACGGCGCACCAGCAGACCAGCCGCCCCAAGAGGAGGTCAAGCCGACGCCACGGGGAGCCCAAGAGCATGTCGAAGCTCACACTCCGTCGACTCCCTCGGCTCCGGCGACTCCCTCAGCCCGTCGGCTCCGTCGGCTCCGTCGGCTCCGTCGGCCTCTCCCCCCTCCCGCCCGCAGCCCGGCCCGGGAGTTCAGCCCCCGATCGCCGACATCGGCCGGTCCGGCCGGACGAACCCGGCGCTCCCGATGGCGTGCCCGGGCCCCTTGCCCGCCACCGAGGCCCGCCAGGCCTCCTCGATCCGCCCGTCGTCCGCGCCCCCGCGCAGCAGCGCGCGCAGGTCCGACTCCTCGGTCGCGAACAGGCAGTTGCGCAACTGCCCGTCGGCCGTCAGCCGGACCCGGTCGCAGCCCCCGCAGAACGGCCGGGTGACGGAGGCGATCACCCCGATCACCGTGTCCGTCCCGGCGACCCGCCACTCCTCCGCCGGGGCGTTGCCGCTGCGCCCCACCGGCACCAGGTCGAAGCGCTCGCCGAGCCGGGCCAGCACCTCCTCGGCCGTCACCATCGCGGCTCGGTCCCAACTCCCCTGCGCGTCAAGGGGCATGGACTCGATGAAGCGCATCCGGTAACCGTGCTCGACGGCGAAGGCCGCCAACTCCGGTATCTCGTCGTCGTTCACGCCGCGCACCGGCACGGCGTTGACCTTCACCGGGTCCAGCCCGGCCGCCTTCGCCGCCGCCAGGCCCGCGAACACGTCGGCGATCCGGTCCCGCCGGGTGAGCGCCGCGAACCGGTCCGCACGCAGCGTGTCCAGGCTGACGTTCACCCGCCCCAGCCCGGCCTCCCGCAGCGCGACCGCCGTCCGCGCCAGGCCGATCCCGTTGGTGGTCAGCGACAGCTCCACGCCCAGCGCGGCCAGCCGCCCGACCAGGCCCGGCAGCCCCCGCCGCAGCAGCGGCTCCCCGCCGGTCAGCCGCACCGAGCGCACCCCCAGGCGCTGCGCCGCGATCCGCACCAGCCGCACCACCTCGTCGTCCCCGAGCGCGTCCGCCCGGGGCAGCCAGTCCAGCCCCTCCGCCGGCATGCAGTACGTGCAGCGCAGGTTGCAGCGATCGGTCAGGGAGACCCGCAGATCGGTGTGGACCCGCCCGAAGCGGTCCACCAGCGGGCGCGGTGCGGTGTTCATCGCCCCAGTACAGGGGCAAGCGGGCCGCGGGACCAGCGGCCGAACCGCCGGGGACCACCCACGACCTGCGCCTTCGCCTTGTGGATTCGTACAAGCGCCGAACCGCTGCGCGACCGGGCCCGGACCGGGCAGGCTGGGCGCATGCAGACCACACCGCCCGCCGTCCCGGCCCTCGTCCTCGCCGCCGGGGGCGGGCGCCGGCTCGGCGGGCGGCCCAAGGCGCTGATCCGGTACGCGGGCCGGCCGCTGGTGGAGCACGCGGTGGCCACCGTCCGGGCCGGCGGCTGCCCGGACGTCACCGTGGTGCTGGGCGCGGACCGCGAGCGGGTGCGCTCCACCGCGCACCTGCCGGGCTGCCGGCTGGTCGCCAACCCGGACTGGGCCGAGGGCATGGGCTCCTCGCTGCGGGCCGGACTGGCCGCGCTGCCACCGCGGGCCCCGGCGGTGCTGGTGATGCTGGTGGACACCCCGGGCGTCACCCCGGCCGCGGTCGCCCGGCTGCTGACCGCGCACCGGGCCGGCGCCGAGCTGGCCGCCGCGGCGTACGGCGGGCGGCGCGGACACCCGGTGCTGATCGGCGCGCGGCACTTCACCGAGGCCGCCGAGGGCGCGGCCGGGGACGCCGGGGCCCGCGCCCTGCTGGCGGCGCACGCCGGGGAGCTCGTCCTGGTCGAGTGCGCGGACATCGCCGTCCCCGACGACCTGGACACCCCCGCCGACCTGGCCCGCTGGTCCGCGGACCGACCACCCCCCGGACGCAGGCCGCGCATCCTCCCCGAGGAGGGGCCGGGCCTCGCCCCTGGCGGCGACCGCTCCCTCAACCGTCCCTGATCCGTCCCTGATCCGTCCCTAAGGATTGCCCCATTCCGCGCCCGGAGCCGGAGGTTTCGGGGAGCATGGGAACCATCCACCCCGACCCGACACCGACGGACGGAGCCCGCGATGGCAGGACTGCCCGACGACTTCACCGGACACGACCCCGCGCGGTCGGGGCCCGGGGCGGGGGCGGGCGGTGGCGCCCGGGCGATCCGCTGCCCCGCCTGCCGCCGCGAGCACCTGTACGAGCCGCCGTCGCTGCCGTGTCCGTGCGGCGCCTCGCTGAAGGTCCCGCTGCTGCGCGGCGGGGTGCCGGTACAGGTGCGCTTCCGCTCCTGGGAGGACTCCTGGCTGAGCATGCGCTGCCCGCACTGCGGCCGCTCCGACCAGTGGCCGCAGCCCGAGTTCACCTGCAACTGCGGCGCCACCGTCCGCCTCCCGGTGGACCGCACCACCCGGCTGGGCAGCGGCACCGCCGGCCCGCTCGCCGCCCCCGGCCCGCAGGCCGTCCGCCCGCACCCGGCGCACCCGGTGAACGCCCCGGTGCCCGCCCCGCCCGCGCCGAGCGGCGGCTCCGCCGGCCGTCCCCGCCCGTTCCGCCACCGCGCCCCGTTCCGCCCCCACCCGGTGCGCACCTCCCAGGACGCGGTGTTCACCGCCGCCCGCTACCTGGAGTGGCTCGGCTTCGACGACCTGGAACTGACCGAGGCCCAGGAACGCGACGGGGTCACCCTGCTGGGCGGCCGGATGGTCGCCCAGGTCGACACCTGGACCGAGCCCGCCGACGTGAAGTCGGTCGAGTGCCTGTGGCTGCAGACCCTGCACGCCGAGGAGATGGCCGCCGCCATGTTCACCCTGGCCGGCTACTCCCACCAGGCCACCGTGCGCGGCGAACAACTGCTGGTCGCCCTGTTCAGCCTGGACCTGGCCGGGGTGCCCCAACCCGCCAACGGCGCCGCCGAGGCCCTGATGGAGACCGGCTGGACCTCCTGACCCGACCCGGCCCTGCTCCGGAACCCCGGAACCCCGGAACCTTGGTGCCCCGGTGCCCCGGAGCTCCCGGCACCCCTGGCACTCCAGGCGCCGGCGCCCCACTAGATCATCTCCCCGACAAAAGCAACAACCTCCGCTCGTGATCTGGTGCACAAGCTCACCCCCGTGTTGAATTGCCGCCACAGCGCGGGTCTTTCGCCGTGCCGTCGACCCTGCCGTCGCCATGCGAACGGGTCGTGGCGGCAGGGCTCCAAGGCAGGTCCGCGCCCTTGCTGGATGGCGCACACAAGGAGGTGGCGTTGTCGGAGCACGGATGGAGCCCGAGCGGCCCGGACGAACGGGGGCGGGCGGCAGCGGAGGAACCGGGCGACACCGTGTGGCGGCTGCGGTCCCGGGGGTGCTGGCAGGAGGCCGCCGAACTACTGCGACCCGCCGCCGAACACGACCCGGCCGCGGCCCTCGCACGGGCCGAACTCCTCATCGAACAGTGCCTGTTCACCGCCGCGCACTGGACCCAGGCGGAACAGGCGTTACGACTGGCCGAGGCCCTGGCGGAGGGCACCGAGCAACGCGCGGCCGCCGGCTGCGCCCGCGGCTTCCTCGCCTACCTGGCCAGCGTGCTCGGCCCACGCGACCGCCTCGACGAGGCCCAGGCCGCCCTCGGCCGCACCTCGGCGCTGCTGCCGCCGGACGCACCGGGCCGCCCCCTGCTGGACTTCCGGCGCGGACTGGTCGCCGAGAACCTGCTGGGCGACCGCGGCGCCGCCTGGATCGCCTACCGCCGGGCGCACGAGGGCGCCGGGGAACGCGGGGACGAACTGCTCCGCTCCTACACCTGGCGGCACCTGGCCGCGCTCGCGCTCTCCCGCGGCGACCGCGGCAACGCCCGGGAGGGCTTCGACGCCTCGCTGCGGCTGCGCGAGCAACTCGGCTTCACGGTGGGGGTGGCGCCGGCGCTCGCCGCGCTCGCCGAGGTGTCCGAACCCGCCGAGGCGGTGCGGCTGCGCGCCGAGGCCACCCGCCTGGTGCACGCCCTCGGCGGGGTGCCGGTCTGGCTCGCACGCCAGCTCGGACGTGCGCCGGGGCCTCCCCCGGACGGACGCATCGCCAGCGAGACCCGGGGAACAATCAGCTAAGGTGAGCCTAACCTGTCCGGGGTGAGCAGCGCCTCGGACAGGTCGCCTTGCTGTTCCCCGGGCACCGCCGCGCCCCGGACCGGCCGGGCCCGGCCGCGGCAGTACCGTCCGCGACCGGCCCCGCCGGGCGGTCCACCGGCGGCCCCGGTCGACCCGATGGGGCCCGCCCATGACCGCGAGCAGCACCCGGCCCGGCCCCGCGCCGCGCGCCCCCCGCACCACCCAGGCACACGACCACCCCTCGGCGCACGACCGCACCCAGCCGCACGGCCACGCGTGCGGCCGCGCCCAGGCGCACGACCGCACCCAGCCGCACGGCCACGCGTGCGGCCGCGCCCAGGCGCACGACCACACCGACGCGCCGGGCGCCCCCACTCCCTGCGCCCCCTCGTACCACCGGCTGACCGCGCTCGCCCCGATGCTGGACCTGCACTGCGCCCCGCCCCGGCACGGCGACGGCTGGCTGCCGGTCGACGCGCTCACCACCGACCCGGAGGCGCTGCGCGAACTGGTCGCCCACGACGCCCGGCAGGGCCTGACCCGCTACGGGCGGCCGCTGCGCCCGGACGTGGCGGCCGGTTTCGGACTGCACCGCTTCGTCTGGCCGGTCTCGCTGCTGTTCACCGTGCCGTGGTTCCTGGAGCGGCGCGTCCCGCTGCTCGGCCCCGGCGACGTCTCGGTGCACCGCGCCCCGGCCTCGATGGAGCTGACGGCGCGCCCGGAGGCCTTCGTCTGCCTGCCGGACGACCCGGCGGCCCGCACGGCCGGGGCCCGTACGGTGCCGGACGAGGACGCGCTCGCGGCCGAACTGCGGCGCGCGCTGGGCGAGTTCCTGACCCCGGTGCTGGCCGCCTTCGGACCGCAGGCACGGCGCGGGCCCCGGGTGCTGTGGGCGATGGCCACCGACGCGGTGGTGGAGGGGCTCTGGTACGCGGGCGGGCTGCTCGGGGAGCAGGAGCGGGCGCGCGCCGAACTGTCCGCCCTGCTGGCCCCCGGGGAGCCCGCCGAACCCGGCGAGCCCGCCGGGGCCGGGGCACCTCCCACGCGGTCCTCCCCCGGACCGGCGCGCACGCCCGGCGCGGACCGGGGCCCCGCTCCCGCCCCGGCCCCCTTCACCCCGGGCGCCGGTTTCGCACCCCCGGCGCCCGGGTGCAACGGTGCTTCGGGTACGGACCGGGCCCGGGCCAGCTGTTGCCTCGTCTACACCGTGGAATCGGCGGAAATGTGCAACGGCTGCCCCCGCGTCACGCGACGTTGACGAAAATCCGTACGCCCCGGGATTCGAAAAGCCCGTGATTCCGGGAATGTCCCGCGCCCAATTCATATGACAATGAGATTGGCGACGGGCCAGAAATCCCTCTCCTCAGCGCATTGACGGCGAATCCGCCTTTCCCCCGCCGAGCATCCGTCATGATGGTCCCCGCCGCGCTGCTGAACGCAGTGGGCGGCGCAGGAACGCGACGCAGAAAGCGAGGCTGGTTCCGGCAATGAAATTGTCCGACATACCGCTCGGCTGGGCCGTCACCGGGGTGGTGGGGCTGCTGGTCAGCGCCCTCCTGGTGGCCCTGGCCCGAAGCCGGGGATCCGCCGCCGGCGCGGATTCCTGGGAGCGTTCCGAGGAACGGCGCCGCAACAAGGAATCCCTGTACGGCGCGGCCTCCTACACGCTGCTGTTCTGCTGCGCCGGCGTCGCGGCCGCACTCTCCTTCCACGGCCTGGTCGGCTTCGGCGTGCAGAACCTCGGCCTGTCCGGCGGCTGGGAGTACCTCGTCCCGTTCGGCCTGGACGGCGCCGCGATGTTCTGCTCGGTGCTCGCCGTCCGCGAGGCCAGCCACGGCGACGCGGCGCTCGGCTCCCGCCTGCTGGTCTGGCTCTTCGCCGGTGCCTCGGCCTGGTTCAACTGGGTGCACGCCCCGCGCGGCTTCGGCCACGCCGGCGCCCCGCAGTTCTTCTCCGGCATGTCGCTGTCCGCCGCGATCCTGTTCGACCGCGCGCTCAAGCAGACCCGCCGGGCCGCGCTGCGCGAACAGGGCCTGGTGCCCCGTCCGCTGCCGCAGATCCGCATCGTCCGCTGGCTGCGCGCCCCGCGCGAGACCTACGCGGCCTGGTCGCTGATGCTCCTGGAGGGCGTGCGCAGCCTGGACGAGGCGGTGGACGAGGTCCGCGACGAGAAGCGGGAGCGCGCCATGGAGAAGGAGCGCCGCAAGCTCGCCGGGCGCCGCGAGCGGGCCGAGATCCGGGCGATCAACCGCAGCAGCGGCCACTGGCGCGGACGCGGCGGCGCCGCACGGCAGTTGGAGTCGGCCGCCCCGGAGTCCGCGATAGCCGGCGGGCCCGGGGCGGAACTCCCGGCGGGCGGCCGGGAGGCCGCGGCCGTCGGCTCCGCCGAGGCGGGCGCGCGCGAGGTCGAGGCCGGCACGCGCGGGGCCGAGGCGGCCGCGCGCGGGGTCGAGGCGGCCGGGGGCGCCGTCGTCCAGCCGGGCCTGCCGGCCCGTCCGGAGCGGCGCACCATCGACCTCACCGCCGACGAGGACACCGTCACGCTGCCCCGGCTGGACTCGCTGGAACGCAAACTGAAGGACCTGGAGCAGCAGTTCGGCTGACCCGTCCACGGGCCGGTCAGGCCACGCTCGTCCCGCTGAGCTCGAACCACATCCGCTTGCCGGACCCGCGCGGCTCCACGCCCCAGGCGTCCGCCAGCGCCTCGACCAGCATCAGCCCGCGCCCGGAGGAGGCCTGCTCCCCCGGGGTCCGGCGGGTCGGCCAGAGGTCCGACTCGTCCTCCACCTCGACCCGCAGCCGGGCCCGGCCGCCGTCCGAGACCGTCTCCCGGTAGAGCCGGGCGGTGAACATGGCGTCCCGGTCGGTGTGCCGGATCGCGTTGGTGACCAGCTCGGAGGAGAGCAGTTCGGCGGTGTCGATGAACTCGGCGACGCCCCAGCGGCGCAGCGCGTCGCGCAGCTCGGCGCGCACCTCGGCGACCCTGGCCAGGTCGGCCTGGCCGATCCGGCGGCGCAGCTGCTGGGCGGCCAGGCCGCCCTCGGGGCCGTCCCAGCGCAGCAGCAGGAGCGCTATGTCGTCCTCGCGCTCGCTGGAGTCGGCGGCCTGGGAGGTGATCCGGTCGGCCAGCTCCTCCAGCGGGTCGCGGGCCGCCTCGCCGGCCGTCGGCAGCGGACGGGCCATGGTCCGGGTGAGCCGGTCGATGCCCTCGTCCAGGTCGGTGCCGCGGGCCTCGACCAGGCCGTCGGTGCAGAGCAGCACCGTCTCGCCCGGGTCCAGGCTGAACCTGGTCACCCGGTACTCCTGGTCCGGGTCGATGCCCAGCGGCAGCCCGCCGGCCACCGGCAGCACGGCCGCGGTGCCGTCCGCGCGGCGCACCACCGGGTCCAGATGGCCGGCCCGGACGGCGTAGACCACGCCGTAGTCCACGTTGACCTCGGCGTAGGTGCAGGTCGCGAAGTGGTCGGTGTCCAGGTCGGCGAGGAAGCGGGAGGCGCGGGCCATCACCGCGGCGGGCGGGTGCCCCTCCGCGGCGTAGGCGCGCAGCGCGATCCGCAGCTGGCCCATGATCCCGGCGGCGTGCACGTCGTGGCCCTGGACGTCGCCGATCACCAGGCCGACGTGCCCGCCGGGCAGCGGGACCACGTCGTACCAGTCGCCGCCGATCTGCAGTCCGGAGCCGGCCGCCAGGTAGCGCACCGCGGTGGTCACCCCGGGCACGGACGGGACGGTGCGGGGCAGCATCACCCGTTGGAGGCCGGCCGCCAGCTCGTGCTCGGCGTCGTGCAGCCGGGCCCGGGCCAGCGACTGGGCCACCAGGCCGCCCAGGGTGGACAGCAGGGTGCGCTCGTCCGCGTCCAGCTCGCGCTCGTCGTCGAAGCTGACCACGCAGACGCCGATCGCCCGGCCGCTGGCCACCAGCGGCAGGTACGCCCAGGAGCCGCGGCCGGTGCGGCTGGTCCGCTCCCACGCGTCGGGGTGGCGGTCCCGGAAGTCCTCCCGGCTGGAGATGAAGACCGGGGCGCGGTGCCTGAGCGCCTCGCTGGCCGGGTGCCCGGCGGGCAGCACCGCGCGGTCCCAGACGGCGAGGGCCTGCGAGCGGTAGCCGGAGGCGCCGAGGATCCGGGTCCGGCCGGCTTCGAAGGAGGCCAGCACCAGACCGTCCGGCGGCAGTCCGGGCAGCGGCAGCTCGGTGAACACCCGGGCCACGTCACGCACGGTGACCGCCTCGGAGAGGGCGCGCGCGGCCTCCTTGATGAACCGGGAGCGCTCCTCGCGCAGCTGGGCCATCCGGTCGGCGCGGTCGCGCTTGTGCAGTTCGACGGTGGCGTCCCAGACGAAGCCCACCATCCGGGAGGCCCGGCCGAAGGCGTCCGCGAGCACCCGGCCGCGGAAGCGCACCGCGCGCATCGTGCCGTTCGGCCCGACGGTGCGGTAATAGGCGCCGCACTGGCCCAGCTCGGCCACCGCGCGCTCGACCCGGCGGCGCACCACGGGCGCGTCCTCCGGGTGCAGCAGGGAGAGGAAGGAGGCGGCGGTACGGTCGAACCGTTCCCGCTCGACGCCGTCCAGTCCGATGATCGTGCAGGCCCGCTGGTCGCCCTCCAGGACGTCGCGGCGGATGTCCCAGTCGAAGGAGCCGATGCCGTTGGCGGCCATCGCGGGCTCCAGCCAGTCCGGCATGGAGTCGGCGGAGGAGGGCGGCAGGCCGCCGGACAGCACGGGCGCCAGCCGCCCGGAGGCGAGCACCGGGGGCGTGCGGACGGAGTTACGGCGGGTGGCCTGCGCGGGCGGGCGGGGCGCGGGCGGCTGGGGAGCGGGCGGGTGCGGCTCCACGGCGGGCAGGGGTCGTTCCACGGCGGGCGCGCCGGGAGGAAACGCCGGCCCCGGCGACTCGGGCTCAGTGGGCATGCTGCTCCTGCCGCTGCCGTGGCGGACCGCGCCGACCGTCCGGACGGGCCGCGTGGCGGTGTGATGGGTCGTGCTGGATCGGGCGGTGTCGACGGGCGGTGGTCAGTCGAGGTTCGGTCTCCCCGCTGCTTCCCGCACGTGGACACACATTCCCACCATCCTGTCCAATGTTCGGCCGAGCGGCAATGGCAACGGGCCGGAAATCTTGCACTCAGCCTTGTGTTCAGGGCTTGCTTCGAGAACGGATCAATCGGGGGCGAACAATCGTACAGGTGTCGCGTCCGGATTCGCCGACCGGCCGCGGCGGGCCCGGCGGACCGCGGGTGACGGCCGCGGGTGACGGCCGCGGGCTACGGCCGTCGGTTACGGCAGCGGGCTTCGGCCTCGGGCTACGGCATCGCGGGTTACGGCATCGCGAGCTCGAACCAGGTGACCTTGCCGTCGCCGCGCAGCTGCACGCCCCAGGAGTCCGCCAGCGCCTCCACCAGCAGCAGCCCGCGCCCCGACGTCGCGTACTCGGCCTCCGGATCGCGCCGCCGCCCGGGCAGCCGGCTCGCGCCGTCCTGCACCTCGACCCGCAGCCGGCTGTCCGTGTCCAGCACCGCGTCGAAGACCGCGCCCTTGCCGGTGTGCTGCAACGCGTTGGTGACCAGCTCGGAGGAGAGCAGCTCGGCGGTGTCGGACAGCTCCGGCACCCCCCAGTGGCTCAGCGCCGTGCGCAGCCGGTGCCGCACCGCGCCCACCGCGACCAGGTCGGCCGGTTCGAGCGTCAGGTGCAGCCGGCGGTGCAGCGCGCACCCCGGGGCCGACGCACCCGGTAGGGCCGTTCCGGCGCCGACGACCGGGCCCTGGGCCGGCCCGGACCGGTAGGCGTCGCCCGAACTCGTCCGCTGCCGCGGGAATCGCGACTGACCGTCCATCAACAGATGCCCCCGCCCTCAAATCCGGGCCCCCGCCTCCGGATCCCCCGCCGGCCGGGTGGCCCCCTCGTACTGAACCACCATCCTCATGCCCAGTTGACGGCGTTTGCAACAGTGTGCGTCCGATCACGTGGGGTGAAAGGGGCACGGGGAGGTTCACGTGATCCAACTGCCCGCGCCGGACAGGTTTGCGAAGCGCAGAGGGTGTTTTCGAGACCGCCCCCACCCGATCCCGCGCACACCCGGCGCCCGTACGGACCGTGCGCGGGGCCGCGCGCCCCCACCCTCGCGACCGCCGCGCGCCGCCCGCTGGGGGGTCGGGACAGCCGACCACTCACCCCCGTCGCCCGCCCGGGAAGCCGAAGGCCCCGGGAGCGGCAACGCTGGACATGGAGCCCCGGTGCAGGTTCAATGAGCCGAGATGTTTGAACGTCGTTCTAACATCATCCGGAAGCCCAGGGCCCCGAACCCACCCCTCCCCGGCGACCGCGAGCGAGGAACCGTGCGACTGACCCCCACCGAGCGGGACCGGCTGCTGATCTTCACAGCAGCCGAACTGGCCCGCGCCCGCCGCGCCCGGGGCGTGCGCCTCAACGTCCCCGAGGCGACCGCCCTGATCGCGGACACCGTCTGCGAAGCCGCCCGCGACGGCCGGCGCCTCGCCGAGGCCATCGAGGCCGGCCGCTCCGTCCTCACCGCCGCCGACGTGCTGCCCGGCGTGCCCGACGTGGTCACCGTCGTCCAGGTCGAGGCCGTCTTCGAGGACGGCACCCGGCTCGCCGTCGTCAACGACCCCTTCAAGGGCGCCGGCTCGCTCGGCGACGAGGCCCCCGGCGGCGCGCTGATCGGCGCCGGCGCCGGCTACGACCCGGTCGAGGAGACCCTGCTCATCCCCGTCCACAACACCTCCCGGGTCCCCATCTCGGTCACCTCCCACTTCCACTTCTTCGAGGCCAACCCGCGCCTGGCCTTCGACCGCGCCGCCGCCTACGGCACCCACCTGGCCGTCCCGGCCGGCTCCTCGGTGCGCTTCGACCCCGGCGCCACCGTCGAGGTCGGCCTCGTCCCGATCGGCGGCGCACGCGTCGCGATCGGCTTCGCCGGACTCGTCGACGGCCCCCTGGACGCCCCCGGCGCCAAGGACGCCGCCCTCGCCAAGGCCCGCGCCACCGGCTACCTGACCGAGTTCGACGACCAGGAGGTGCCCTCGTGAGTTCCATCTCCGCCCACGACTACATCTCCGTGCACGGCCCCCGGGCCGGCGACCGGATCCGGCTCGGCGACAGCGGACTGATCGTCCGCGTCGAATCCGACTCCCAGGCCCCCGGCGACGAATTCCTGGCCGGCTTCGGCAAGACCGCCCGCGACGGCCTCCACCTCAAGCCCGCCGCCGTCCGCGACACCTGCGACGTGGTGATCAGCAACGTGCTGGTGATCGACGCCGTCCAGGGCATCCGCAAGACGTCCATCGGCCTGATCGGCGGCCGGATCGCCTCGATCGGACGGGCCGGCAACCCGGACACCCTGGACGGCGTCGACGTGGTCGTCGGCACCGGCACCACCATCGTCTCCGGCGAAGGCCTGATCGCCACCGCCGGCGCCGTCGACACCCACGTGCACCTGCTCTCGCCGCGGATCATGGAGGCCTCGCTCGCCTCCGGCGTCACCACCGTCATCGGCCAGGAGTTCGGCCCGGTCTGGGGCGTCGGCGTCAACTCGCCCTGGGCGCTGCGCCACGCCTTCAACGCCTTCGACGCCTGGCCCGTCAACATCGGCTTCCTGGGCCGCGGTTCGTCCTCCGACGAGGCCCCGCTGGTGGAGGCGCTGGCGGAGGGCGGCGCCTGCGGCTTCAAGGTGCACGAGGACATGGGCGCGCACACCCGCGCACTGGACACCGCGCTGCGCGTCGCCGAACAGTACGACGTCCAAGTCGCCCTGCACACCGACGGATTGAACGAATGTCTGGCGGTCGAGGACACCCTGCGCGTCCTGGAGGGCCGTACCGTCCACGCCTTCCACATCGAAGGCTGCGGCGGCGGACACGTCCCCAACGTGCTCAAGATGGCCGGCGTGCCGAACGTCATCGGCTCCTCCACCAACCCCACCCTGCCCTTCGGCCGGGACGCCCTCGGCGAACACTTCGGCATGATCGTCTCCGCGCACGACCTCAAGACCGACCTGCCCGGCGACGCCGCCATGGCCCGCGACCGCATCCGGGCCGGCACCATGGGCGCCGAGGACGTACTGCACGACCTCGGCGTCATCGGCATCACCTCCTCCGACGCCCAGGGCATGGGCCGGGCCGGCGAGACGGTGCGCCGCACCTTCGCCATGGCCGGCAAGATGAAGGCCGAACGCGGCCCGCTGGACGGCAACGGCTCGTACGGGACCACCGAGAGCGGCGACGACAACGAGCGTGTGCTGCGCTACATCGCCAAGCTCACCATCAACCCCGCCATCGCCCACGGACTCGCCCACGAGGTCGGCTCGATCGAGATCGGCAAGCTCGCCGACATCGTGCTCTGGCGCCCCGACCACTTCGGCGCCAAGCCGCAGCTCGTCCTCAAGGCCGGCTTCCCCGCGTACGGCGTCACCGGCGACCCCAACGCCTCCACCGACCGCTGCGAACCCCTCGTCCTGGGGCCCCAGTTCGGCGCCCACGGCGCCACCGCCGCCGACCTCTCGGTCGCCTTCGTCGCCCAGGCGGCCGCCGACGCGGCCCACCCCGACCGACCCGCCGACGGACTCCCCACCCGCCGACGCCGGGTCGGCGTCCGCGGCACCCGCGGCATCGGGCCGCGCGACCTGGTGCGCAACGCCCGCACCGGCCACGTCGACGTCACCGAAACCGGACTGGTCTCGCTCGACGGCGCACCCCTGCGCTCCGAACCCGCGGACAGCGTCTCGCTCAGCCGCCTCTACTTCCTCTGACTCCCCTGCCCCGCCCTTTCCCCCTCCTTTTCTCTTCCCCCCTCTTCCTCAAGGATCCGATGATGACCACCCCCACGCCCGCCTCCCTCGGCTACCGGATGCCCGCCGAGTGGCACCCCCACGAGCGCACCTGGATGGCCTTCCCCACCACCAACCCCACCTTCGAGACCCCCGAGCAGCTGCACGCCGGCCGCCAGGCCTGGGCCGCCGTCGCCGACACCATCGTCCGGTACGAGCCGGTCACGCTGATCGTCAACACCGGTGAGACCGCCGACGCCCGCCGGTACGTCTCCGAGGCCGTCGAGATCGTCGAACGCCCGCTCGACGACGCCTGGATGCGCGACATCGGCCCCTCGTTCGTGATCGACGGCAAGGGCTCACTGGCCGCCACCGACTGGATCTTCAACGGCTGGGGCGCCCAGTCCTGGGCCCGTTGGGACAAGGACCAGCACGTCGCCGAACACATCAGCGAACTGACCGGCGTCCAGCGCTTCGCCTCCCGGCTGATCAACGAAGGCGGCGGCATCCACGTCGACGGCGAGGGCACCGTCCTCGTCACCGAGACCGTCCAGCTCGGCGAGGGCCGCAACGCCGACTGGACCAAGGAGGACGTCGAGGCCGAACTGCACGCCCACCTCGGCACCACCAAGGCCATCTGGCTGCCCCGCGGACTCACCCGCGACTACGACGAGTTCGGCACCCGCGGCCACATCGACATCGTCGCCTCCTTCGTCCGCCCCGGCGTCGTGGTCGCCCACGTCCAGCCCGACCCGGCCCACCCCGACCACGAGGTCTGCCAGGAGCTCGTCGCCGTGCTGCGCGCCGCCACCGACGCGCAGGGCCGACAGCTGGAGGTCATCGAACTGCCCGCCCCCACCGTGCTGTTCGACGAGGACGGCGAGCCGGTCGACTACTCCTACATCAACCACTACGTGGCCAACGGCGCCGTCGTCCTGTGCGCCTTCGACGACCCGCGCGACCAGGAGGCCGCCGACATCCTCGCCAAGGCCTACCCCGGCCGCACCGTCGAACTCGTCGACGCCCGCGAGATCTTCGCCAACGGGGGCGGCATCCACTGCATCACCCAGCAGCAGCCCAAGGCCTGACGCCGGGGGTGCCGGAGCGGGGGCGACTCCCCCGCTCCGGTACCGTTCGGACCTCCACCACCACCCGTCCCGCCTGTCAGGAAGCAGCCCCCCATGGCCGACCCCCGCCCGCGCCGCCCTGCGCGCCCCCGCGAGGAGGTCTACGCCACCGCCCGGGCCGCGATCGCCGAACACGGACTCGCCAAACTCACCATGGCCGGGCTCGGCAAACAGCTCCAGATGAGCGCCGGACACCTGCTCTACTACTTCGGCAGCAAGGACCAGCTGCTGCTCGAAACCCTCCGCTGGAGCGAGGACCAGCTGGGGGCCCGCCGCCGCGAAGCCCTCGCCGACCCGGCCCTCGACCCCTGGCAGCGCCTCGACGCCTACCTGCGGCTCTACCTGGCCGAAGGCCCCGGCGACCCGCGCTGGATCCTCTGGGTCGAAGTCTGGGGCCGCTCCCCCGCCAGCGCCGAACTCCGCCAGGGGCAGCAGGAGATCGAGGCCCCCTGGCAGGCCGACCTGGTCGCCCTCATCGAGCAGGGCACCAGCACCGGCCACTTCACCCCCGGGCCGGCCGCCGACCGCGCCGGCCAACTCCGCGCCCTCCTCGACGGCCTGGCCGTCCCCATCGCCATCGGCCTCCCCGGCGCCCACCACCCCGCCGCCCTCACCCAGGCCACCGCCGTCGCCACCATCCTGCTCCGCGCCTGACACAGCCAGCCCGCCTGCCACTGCGGCCCACCGGCCTCCCTGCACCGGAAGTCGGCCGGGCCGACTTCCGGTGCAGCACTCGCCGGCCCGCCCGGGCACCCCGCACGGCGCGCGCCCCTTCGGGAAAATATGTAGACCGATCTACTGGTTGGGCGGCCTGCCAAGCCCCCCGTTCCCGCGCAGCACACGCCGCGTGAATCTGCAGATCGGTCTACTGATTCACTGACCTCTCGGCCCCGCCGCCATCCCGCCCGCGGCAAAAGTCGACCCCGCCGACTTCCCATGCAGCACGCCCAGGAATAGACCGACCGGTCTGTAGATTTTTGCCGGCCGCGCTCGCCGCTCCTGCACCGGAAGTCGGCCCAGCCGACTTCTGGTGCCCAGAGCGCCAGGGCCGGGACGAACTGAGCCGCGGCCATCGGCACGACGCTCGCCCGTCGACCCCTCGACCCCTTGGCCCCTTGGCCCCTCGACCCCTCGGCCCCTCGGCCTCTGCCCGACCTGATGTGAGAGGGCTGCGGCATCCGATGCACCGGGGACTACGGAAGTGGTTTGGGGTGGGGGTGAGTCGGCAAATGGCTCGGCTAGCCTGAGGGCGCCTGCGGCCAGGCTGCGGGAACTCTTTGCTACTCGTCTGGGGGACAACCATGTCGGATCCTGCGTCGGTTTCTGCTCGTTGGACGCGCTTGCCCGAGGGGCCAGACGTCTATGTGGCCACGCCACTGGCGCGGGAGCCTCGGGCGACCGTGGTCGTTGGCATGGAACTGTTCGGTGTTACACCCTGGGTGGAGAGGGTGTGCGAGCGGCTGGCAGCAGCCGGTTACTTGGCGATCGCCCCGGACTTCTACTGGCGTCAGTCACGCCGGGCCGAACTCGGCTACGACGATGCCGGGCGCAAGGAGGGTTTCCGGCTGCTCGGTCATCTGACACGCGAGGGTGTCGCGGACGATACCGAAGCGTCCCTCGCGGCTGGTGCGGAATTGGGTGCCGGGGCTGGCCGCGCGTTCGTCGGGTTCTCCCTTGGTGGTCACCTCGGTGTCCTCGCGGCCACGCGTCTGCCGCTGGACGTGGTCGTCAGCTGCTACGGCGGCTGGACCCTGGACGGCGGGATTCCGCTGGCCGAGCCGCAACCGCCTCTGACTCCCCAGGGCGCGGCATCGGTGGCCGCACACGGCACGATGCTGCTCGGTCTCGTGGGTGGACAGGACTTCCTGATCTCCATGGTCGAGTGGCAGCGTATGGGGCAGCGTCTTGAGCAGGCCGGCGTGCGTCATGAGCTGATCGACTATCCGGATGCCCAGCATGGCTTTCTGTGTGAGGACCGTCCCGAGAGCTACGACGCGGACGCGTCCGGCGACGCCTGGAAGCGCATCCTCAAGGCCCTGGCCCAGCTGCCTCACCAGGGCTGATCGTCCGGCGGTGATCACTCTGGCCATCGGCTTCTGCCCTTGTTCGACGGCCAGGTGCGGCTTGGTGGTCAGACCGCCGCGCGAACGGCCCAGACCGTGGTCGTCAGGCTCGATGCCGACCAGGCGGTTCCTGCCCCAGGTGATGAGCCCCTTGTCATCGGCCTGGGCCTGCGGTGCGGCGAAGATCCGCTGCCACGTGGAACCTTATGCCGTCGATCAACTGCCGCCTGGTCCATATGAGCGGCCGCCCCGGCTTCGTACCCTTGGGCAACAACGGTTCCAGCCGGGCCCACTGCGTATCCGTCAGATCTCCACGCGCTACGAAGCAAGATCATCTCACCTTGAGATCCGCTTCCGAAGCGCGCCCCAGCACGGAGCTGGTTGAGCCAGAAGTCGACTGGGTCGACTTCTGGTGCACGGGCGCTGGTCTCTCAGCCCGGCTGCCCGCCGAGAAAGTCATGCCCCCACTGGGCAGCGGGCTCCGTAGGGGGCTGCACTGGAAGTCGGGTGGGCCGACTTTTGGTGCGTCGGGGTTGGTCATTCGGTCCAGATGGCGGCGGCGGTGCGGTCGTCGGCGTAGCCCTTGGCGCGGACCTGGACCTGGCGGAGGAAGTCGACGGTGCCCGGGGGGTGGGGGTGGGCCCAGTGGGAGGAGAGGAAGTGGGCGACGGCCGGTTCGTCGGCGATCGGGCGGGACAGGCCCGGGGTGCAGAGGAGCAGGGTGTCGCCCGGGGTGGCGGGGACGAGGCGGAAGCGGAACGGGCGCGGGTCCGGCTCGGGGGCCTCCGGGACGGGCGGCTGACCGTCCGGGTGGTGGAGCAGCCGGGCCGCGTAGGCGTCGATCCAGTGGCCCGAACGCAGCAGGTAGAGCCCACCGGGACCGACGCCGAAGGCGGCGCGGTAGCCGGCCGCCGGGTCGAGCGACACCAGCAGGCAGTGCAGCGAGGCCGGGGACGGGCTGTCGTCCCCCTCCGCCCGGGGGGCGAGGGCCCGCAGTGGGGCGGCCGCGCCGGTGGCCAGGCGCTGGAGGCCGTAGCGAAGCCGGTCTCGGGCACCGTCGCGCAGGTCGGCGGCGAGGCCGGCCCGGCTGCGCCCGATGGCGGCGGCGAGCTGGCGGCAGGCCTCGCCCGCCCCGGCGGCGACGGCCTGCGGGGTGAGTGACTCGTCCTCGGCGCCGCCGGTGCGCTCGTAGCCGGCGAGGACGGCGACCAGCAGCCCGTCGGGCCCGTCGCCGAACCTGGTGACCAGCAGGCCGTCCCGGCGCGGCTCGCCGCGGTAGCGGGCGGAGTCGCCGCGGACGGAGACCGCGCGCAGCACGGTCGTCCCGTACTGGGCGCCTTCGAGCGCGGTGTCCGGCACGACGGAGTCGAGGGTGTCGGGGTCGGCCTCCGGTACGGCGGTCGGCTCGGGGCCGTAGGTCGGGGGGCGTTCGCCGACGTGGGGGACGGTGGGAGGGGTCTCGGCGAGCGGGGTGCGGATGGCGAGGCGCGGGTCGGGGACGGGGGCGGGGACGGGGGCCACGGGTTCGGGTTCGGGGGCGGGGTCGGGCTGCGGCGCGTGGGCGGGTTCGGGCTCGGGGGTTGGGGCGGGGGCGGGGGCGGGTTCGGGGGCGGGCTTTTCCAGGGAGACCGGGGTGGGCGGTTCCTCGGGCTCGGGCTCGGGCTCGGGCTCCAGCTCGAGCTCCGGCTCGGGTTCCGCCGCGCGGGGCTCGTCGGCCGCGGAGGAGGGCTCGTGGGGCTGCTCGGTCTCGGTCGAGCTGCGCTGGCGCCCGATGCCGCCGGCGCCCTCGATGACGCCGAGCGCGTCGTCGAACCAGTCGTCGATGCTGTCCCGTTCGGCCGCGGGCTCCTCCACGGCTGCTGCCCCGGGTTCCGCCTCCGGTGGTGCGGTGCGCTGCGGCCCGATCAGTCCGGCCGCCGTGTCGAACCAGTCGTCGACGCTGCCGGCGCCCGGGTCGGCGTGCGGGGTGTCGGGGAGGGTGCCCGCCGGACCGTCGTAGACGGTGTCCCACCAGCCGTCGTCGGGCCGGGGCGGCTGTGCGGGTGCACCCTGCTTGCTCATCTGGCGGCTCCTGGTCGGTCCGTGGTCGCGCCGCCCCCGGCGGGGCCGGACTGGCGTCATTGTCTCCAAGTGCAACGACCGTGTCCGGGTTTCGGCGACAACCGGTCACCGATCGGATCTTCCCGGCCACCGCGCTCACCTGCCGGTTCGTGACCGTCCGGGCGGCCGGGCGGGGCGGGTGTCACCGACTCGTTCGCTCCCGTTCCGTCCCTGCTTGCCGGTTGTGCCCCGAGCAGGGCGTTTCCTGGACATTGCGGGGTGTTGGGGGTCGAAAATGAGGGCCGAGGAGGGGCACCGCTTCACCCGTTCGGCTGATTAAATGTGCGCATGACCGCGTCGGCCCCGAGCTCACCCCGACCGGGGAGGGCCGCACCGACGGGCCGCCCGGCGGGTGTGCTGTTGGTCCTGTTGCTGGTCGCGCTGTTGTCCGCGCTGCCGTGTTCGGGCCTGGCGAAGGCGGACGCCCCCGTCCGCTCCGGCCCGGCCCCGGTGAGCGCCGTGTCGCTGGTGAGCGCGGCGGACGCCGTCGCACCGGCGCCGCACGGCCGCGACGCCGTCCGGGCGTCCGACCACCAACGGTTCGGGGAGCCGCAGGAGCACTGGATCCTGTGCACCGCCGACGGCCAGCCGCCGCGCAACAACGGCTGCTCCAGCCACCCGTTCTGCCCGCAGGACGCCCAGTTGCCGAACCCGCCGCCGCATCCGCAGCCCGCCGTGCTGCCGTTGGCGGTGCCGACGCCCGAGGCGCTGCCCCGGGCGGTGCCCGCGGGTCTGCTGGACGGTCCGCGTCCCGCGCCGGATCTGCACGAACTCCAGGTCCACCGGTCCTGAGCGGAACCCACCGCCGACGCTCCCGCCGGCGGGTCCGCCCCTCCCCCACTACAGCCGACCGCCGCCACAGCCGTGCGCGGCGGGGACAAGGACGACCATCATGGGTTCCGCCTCCAAGCAGTCCAACAAGCCCGGTGCCAAGGGCAACGCCGACCGCCGCACCCGGATCGCCGAGCTGCGCGCCGCCGAGCAGCGGCGCGACCGCCGTAACAAGGTGATCGCCTCGGTGGCCGCCGGTGTGCTGGTGATCGGTGCGATCGGCACCGCCACCTGGTTCGTCATGGACCAGAACCAGAAGAAGAAGGACCGCGTGGCCGCCGCCAACGCGGACATCCCCGGCGTGAAGACCTTCGGCGACCTGAGCCGCAACCACGTCAAGGACAAGGTCAACTACCCGATGACCCCGCCGGTCGGCGGCGACCACAACGCGGTCTGGCTGGACTGCATGGGCCACGTCTACGACCAGCCGGTCGAGAACGAGCGCGCCGTCCACTCGCTGGAGCACGGCGCGGTCTGGGTGACGTACAACGGCAAGGCCACCCCGGACGACATCAAGACCCTGTCCGACAAGGTCAAGAACACCCCGTACTCGCTGATGAGCCCGTACCCGGACGAGCAGGGCACCATCACCCTGAACGCCTGGAGCACCCAGCTGGTCGTGGACAGCGCCAGCGACCCGCGGGTCAGCCAGTTCTTCACCAAGTACGTCCAGGGCAAGCAGACCCAGGAGCCCGGTGCCTCCTGCACGATGGGGCAGATGTGACCGCCGAGGGGGCCCGCCCCGAGGACGTCCCGGGGGCGGGGGCCGAACCGGCCGGAACTGCGAACGCGAACGGGGCCGCGGCCGGGGCGGCGGAGACGGCCGCCCGTCCGGGCCGTCGGCGGATGTGGTGGCCGGCCGCGCTGGCCGCCGCGGTGGCGCTGGCGCTCGGGGTGCCGGCCCTGGTGGCGGGTTCGACCACGGCCTCCGGCTCCTCCTCGGTGGCCGTCCCGGCCGACGACTCGCCCGAGGCCGGGTTCGCCCGCGACATGGCGACCCACCACCAGCAGGCGGTCGACCTGTCGTTCATCGTCCGGGACCGCACCAGCGACGAACCGACCCGCACCCTGGCCTTCGACATCATCAACACCCAGGCCAACCAGCGCGGGATGATGATGGGCTGGATCGACCAGTGGGGGCTGTCGCAGCACTCGCCGGCCAAGCCGATGGCGTGGATGGGCCACGACTACCAGGCCCACGACGGTTCGCTGATGCCCGGCATGGCCACCAACACCCAGATGGCGAAGCTGCGTTCGCTCAGCGGGCGGGACGCCGAGGTGTACTACCTGCAGCTGATGATCGAGCACCACAAGGGCGGCGTCGAGATGGCCCAGGGGTACGTCGACATGGCGAAGAACGACGTCGAGAAGCGGCTCGCCCAGTCGATGGTGGTCGCCCAGACCTCCGAGGTGGAGCTGATGACCGGCATGCTCAAGGAGCGCGGCGCCGCCCCCGGCGTTCCCGCGTCCTGACACCTGCTGTTCCGCTGTTCCCGCTGTTCCTGCTGTTCCTGCTGTTCCCCCGTTGTCACGTTCCCCCCGTTCTCCCGGACGGCCGGGGCGCGCGGGCGGTCCCGTACCGACCCGCACCGCGCCCCGGCCGTCCGCCGTTCCACAACACCTGGAGATCCCGGATGACCCCTCAAGCGCCCTGGCTGATCGTCGGGCTGGGCAACCCCGGCCCCTGGTTCCGGACGACCCGGCACAACGCCGGCTTCCTGGCCGTGGACCGGCTGGCCGAACGGCACGGCGCCCGGTTCCGGCGGCGCGGGATCGGCGGCACGGTCGCGGAGATCGAGCTGGACGGGCGGCGGGTGCTGCTGGCCAAGCCGCAGTGGTTCATCAACCTGTCCGGCCGTCCGGTGTCCGGACTGATGCGCCGCTACGGGGTGCCGGTGGAGCACCTGGTGATCGTCCAGGACGACCTGGACTTCGCTTACGGCTCCGGCAAGTTGAAGCGCGGCGGCGGGCCGGGCGGGCACAACGGGGTCCGTTCGGTGGGCGACGTGCTCGGCACCCGGGAGTTCATCCGGCTGCGCTTCGGCATCGGCCGCCCGCCGAAGGGGCAGAGCGTCGGCGACTACGTGCTCAAGAGGTTTACGGACGAGGAACTGGCCGCGATGCCGGGGGTGTTGGAGCGCTGCGCGGACGCCCTGGAGACGCTGGTGCGGCTCGGCCTGAGCCGGGCCCAGGACGCCCTGAACGTCAGCGCGCCCTGAGGCCCTTCGGGCCGCCGCCGAGGCCCGTACGGTCGGGGCCTGATCGATCGGGGCCCGTCCGGTCGGGGCCGTTCCGGCGCCCGGTCGGGCGGCTCAGGGCGATGGCCGCCACCGCGACCGCCGCGAGGGCGACCAGCACCGTCCGCCCACCGGACGCCGCGCCCGCCAGGTGGACACCGAGGACGGACAGCGCCATGCCGAGCGCCGTACCGAGGCTGCGCGCCATGTTCACCATGCCGCCGCCGACGGCCGAGCACTCCGCCGGGACCGCCCGCATCACCAGGGCGTTGTTGGCCGGCAACAGCAGCCCCAGCCCGTACCCGGCGACCAGCAGCGGGACCGCCACCGCCGCGCCCGAGACCGGCAGCACGGCGAACAGCAGCAGTCCGGCGGCGGCGAGGCCGGCCCCGAAGCGGCACCGGGCGACGTCCGACCAGCCCCGGGGCAGCAGCCCGCCGCCGACCGTCGCGGCGACCGCGAACGCGGCGGGCAGCAGGGTGACCACCAGGCCCGCGGCCGCCGTCGAGACGCCCGCGCCGGTGAGCAGCACCGGGCCCAGCACGAGCGGGCAGAACAGCAGCAGGTAGCCGATCAGCGCGACCGTCAGCCCGGACCGCACGCCCGGGGTGTTGACCAGCCCGGGTGCCAGGACCGGCCGGGCCGCCCGCCGCTCCTGGCGCACCAGTGCCAGGGTGAGCAGGGCGGCGGCGGCCAGCAGGACGGCGACGGCCCAACCGGGCAGCGGCAGGCCGGAGGCGGTGGAGAGGGCGAGCAGCAGCGAGGTGGTCGCCCCGGTGAGCAGCAGCATCCCGGGCAGGTCGAAGCGGGGCTCGGAGCGCGTGTGATGCCCGGGCCCGCCGGGTACAGAGCCGTGGCGTGCGGAGCTGCGGGGTGCGGGGACGGCAGCGGGAACGGTGGTCGGCCCGTCGGCCCCGGCCCGGGCCCCGGTCCGGGCGCGGGTGCGCGTGCGGGTGCGGGGCAGCAGGTACCAGCCGGCCACGATGCCGAACACCGCGATCGGCACGTTGACCCAGAACACCCACTGCCAGGAGGCGTGCTCCACCAGCAGCCCGCCGACCGTCGGCCCCAGCGCCAGCCCGAGCCCCTGGGCGGCGGCCTGGATGCCGAGCGCGCGCCGCATCGCGTGCTCGGGGACGCCGCGGGCGACCAGGGCGACGCTGTTGGCCTGCATCATCGCGGCGCCGGCGGCCTGTACGGCGCGGCAGCCGACCAGGATCCAGAGGCTGCCGGCGAGTCCGGCGCCGAGGGAGGAGAGGCCGAAGACGGCGAAGCCGCCGATGTACATGGTCTTGCGGCCGACCAGGTCGGACAGCCAGCCGATCGGGGCCAGCAGGGCGACCAGGACGAGCAGGTAGGCGAGGGCGACCCATTCGACGGCGGCGAAGCCCGCGCCGAAGTGGCGGCCGAGGGCGGGGAAGACCAGGGCGATGACGCTGGCGTCGAGCTGGCCGAGGAAGGCGCCGAGGCAGACCGTGCCGACGGCCAGCCAGTGGGCGTGGCGCCAGCCGGCTATGCCTCGGGGCCGGGGCCGCTCGGTGAGCAGGCGTGCAGTGAGGGCCGTGGCGTTCATGTCACCAATATATCGGATACAGATATGTTCTTTCTACGAGCTGCTCGCCCTGCGATACGAAACATCTCGCGGTGCGCCCGCCCCGCGTCCGAGGACCGGACGGCGCCCCGGGAACGCCCCGTACCAGGCGATACGCTGTCCGCCATGCCGTCGTCACCACACGTTCCCGACTCCGCCACCGAAAGCCCCGACCCGGCGGTCGAGCACGCCCGGCGGCTGACCGACACCGTCACCCGGCTGCGCCGCGCCCTGCGCAGCAGCATCCGCACCGACTACCCCTGGGAGTCCCTGCCGATGGCGCAGGTCGAACTCCTCCAGACGCTCGCCGCCGCCCCGCTCCGGGTCGGCGAACTCGCCGCCCGCCAGCGGCTCGCCCCCAACACCGTGAGCGGACTGGTCGGCAAGCTCCTGGAAGCCGGGTTCGTCGACCGCCAGGCCGACCCGGGCGACCGGCGCACCGCCCGCATCGCCCTCACCCCCGCCGGACGGCGCCAGCTCGACGACTGGCAGCACGCCCACGAACGCCGCATCGCCACCGCCCTCGGCACCCTCGACCCGGCCGACCGCGCGACCGTCGTCCACGCCTTGCCCGCGCTGGAACGGCTCGCCCGCGCGCTCGCCCAGCCGGGAGCCGGACCCGAAGGGCCCGCCGTCGGCTGAAAACCCCTGGAGCACGGGGTGTCGCGGGCGCTAGCGTCCCGGCATGACCATCGCGGAGGTACAGCTCGAACCCTGGACGGACGCCGACCTCGCGCTGCTGCGCCGGGTGAACACCCCGGAGATGAAGAAGCACGTCGGCGGGCCGGAGACGGAGGAGCAGCTGCTCGTCCGGCACGGGCGGTACCTGGACTTCGTCCCGTCCGGACTGGGCTGCATGTACCGGATCGTGCTGCTGCCCGAGGGCGAGGCCGTCGGCACGGTCGGCTACGGCACCCGCGACTGGGCCGGCGGGACGGTGCACGAGATGGGGTGGAACGTGCTGCCCGAGCACCAGGGGCGCGGCATCGCCGTGACCGCCGCCCGGGCCGCCGTCGCCGCCGCCCGGCGCGAGGGGGCGCACCGCTTTCTGCACGCCTTCCCCTCGGTGGACAACCCCGCCTCCAACGCGGTCTGCGCGAAGGCTGGGTTCACGCTGCTCGGTGAGACGGAGTTCGAGTTCCCGCCCGGGCGGTTCATGCGCAGCAACAACTGGCGGGTGGACCTGCGGGGTTGAGGGCCGAGACCTTCGGGCACAGGTGCCTCGGGAACGGGTGCCTCGGGAACGGGTGTCTCGGGCACGGGCGCCTCCTCGGGCACGGGTGCCTCAGAAGAGGGTGCCGCTCTCCAGCTCCAGCAGCCAGCGCTTGCGGTCCACGCCCGCGGCGAAGCCGGTGAGCGCGCCGTTGGCGCCGAGCACCCGGTGGCAGGGGCGCACGATCAGCAGCGGGTTGGCGCCCACCGCGCCGCCGACCGCCCGTACCATCCGCGGCGACTGCCCGGCCAGTTCGGCGAGTTGGCCGTAGGTCACGGTCGTGCCGTACGGGATCTCGTCCAGCGCGGCCCAGATCCGGCGGCGGAACTCGGTGCCCTCGGGAGCGAGCGGGAAGTCGAAGGTGGTGCGGTCACCCTTGAAGTAGGCGGTCAACTGGGCGACCGGCTCGGCCAGGGCCTCGGGGTCGTACTCCCAGTCGTCGGCGGGCTCGGCCAGCGCGTACTTCTGCCCGGGCGCGGTGACCGTGGCCAGGGCCGCGGGGCCGCCGTCCTCGGGCAGCACGCCGCTGAGCAGCAGCGGGCCGAACGGGCTCTCCATGGTGGTGTAGACGGTGGTGCTCATGCCGGGTCGTTCTCCGTTCCGGTGTTTGTCCTGGTGCTCGTGCTGAGGATGGTGCTGCTGGTGCTGCCGGTGTCGGTGCTCGCGGGGCCCGCCCAGAGGCGGTGGACGGCGTAGGAGCGCCACGGGGCCCAGGCCTCGGCGGCGCGGGCGGCGGCCCTGGCGTCACCGGGGGCGCCGAGCCGGAGGAGCCCGTGCTTGACGCCGATGTCGGTCGGGAGGAAGACGTCGGGGTCGGCGAGGGCGCGCATCCGCAGGTAGCCGACCGTCCAGGGACCGATGCCGGGCAGCGCCAGCAGCCGGGCGGCGGCCTCCTCCCGGTCGACCCCGCCGTCCAGGCGCACCACGCCCTCCGCCAGCGCTGCGCACAGGCCGGTGAGCGCCCGGCGGCGGGCCGCGGGCATCGCGAAGTCCTCCGGGTCGGCGGTGGCCAGCACCGCCGCCGAGGGGAAGAGCAGCCGCAGCCCGCCGCTCGGCTCGGGCAGCGCGACGCCGTACTTCTCCGCGAGCCGGCCCGCCAGGGTACGGGCGGCGCCGACGGTGATCTGCTGGCCGAGCACGGCGCGGACGGCGAGCTCGTGCGGCTCCACGTGGCCGGGCGAGCGCAGGCCGGGGCGCTCACGGACCAGCGGGCCCAGCACCGGGTCGGCGCCGAGCTGCTCGTCCACGGTGTCCGGGTCGGCGTCCAGGTCGAAGAGGACGCGCAGCCGCTGGACGGCGGTCGGCAGGTCGCGCAGGTCGGCGAGCAGCAGGCGGCAGTCGAGCCAGCCGCGGGTGCGTGGGTCCTGCGGCGCCAGGCCGTCGACCTCGGCGATGCCGTGCCCGTACGGGAGCGCGAGGGTGCGCCGGTAGGTGCGCACGCCGGGGCGCGCGCCGGGCACCACCTCCTCCACGCCGGGGACGGCGCGCAGCTCCAGGAAGTCGATCAGGTGGTCGCTGTCCAGCGCGCCGCGGTAGGCCAGGCGCAGGGTGAGCCCGCCGGCCGGGGTCGCCGTGCGGCGGCCGGACACCACCTCGGCGCGCAGGCCGCTGGGGGTGCGGTCGTAGACCTCGCGCACGGTGTCGTTGAACTGGCGGACGGAGGCGAAGCCGGCCGCGAACGCGATGTCGGTGACGGGGAGTTCGGTGGTCTGCAGGAGCAGCCGGGCGGTCTGGGCGCGGCGGGCCCGGGCCAGCGCGATCGGGCCGGCGCCGAGCTCGGCGGTGAGCTGGCGCTGGAGCTGCCGGGCGCTGTAGCCGAGGCGGTCGGCCAGGCCCGCGACGCCCTCGCGGTCCACCACGCCGTCGCCGATCAGGCGCATCGCGCGGCCGACCAGGTCGGCGCGGTGGTTCCACTCCGGGGAGCCCGGAACCGAGTCCGGGCGGCAGCGGCGGCAGGCGCGGAAGCCGGCGCCCTGGGCGGCCGCGGCGCTGGGGTAGAAGCGGCAGTTGGCACGTTTGGGGGTCACGGCGGGGCAGCTCGGTCGGCAGTAGATGCCGGTGGAGGTGACCGCCGTGAAGAAGACGCCGTCGAAGCGGGCGTCGCGGCTGTCCACGGCTCGGTACCGGATGTCGTCGTCGATCACGTTGTCCAGTTTGCGGGATGGGACGAGGGGTGACTGGCGGGAATCGGACATTGCCGTCGGGGGCTTCCCCCCTCCCCCTCCCCCCGCCCACCCTCCCGCCTCCACCACCCACCCACCCACCGCCGCGCGCGGCCCACCCACCCACCACCTGCCCACCCACCTGGCGGCCTTCTGCGCCCACCCACCCGCCGCACCCGCCGCGCCCACCCACCTACCCGCCGTGCCTGCTGCACCCGCCGCGCCTGTTGCACGTACCGCAGCCACCGGGCGCCTCGCGCGCACCGCGCCTGTCCAGAGCTCGCTCGGCCTGTGCCGCCAGCGTCATCGCCCTGCCGCGAACCGCATGTCCTCCCTCCTCCGTGCCGGGCCCCGCCCGGCTCCGCCTCGGCCCGCCCCCGCACTGGCCGGCCGCCGGCCGACCGGTCAGTGCGGGTCGTCACACCCGGGCTCCCCGGGCAGACGCTGGGCCATCGAGCTGCTGAACCACTGCGCCGAGGACGGATCCGGTCAGCGCTTCACCGGACCGCCTGCCGCGCGCATCGACTTGGTGATCGCCTTCCACTTGTTCAGCCGGGCCTTGGCGACCCGGGCGTCGGTGCGCGAGGCGATCCACTCGTTCTCGCGCTGGAGCTTGAGATAGCTGTCCATCCGGCGCTGCGGCAGGGTGCCGTCCTCCAGCGCCGCGCGGACCGCGCAGCCGGGCTCGGTGTGGTGGTTGCAGTCGTGGAAGCGGCAACCCTCGGCCAGCTCGGCTATGTCGGCGAAGGCCAGGTCCACCCCCTCGCCACCGTAGAGGCCGACCTCGCGCAGCCCGGGGGTGTCGATGAGCACGCCCCCGCCGGGCAGCGGTATCAGCTCGCGGGTGGTCGTGGTGTGGCGCCCCTTCTGGTCGACCTCGCGGGCCTCCTGGACGGTCATCACGTCGGCGCCGACCAGCGCGTTGGTGAGCGTGGACTTGCCCACGCCGGACTGGCCGATCAGCACCGTGGTGCCGGGGGCGCAGGCGCGGAGCACGTCGATGCCCTCGCCCGTCTCCGCGCTGACCACCAGCACGGTGACGCCCGGTGCGACGGCTTCGACATCGGCCCGGATGAACTCGGCGTCGTCGACCAGGTCGGCCTTGGTGAGGACGACCAGCGGTTCGGCGCCGGACTCCCAGGCCAGGGCCAGGAAGCGCTCGATCCGCCCGAGGTCGGGATCGGCCGCGAGCGAGGCGGTGATCAGCACGGTGTCGACGTTGGCCGCCAGCACCTGACCGTCGGAGCGCTTGCCGGCCACCTTGCGGATGATCGCGGTGGAGCGCGGCAGCAGCGCGGAGACGGCGGCCATCGGCTGGGCGTGCAGGTCGACGGCGGCCCAGTCGCCCGTGCAGGGGCAGTTGATCATGTCGGCGTCACCCACCGGCCGGGTGTCGAGCCGGACGGTGCGCAGCTCGCCCGTCTCCGGGTCGGCCAGGACGGCGTCGCACTGGCCGCGGTCGACCCGGGTGATACGGGCGGGGAGCAGGCCGGCCTCGGCCAGCGGGACGAAGAGCTCGTCGAGCTCGGGCGTCCAGCCGTAGCGGGCCAGCGGGGAGCTCTCGGTGGAGAGGGAGGAGGAGAACAGCGAAGTGGAGGCAGCGTTGAACAACGCAGTGGCCCTTCGGGAGGAGATGGTCCCGGCGGGCTACGGCTGGCGCGGAAGGCTCAGCCGGCGGCCGGGAAGAGGAGGTGAACGCGCATGCTGCCCAGGGCAGCTATCGGGGCGACAACGACCACGGGGTTCACCTCCTGCTCTCTACTCCTCGAGCGGCCCAATGGCCCCCGAACCGATGTGTCACACGCTAGCGGGGCGGGCGGTTGGGGCCAACCTATTTTTGACCTGCGGAAATGCGGTGGGGAGGGGTCGCGGCGGGCCAACATTGGCCCCCACCGAGCGGCGCCGGGCCACACGCCGCCGCGCCAGGGGACGGAACCGCCGCTACCCCCCGTAGCGGTGCTTGAGGTTCGGGTCGTCCAGCCACCACGGCCGCATCCCGCCCTCGTCCTCCTCCGGCCGCCCCGCCACCCTGGCCTCCGCGGCCTGCGCCTCGAAGCGGGCGTCCAACTCGGCGTCCACGGCCTTGATCTCCTCGCGCCCCTGCACCACCATCCGCCGCACCAGCGCGGCCAGGAACGGCAGGCCGACGAGGTCGCCCAGCACCCAGAAGGCGTTGCCGCCCCAGGTCTGGTCCTGCGCCAGGCTCGGCCCCCAGGGCCGCCCGAGCGCCAGGTAGTAGTGCTCGGCGACGAGGTGCCCGCCGTAGATCAGCACGATCCCGAGCCCCGCGTCGAAGATCACCTCGGCGAAGGTGATGAACAGCCCGACCAGGTGCGGGTACTCGTGCCCGACCGGATCGAGCTGCAGCCGCGGCCAGAAGTAGGCGAGGCCCAGCAGCACCAGCGCCAGGTGCAGCACCAGGTTGCCGACACCGCTGGAGACCGACCACTCGTACCAGGGCGTGAAGTAGAGGAGCCACGGCGGCGCCATCAGCAGCACGGTGGAGACCGCGGGGAACATCAGCACCTTGGAGGGCCGGCTGCGCAGCGCCCGCAGGATCCGCTCCCGCCGGCCCTCCGGAGAGGAAAGGACCAGCAGCGAGACGGGGGCGCCGAGCGCGAGCAGCAGCGGGACGACCATGAGCAGCAGCACGACCTGTACGGCCCGGTCGGTGAACAGGACGCGCTCGTACACCCCGAGGCCGGAGCAGGTGCACCAGATCCACAGCAGCAGCCCCCCGAGGAAGGCCGCGGTGCGGGTGGGCTGCCAGCGGGCGCCGTCGCCGCGGTTCACGGTGCGCACCGCGGTCAGGTACCAGCCGCCGAGCAGCAGCGACAGGGCGAGCACCACCGGTTCGAAGGTCCAGGAGGTGGCCAGGTCGGACCACTGCCACGCGGGCGGTCCGCTGTACGCGAGCACCCGGGCCGCGCCGTCCAACGCGCCGTCCACCACGCCGCTCATCCGTCCGCCCACCTCATCCGTACCGCCGTACCGGCCGTGCCGACGTACCCGCCGTGCCGACGTACCGGCTGTGCCGGCGCACCGGCCGTACCGGCGTACCGGCCGTGTGCCCGCCGTACCCACTGTGCCCGCCGGGCGCAGGGGCCGCGGCGCCCGGCCATGATGGCCCTCCCGACGCGGTCCGCCGCAGCCGGGGCCCACCTCTATACCCGGGCCTGAACAAAGCTTTACCAAAGCCGAACAAAGCTTTGCCCAGGCAAAGTTCTGCCCTTGCCGGCCCCGGAGGCGCAACCGGCGCGAGCCCGCTGTCGTCTGGCAGGATGCACCGTCGGCGATACCGGCCACGTGGGTGACAGCAAGGGGACGACAAGAGGTGCAAAGCACTGCACGCGGCGAAGGCCGACGGCTGGCCGCGCGCCACCGCAACATCGAGCTGGGCCTGCTGGCGCTCGCGGTGGCCGTCTGCCTGGCCGGACACATCGACGCCTCGCTGGCGATGACCGACAAGCTGCCGCCCGGGCTCCTCGTCCACGGCCTGTCCCTCGGGGCGCTGGTCGCGGTGGCGCACCTGGCGGTGCGCCGGTTCGCGCCGTACGCGGACCCGCTGATCCTGCCGCTGGGCGTCTTCCTGACCGGCTTCGGGCTGATGCTGCTGGACCGGCTGGACTTCAGCTACAAGGCCGCGCACGCCGCCAAGGGCGACTACCAGAAGCTCCCGGCCGCGCCGGGCCAGCTGATGTGGACGTTCATCGCGGTGGCGGCGGCGCTCGCGCTGATCGTCTTCGTCAAGCACCACCGGTTCTTCCAGCGCTACGTCTACGTGCTGATGGCGGGCGCGCTGATCCTGCTGACCGCGCCGATCTTCTCGCCGACCGACAGCTTCGGCGCCAAGCGCTGGATCAAGCTCCCCGGACTGCCCTCCTTCGAGCCGGACGAGTTCGTGAAGGTCGCGATCACGATCTTCTTCGCGGGCTACCTGATGGCCTCCCGGGACGCCCTGGCCCTGGCCGGGCGGAAGGTCTGGGGGATGACCCTCCCGCGCGGGCGGCACGCCGGACCGGTGCTGGCGATCTGGGCGGTCAGCCTGATGGTGCTGATCTTCGAGCGCGACCTGGGCACCTCGCTGATCTTCTTCGGCGTCTTCGTCGTGATGCTGTACGTGGCGACCGAGCGCACCAGCTGGGTGGTGCTCGGCCTGCTGATGGCGGTCGGCGGCGCGGCCGTGGTCGGCACCGTGGAGCCGCACGTGCACGGGCGCGTCGAGGCCTGGCTGCACCCGCTCGACTACTTCCCTCCGGTCAACAACCAGGCGATCTCCGCGCAGCCCGCCGAGGCCCTGTTCAGCCTCGGCACCGGACACATGACCGGGACCGGCCTGGGCTCCGGCCGGCCGTGGCTGATCGGCTTCGCCGGGCGCAGCGACTTCATCTTCACCACCATCGGCGAGGAACTGGGCCTGGCCGGGGTGACCGCGATCCTGCTGGTGTACGTGCTGCTGATCCAGCGCGGGCTGCGCACCGCGGTCGGACTGACCGACCCGTTCGGCAAGCTGCTGGCCACCGGCCTGTCGGCGGCGCTCGCGCTGCAGGTGTTCGTGGTGGTCGGCGGCGTGAGCGGGCTGGTCCCGCTGACCGGCAAGGCGTTGCCCTTCCTGGCGGCCGGTGGTTCCTCCCTGCTGGCGAACTGGCTGATGGTCGCCCTGCTGATCAAGCTGAGCGACTCCTCGGGGCGCACCGCCCTGGACCCGGCCCCGACCAGCCCGGAGCCGCTCCCGGCGCAGGCCGGCCCGGCCTCCCCCGGCCCGGGCCGGACCCTGGGGGCGGGCGAGCCGCTGGCCGCGGGCCTGGACCCGCTGCCGGGCGCCGGGCCCGACCCGGCGGGCCCGTCAGCCGCGTCGTCCGGCCCCATCCACACGGACCCGGGCGCCCCCACCGAGCTGCGCCCCTCCTTCGGCCACGCGCCCGGCACGCCCCGGCCCGACGGACCGCTGCCCGGCGGCCCCCAGCACGCCGGTCCGCAGCACAGTGGCCCGCAGGCGTCGTACGGCTACCCGCCGAGCAACGACCAGTCCGCCCACGGCTACGGCCCCCCGCAGCAGTCCCGGTACCCGCAGGACCCGACGGTCGGCTGACCCCACCGGCGCACCCCGCCGACCGGCCGTCAACCGACCACCGACCGCCGATCGGTCGTCAACCGACCGCGACCACCCCGGGCCGGGACCCGACACGAACCGCACACGAGTCGACCACCACCCGGCCGGACCCCGACAACGCAGAGGGCCTCCCCCGCACCCGCGAGGGAGGCCCTGTCCGTACAAAGTCACCACCGCCACTACCGCGCCACTACCGCGGCCACCACCGCGCCGCTACCGCTGCTCCCACGGCGGCCGCGGCGGCCTGGGCGGGTACCCCGGCACCTGCTGCCCCGGCCCGACCCCCGGCCCCGGCCCTGCCTCCGGCGGCCCCGGCCGCTCCGGCGGCGGCCCGGCCGGCCGGTCGCTGTCCGGCGGCGGCGGGGACGGCCGGTGGTGCGGCCCGGGCCGGGCGGTGAGCCGCGCGCGCACGTTGTCGGCGGCCAGCACGTCGGCCCACCGCTCGGGGTACTCGGCGGGCACGTCGACGTCGTCGGCGTCCTCCTCGCCCCACTCCTCCTCGACGCCCTCGGCCAGGCCCAGTTCGCGGGCGCGCCGGGCCCGTTCGACGGCCCGGCGGGCGGCGACCTCGCGGACCACCGCGGCGGCCGCCTCCTCGTGGGCGCGCTCGTTCTCGGCCCGGGCGTCGGCGGTCTCCAGGGTGGGCCAGCGGCGGTCTATGGCGGCGTTCATGGCAGCGCCGATGAGCACCGCGAGGGCCACCACGAAGATCCACAGCAGTACGGCCACCGGCGCGGCCAGCGAGCCGTACACCGAGGGGCCCTCGACCGAGCTGACCAGGTAGAGCCGCAGGCCGACACTGCAGAAGACGAGCACCACCAGGGCGACCAGCGCGCCGGGGATGTCCTCGCGCCAGGGCGTGGAGACCGGTACGGCCAGGTGGTAGAGAGTGGTCAGGGAGACGATCAGCAGCAGGATCGCGACCGGCCAGTAGGCGGCGCCGACGAGCCCCGCGATGCCGTGCACGGCGTTCTCGACCAGTCCGGGCCCGGCCATCAGCAGCGGCAGCACCAGCGAGCTGATCACCAGGGCACCCAGGTAGAGGCCGAGTGACATCAGCCGGGTCTTGACGATGCCGCGCTTGCCGTCCAGCCCGTACATGACGGTGATGGTGTCGATGAAGATGTAGAGCGCCCGGGATCCGGACCACAGCGACAGCAGGAAGCCGATCGAGATGAGGTCGGGCCGGGTGTGGTCGAAGACCTGGCTGAGCAGCGGTTTGACGACCGCGTTGACGGAGGAGTCCGACAGCACCGTCCCGGAGGCCGAGACGATGTCGTGCTTGAGCCGGTCGATGGTGCCCGCGCCGAGGAACTCGTCGAGGTAGCCGAGGGTGGCGGCCAGGCCGAGCAGCAGCGGCGGGATCGACAGCAGGGTGAAGAAGGCCGCCTCCGCGGCGAGGCCGGTGACCCGGTACTCGACGCAGGTGTTGGTGGTGTCCTTGACCAAGTCCCACGCCGTGCGGCGCCAGGTGGCCTCCTTGGCCGCGCGCCGGGAGCCCTTGCCCCGGCGCCGGGAGGGCCGTTCGGGGTTCGGTCTGCTCGTATCGCCTGCTGCTTGCACAGGGCTAACGGTATCGGGCCAGGTCGCTCCGGTTGATCTCCCCCGGGGTACGGGCGCGTGCGGACCGGCCGCGCGAGTCGCCGTACGGGCGCGTGCGGACCGCCCCGCCGACCGCCGCGCGGGGCCCCTGCTGCCCCGCGCCCCGACCGCCCGTCAGGAGCCCGTCGGACGGCCCGCCCCGGAGCGGCCGGAACACCCGGCCGTCCCAGATGTCGAAACCCCAGCGTCCAGCATTCGGATGTTAGTGGACCGCGAGTCCCACGCCGTGCGAATCTCTTGCCATGCCTAGCGCCGGAACCACCCTAGTAGGTCGACTCCACGTCGATCTCCTTCGCGTGTCCAGCGCCATCTGTCCGGTGACCTGAGCTCCCACCCCGCCGCACCACCGCACCCGGCGCCGTCCACCCCGCCATCCCCGCACGAGCGGATGCGCAGGCGCCCGCCCGGCCCGGTCAGCTGCTCTCCCGGCCCTGAGAAACCCGCAGGTCACAGCAGCGATCGCACGGCCGAGCACGCCCCGCGACCCACCCGGCGCCAGCGCCACCTGCCCAGAAGGACTTCACCATGGCCACCTCTCCCGAGACTGCCGAGCCCACGGCCGACCGCCCGGTCGCGCCCCGCCCCGCCGCGGCTCGCAAGGTGACCCGCCACCGCGGCGAGGGCCAGTGGGGCATGGGGCACTTCACCCCGCTGAACGCCAACGAGCAGTTCAAGAAGGACGACGACGGTCTCAATGTGCGGACACGTATTGAGACGATCTACGCGCACCGGGGCTTCGACTCGATCGACCCCGCCGACCTGCGCGGCCGGATGCGCTGGTGGGGGCTCTACACCCAGCGCAAGGAGGGCATCGACGGCGGCAAGACCGCGATCCTGGACCCGCACGAGCTGGACGCCGAGTACTTCATGCTCCGGGTGCGCATCGACGGCGGCCGGCTGACCGTCGCCCAGCTGCGCGCGATCGCCGAGGTCTCCGAGCAGTACGCGCGGGGCACCGCCGACCTGACCGACCGGCAGAACATCCAGTACCACTGGATCCGGATCGAGGACGTCCCGGCGATCTGGCAGAAGCTGGAGGCCGTCGGCCTGTCCACCACCGAGGCCTGCGGCGACACCCCGCGCGTCATCCTCGGCTCGCCGGTGGCCGGCATCGCCGAGGACGAGATCATCGACGGCACCCCGGCCATCGAGGAGATCCAGCGCCGCTTCATCGGCAGCAAGGACTTCTCCAACCTGCCGCGCAAGTTCAAGAGCGCGGTCTCCGGCTCCCCGCAGCTGGACGTCGCCCACGAGATCAACGACGTCGCCTTCGTCGGCGTGGTCCACCCCGAGCACGGGCCCGGCTTCGACCTGTGGGTCGGCGGCGGCCTGTCCACCAACCCCAAGCTCGGCGTGCGCCTGGGCGCCTGGGTCCCGCTGGACGAGGTCGCCGACGTGTACGGCGGCGTGATCGGCATCTTCCGCGACTACGGCTACCGGCGCCTGCGCAACCGCGCCCGGCTCAAGTTCCTGGTCGCCGACTGGGGCGTGGAGAAGTTCCGCAAGGTCCTGGAGGAGGAGTACCTCGAGTACCGGCTGGTCGACGGGCCCGCGCCCGCCGAGCCCGCCGCCCGCTGGCGCGACCACGTCGGCGTGCACCGGCAGAAGGACGGCCGCTACTACATCGGCTTCGCCCCGCGCGTCGGCCGGGTCGACGGCAAGCTGCTCGGCCGGATCGCCGACCTCGCCGCCGCCCACGGCAGCGACCGGCTGCGCACCACCGCCGAGCAGAAGATGCTGGTCCTCGACATCGCCGAGGAGCACGTCGACGCGGTGGTGGCCGGCCTGGAGGAGCTCGACCTGCGGGTCACCCCCTCGCCGTTCCGCCGCGGCACCATGGCCTGCACCGGCATCGAGTACTGCAAGCTCGCCATCGTCGAGACCAAGGAGCGCGGCCGCACCCTGATCGACGAACTGGAGCGGCGCCTGCCGGAGTTCGCCGAGCCGCTGACCATCAACATCAACGGCTGCCCGAACGCCTGCGCCCGGATCCAGGTCGCCGACATCGGCCTCAAGGGCCAGCTGGTCACCGACGAGCACGGCAACCAGGTCGAGGGCTACCAGGTCCACCTGGGCGGCGCGCTCGGCCTGGAGGCCGGCTTCGGCCGCAAGGTCCGCGGCCTCAAGGTCACCAGCGCCGGCCTGCCCGACTACGTCGAGCGCGTGCTGACCCGCTACCAGGCCGACCGCGCCGAGGGCGAGCGCTTCGCCCAGTGGACGGCCCGCGCCACCGAGGAGCAGCTGTCGTGAGCGAGCGAACCATTCACGAAGCGAACGCCGAGCACAGCGAGATGGGCGATGCGCAGCGAGGTGGGCGATGAGTGAGCGAGCCGCACCGTTCTTCTGCCCGTACTGCGGGGACGAGGACCTGCGCCCGTCCGAGGCCGGCCACGGCGCCTGGGAGTGCCACGGCTGCCGCCGCGCCTTCCAGTTGAAGTTCCTCGGCCTGCTGTCACCGACCCACGGGGGTGCGTCACATGACCAACCGCACCACGCCTGACCACGCGGAGCTCGCCGCCCGGGCCGGCCGCGAGCTGGAGGAGGCCACGCCGCAGGAGGTGCTGCGCTGGGCCGCCGACACCTTCAGCAGTCGGTTCTGCGTCACCTCCTCGATGGAGGACGCGGTGGTCGCCCACCTCGCGTCCTCGGTGTTCCCCGGGGTGGACGTGGTGTTCCTGGACACCGGCTACCACTTCCCGGAGACCATCGGGACCAGGGACGCGGTCGCCGCGACCATGCCGGTCAACGTCATCACGCTCACCCCGCTGAGGACGGTGGCCGAGCAGGACGCCGAGCACGGGCCACGGCTGCACGACCGCGACCCGGACCTGTGCTGCGCGCTGCGCAAGGTGGAGCCGCTCAACCGCGGCCTCGCCGGCTACGACGCGTGGGCCACCGGGCTGCGCCGCGACGAGTCCCCGACCCGGGCGAACACGCCGGTGGTCTCCTGGGACCCGAAGCGCCGCAAGGTCAAGATCGCCCCGATCGCCCGCTGGACGCAGGAGGACGTGGACGCCTACGTCGCCGCGAACGGCGTGCTGCTCAACCCGCTGCTGTGGGAGGGCTACACGTCCATCGGCTGCTCGCCGCTGTCCTGCACCCGTAAGCCGGCCGAGGGCGAGGACGCCCGGGCCGGCCGCTGGTCCGGCTCCGGCAAGACCGAGTGCGGCATCCACCTCTGAGCCCCCGCCCCCGCCCCACTCCTGAGCCCCCGCTCCTGAGACCCCCGCTCCCGAGCCCCCGCCCCCGACCGTTCGTCAACCACCGCGTAAGGAAAGAACCGTGACAGCTCACACCCCGGCCGCCGACGGAGCCGCAGAGGCGGCCCCCGCGGCCGCCCCCTGCGAGCGCGGCGCCACCGTGTGGCTGACCGGGCTGCCGAGCGCGGGCAAGACCACCCTGGCCTTCGCGCTGGCCGAGCGGCTGCGCGCCGAGGGCCACAAGGTCGAGGTGCTGGACGGCGACGAGATCCGCGAGTTCCTCTCCAAGGGCCTCGGCTTCTCCCGCGAGGACCGGCACACCAACGTCACCCGGATCGGCTTCGTCGCCGAGAAGCTCGCCGCCAACGGCGTCAAGGTGCTCGCCCCGGTGATCGCCCCGTTCGCCGACTCCCGCACCGCGGTGCGCGAGCGGCACGCCGCGGCCGGCACCGAGTTCCTGGAGATCCACGTCGCCACCCCGGTCGAGCTGTGCGCCGAGCGGGACGTCAAGGGCCTGTACGCGAAGCAGGCGGCCGGTGAGCTCTCCGGCCTGACCGGTGTGGACGACCCGTACGAGGCCCCCGAGAAGCCCGAGCTGCGCCTGCAGACGCAGGGCCGCGCGGTCGCCGAGTCCGCCGCCGAGCTGCACGCCTTCCTGACCGAGAGGGGTCTCGCATGACCACCGCGACCGACAGCCCGGTCCGTGCCCACGACGACTCCCCCTTCGCGCTGTCCCACCTGGACGCGCTGGAGGCCGAGTCGGTGCACATCTTCCGCGAGGTCGCGGGGGAGTTCGAGCGCCCGGTGATCCTGTTCTCCGGCGGCAAGGACTCCATCCTGATGCTGCACCTGGCGCTCAAGGCCTTCGCGCCGGCCGCCGTCCCCTTCTCCCTGCTGCACGTCGACACCGGCCACAACTTCCCCGAGGTGCTGGCCTACCGCGACCGCGTCGTCGCCGAGCACTCCTTGCGCCTGCACGTCGCCCACGTCCAGGACTTCATCGACGACGGCCGGCTGCGCGAGCGCCCGGACGGCACCCGCAACCCGCTGCAGACCGTCCCGCTGCTCGACGCCATCGAGAAGAACCGTTTCGACGCGGTGTTCGGCGGCGGCCGCCGGGACGAGGAGAAGGCCCGCGCCAAGGAGCGCGTCTTCTCCCTGCGCGACGAGTTCGGCGCCTGGGACCCGCGCCGCCAGCGCCCCGAGCTGTGGTCGCTCTACAACGGACGGCACGCCGTCGGCGAGCACGTGCGGGTCTTCCCGCTGTCCAACTGGACCGAGCTGGACGTCTGGCAGTACATCGAGCGCGAGGGCATCGACCTCCCCGAGATCTACTACGCGCACGAGCGGGACGTCTTCTCCCGGGGCGGCATGTGGCTGACCGCCGGCGAGTGGGGCGGCCCCAAGGACGGTGAGCCCGTCGAGCGGCGGCTGGTGCGCTACCGCACCGTCGGCGACATGTCCTGCACCGGCGCCGTCGACTCCGACGCCACCACCATCGAGGCCGTGATCGCCGAGATCGCCGCCAGCCGCCTCACCGAGCGCGGCGCCACCCGCGCCGACGACAAGCTGTCCGAGGCCGCGATGGAAGACCGCAAGCGCGAGGGGTACTTCTAATGAGCACGACCGTCGAGACCAGCGCCACCTCGCTGCTGCGCTTCGCCACCGCCGGCTCCGTCGACGACGGCAAGTCCACCCTGGTCGGCCGGCTGCTGCACGACTCCAAGTCGGTGCTCGCCGACCAGCTGGAGGCCGTCGAACGCGTCTCCCTGGGCCGCGGCCAGGAGGCGCCCGACCTCGCTCTGCTCACCGACGGCCTGCGGGCCGAGCGCGAGCAGGGCATCACCATCGACGTCGCCTACCGCTACTTCGCCACCCCCCGGCGGCGGTTCATCCTCGCCGACACCCCCGGGCACGTGCAGTACACCCGCAACATGGTGACCGGCGCCTCCACCGCGGAGCTCGCCGTCGTCCTGGTCGACGCCCGCAACGGCGTGGTCGAGCAGACCCGCCGGCACGCCGCCGTCGCCGCCCTGCTGCGGGTGCCGCACGTCGTCCTGGCCGTCAACAAGATGGACCTGGTCGACTACGCCGAGCCGGTCTTCGCCGCGATCGCCGCCGAGTTCACCGCCTACGCCGCCTCCCTCGGCGTGGGCGACGTCCTCGCCGTCCCGATCTCCGCCCTCGCCGGGGACAACGTCGTCGAACCGTCCGCCCACATGGACTGGTACGGCGGCCCGACCCTGCTGGAGCACCTGGAGACCGTCCCGGTCGGCAGCGACCCCGGCGCGGAGCCCGCCCGCTTCCCGGTCCAGTACGTGATCCGCCCGCAGACCGAGGAACACCCCGACTACCGCGGCTACGCGGGCCAGCTGGCCTCCGGCGTGCTGCGGGTCGGCGACCCCGTCACCGTGCTGCCCTCCGGCCTGACCACCACCGTCGCCGCCATCGACGCGCTCGGCCGCCCGGCCGACCTGGCCTGGGCCCCCCAGTCGGTCACCGTCCGGCTCGCCGACGACCTCGACATCTCCCGCGGCGACCTCATCGCCGCCGGGGCCTCCCCCGCCCCCACCAAGGACGTCGAGGCCACCGTCAGCCACCTCAACGAGCGGCCGCTGCGCGCCGGGGACAAGGTGCTGCTCAAGCACACCACCCGCACCGTCCGCGCCCTCGTCAAGGAGATCTCCTACCGGATCGACATCGACAGCCTCGAACAGCGCTCCGGCGCCGAGGGGTTGAACGTCAACGACATCGGCCACGTGAAGCTGCGCACCGCCGAGCCGCTGGCCCTCGACGACTACACCGACAACCGCCGGACCGGCTCGTTCCTGCTGATCGACCCGGCCGACGGCACCACCCTCACCGCCGGCATGGCGGGCGAGGCCTTCGCCACCGTACGCACCGACGGCGCGCCCGGCGCGCCCGAAGAGGAGGACTGGGTCTGATGCCCAGCGAGGCGTTCTCGGGCATGGACAAGGAAGGCGGCCGCATCGGCAGCGGCGTCCTCGGCAGCGGCCAGGGCGGCTTGACCCGATGTGCGGGCCGACGGGGCTGAGAACGCCCCGTCACCGGGCCGCTCCCCACGGCCGCCCGGCTTGCCCGGCACACCCACTGCCGCAAGCGCCACCTTCCAACCGTCCGCCCGGGACCGCCTCCTGACGGTCCGTCCGCGAACAGGACCCACCACCATGGCACCGCACCAGGCATCCTCGCACCGCACCCCCTCCCATCGGCCCACCCGCCCGAACGCCGGCCGGATCAGACGCGCGGCGGCTGCTGCCGCCGCCGGCCTGACCGCCGTCGCCCTGCTGTCGGCCTGCAGCTACGGCTCCAAGGCCGACAACAAGGCCGACACCGCGGCCACCGTGGGGAGTTCGGCGTCCGGCCCCAAGCTCACCGCGGACACGGTGAAGATCGGCTACTTCGCCAACCTGACCCACGGCACCCCGCTGGTCGGACTCCAGGAAGGCATATTCCAGAAGGAGTTGGGCGCCACCCAGGTGAAGACCCAGGTCTTCAACGCGGGCCCGGCGGAGATCGAGGCGCTCAACGCCGGATCGATCGACATCGGCTGGATCGGCCCCTCCCCGGCGATCAACGGCTACACCAAGTCCGACGGCAAGTCCTTGAAGATCATCGGCGGTTCGGCCTCCGGCGGGGTCAAGCTGGTGGTCAACCCGGACAAGGTCGGCTCGCTGGACGACCTCAAGGGCAAGAAGATCGCCACCCCGCAGCTGGGCAACACCCAGGACGTGGCGCTGCTCAACTACCTGGCCGGCAAGGGCTACAAGGTGGACGCGGCGTCCGGCGCGGGCGACGTCTCGGTGGTGCGCACCGACAACAAGGTCACCCCCGACGCCTACAAGCAGGGCTCCATCGACGGCGCCTGGGTGCCCGAGCCCACCGCCTCCAAGCTGGTCACCCTCGGCGCGAAGGTCCTGCTCAACGAGAAGGACGTCTGGCCGGACAAGAAGTTCGTGATCACCAACATCATCGTCTCGCAGAAGTTCCTCAAGGAGCACCCGGACGTGGTGGAGGCCGTGCTGCGCGGCTCGGTGAACACCAACGCCTTCATCAAGGCCAACCCCGACAAGGCCAAGGCCGACGCCAACGAGGCGATCAAGAAGGAGGCGGGCAACTCCCTGGAGTCGGCCGTCCTCGACCCGGCCTGGTCCGACATCGACTTCCTGGACGACCCGCTGGCGAACACCCTGCAGGCCGAGGCCGACCACGCCGTCACCGCCGGGCTCCTCAAGAAGCCCAACCTGAACGGCATCTACGACCTCACCCTGCTGAACAAGGTCCTCGCGGCCAAGGGCCAGGCCCCGGTGGCGGACGCCGGCCTCGGCGCCAAGTAGCCCGGCGCCAAGCAACCCGGCGCCAAGCGACCGGCGCCACCCAGATCCGCGGTCCGGCCCCCGCCCGCCCGGTCGATCCCCGATCGATGCCCACCGGGCCGGGCGGGGCCGGACCCGGCCCCCCGCTTCGCAGCCCTCGCCAGCCTTGCCAGACCACTCACGCAGGAGGTGCCCGGATGACCCCGGCACTGACCACCTCGGCGGACGCCCCCCGCGCCGACGCCACCGGCGCCACGCCCGCCGTCCGGATCTCGCACGTGCACAAGTCCTTCGGCCGCCCGGGCGCCGCCACCCACGTGCTGGACGACATCACCCTCGACGTCGCGCCCGGCGAGTTCGTCACCCTGCTCGGCGCCTCGGGCTGCGGCAAGTCCACCCTGCTCAACCTGGTCGCCGGCCTCGACGAGCCCACCCGCGGCAGCATCGAGGTGCCCGGGGGCCGCCCCGCCCTGATGTTCCAGGAACACGCCCTGTTCCCCTGGCTCACCGCCGGCCGGAACATCGAACTGGCCCTCAAGCTGGCCGGCGTCCCCCGCCCCGAGCGGCGCGCCGAGGCCGAGCGCCTGCTCGAACTCGTCCGCCTGAACGGCGCGTACGGCAAGCGGGTGCACGAGCTGTCCGGCGGCATGCGCCAGCGCGTCGCGATGGCCCGCGCCCTCGCCCAGGGCAGCAAGGTGCTGCTGATGGACGAGCCGTTCGCCGCCCTCGACGCCATCACCCGGGACGTCCTGCACGACGAGATCACCCGGATCTGGGCCGAACGGCAGCTGTCCGTCCTGTTCGTCACCCACAACGTGCGCGAGGCGGTGCGGCTGGCCCAGCGCGTCGTCCTGCTCTCCTCCCGCCCCGGCCGGGTCGCCCGGGAGTGGCGGATCGACCTGCCGCAGCCGCGCCGCATCGAGTCCTCCGGCGTCGCCGACCTGTCCATCGAGATCACCGAAGAACTGCGTGGGGAGATCCGTCGCCATGGCCAGCACTGACACCGCTCCCGTCGTCCTGGACAAGAACGCCCCCGTCGGCGCCGCCGACAGCGCCGACGTCGGCGCCGGCCTGGACGCCCTCGACTCCGTCACCGCCCAGCGCAGCTCGCTCGGCGAGGTGCTGCGCTCCAAGGCCCTGCCGCCGCTGATCGGCGTGCTGGTGGTGCTGGCGCTGTGGCAGGGCGCGTACAGCCTGCACGTCACCTCCTCGTACAAGCTGCCCAGCCCCGCGGACGTGTGGCACTCCCTCCAGGACCTCTGGTACCAGGGCACGCTGTTCTCGATCATCTGGACCAGCGTCTGGCGCGGCCTGTCGGGCTTCCTGCTCGCCGTCGTGATCGGCACCCCGATCGGCCTGGTCGTCGCCCGGGTCAAGCCGGTGCGCACAGCGATCGGCCCGGTCCTCCAGGGCCTCCAGTCGCTGCCCTCGGTCGCCTGGGTGCCGGCCGCGGTCATCTGGCTCGGCATCAACGACCAGATGATGTACGCGGTGATCCTGCTGGGCGCCGTCCCGTCCATCGCCAACGGGCTGGTGGCCGGCATCGACCAGGTCCCGCCGCTGTTCCTGCGGGCCGGGCGCACCATCGGCGCCACCGGCCTGACCGGCGCCCGGCACGTGCTCATCCCCGCCGCGCTGCCCGGCTACCTGGCCGGCCTCAAGCAGGGCTGGGCGTTCTCCTGGCGTTCGCTGATGGCCGCCGAGCTGGTCGCCTCCTCCCCCGACCTCGGCCGGGGCCTGGGCCGGTTCCTGGAGGACCAGCGCGAGTTCTCCGACATGTCCGGGGTGCTGCTCGGCATCATCCTGATCCTGTTCGTCGGCATCGCCATCGAGCTGCTCGTCTTCACCCCGGTCGAGCGCCGGGTGCTGCGCAACCGCGGCCTGCTGGCCTCCGGCAAGTGAGGCGGCCGCCGGTGCCCGCCCTCCTGCTCATCGCCCACGGCAGCCGTGACCCGCGGCACGCCGCGACCGTGGCCGCGCTGGTCCGGGAGGTGCGGGCCCAGCGGCCCGCCCTGGAGGTCGCCACCGCCTACCTGGACCACTGCGCGCCGCGGATCCCCCAGGTGGTGGGCCGGTCCGGACTGTTCGGACGGCCGACGGACGCGGTGGCCGTCCCGCTGCTGCTCAACCGGGCCTTCCACGCCAAGCACGACATCCCCGCCGCGTTGCGCGCGACCGGCGCCGGGCTGCCCGTCGCCGAGGTGCTCGGCCCCTCGCCGCTGCTGCTCGCCGCCCTGGACCGCCGGCTGGCCGGGGCCGGGCTCGGCATCAGCTCGGCGGCGGTCCGCGCCGGTACGGGCGTGGTGCTGGCCGCGGCGGGCTCCTCCGACCCGGCCGCCGACGCGGCCACCCGCCGGGTCGCCGCCGAGTGGCGGCGCACCCGCGGCTGGGCCGCCGTCGAGGTCGCCTACGCCTCGGCGGCCGGCCCGCGCGTGCCCGACGCCCTCGCCGCCCTGCGCGCGGCCGGCGCCGAGCGGACGGCCGTCGCCCCGTACCTGCTGGCCCCGGGCCTGCTGCCGGACCGCATCGCGGCGGCCTCGGAGGGCGCGGACCTGGTCGCCGACGTCCTCGGCGCGGCCCCGGAACTGGCCGCACTGCTGCTGGAACGCTACGACCGGGCCCGCCCGGCGGTCCCGGCCCTGACCGCCTGAGCCGGCACAGGGTGGCCCGCCGCCCGGTCCCGCGAGGGAGGTCCGCCGCCCGACGGGGGTGCGGGCGGCGGACCTGGCTCCGGTGGTGGTGCGTCAGGCCGGGAGGTTCCACTTCTGGTTGGCGGCGCCGTTGCAGTCCCAGATGCCGAGCTGGTTGCCGTTGTTGGTGGCGAAGCCGAGGTCGTCCAGGCAGCGGCCGGACTGCGGGTTGTAGAGCGAGCCGTCGGCGCGGGCCTGCCACTGCTGGGCGCCGGTGCCGTTGCAGTCGTAGAGCTGGACCAGGGTGTGGTTGGCGGTGCCGCCGCCGGCGACGTCCATGCACTTGCCGAGGGCGCGGACGGTGCCGTCGACGCCGATCCGCCACTTCTGCGCCAGGGAGCCGTTGCAGTCGTAGATCTGGACGGGAGTGCCGTTGCCGAGGTTGGCGCCCTTCACGTCGACGCACTTGCCGGCGTAGCCGGTGATCTGGCCGGTCGGGCCGGCCGGCGGGGTGGCGCCCAGGAGGACCCGCGGGAACATGACGCTGTCGCCGACGCCGCAGGCCGCGGAGACGCTGCCGTCCCCGATCCCCACGCCGCCGATCGCGGGGCGGGTGAACTGCACGGTGTGGGTGGAGTTCCAGTAGTAGCAGGTGGCGGTGACGGTCCAGGTCTGCATCGGGTCGAGGCCGCTGCAGTTGCCGATCGCGTTCCAGCCCGCGACGTAGGCACCGCAGGAGGGCGCGGCCTGGGCGGAGGTGGCCGGTGTGGCCAGGGCGGCGGCCCCGGCGAGCAGGGCGGTGGTCAGCAGGGCGGAGGTTCGGCGCATCGGGACGGTGGTCCTTCCGTTCGGCGGGATCGCGTCAACTCGACGTCTGCGCACTGGTGGTGACGGTGCGGCAGTTGTGTGGGCCGGGTAGAAGAATCGTGGGTTCGCCGGGCCCCCGTCAAGCTCTCGTTCAAGGCGAGCTTCGACGGATTCACGCCAGCTGTTCGGATCGGCGGTCGCTCGGACGCCTCGGGAACGCGGAACGGGCCCCGTGCTCCCCCTCGCAGGGGAGCACGGGGCCCGTTCGGTGGAACCGGGGCCGGGACGGCCGTCAGTCGAACTTGCGGCGCTGGCGCCCGGTCCCGTAGTTGGCACCGGACTGGGAGCCGCTGCCCGGCCGGGCCCGGCCGGAGGAGCGCCCGATGAACCCGGCGGCCTGCGGCCGCTCGCCCTGGGCGGCGGCACCGAGGCGCTGCTTGGGGCGCGGGCGGCGCGGGTTGCCGTTCATGTCGACGTCGGTGGGCAGCCCGGAGCGCTTGGCGGGGCGGCGGCGCGGGTTGCCGGACTTGCCGCCGGCGCCCTTGCCGTCGGCGGAGGCCGGGGCCGCGGGCTGGGCGGCGGCCGGGACGACCAGCGCGACCGCGACGCCGCTGGGGGTGCGGGCGCCGGTGATCCGGGCCAGCTCGGCGTCGCCGGGGCGGATCTTGGTGACGGTCGGGCGGATCCCGGCGACCGTCATCAGCCGGTTGACCTCGCGGCGCTGCTCGGGCAGCACGAGGGTGACGACCGTGCCGGACTCGCCGGCCCGGGCGGTGCGGCCGCCGCGGTGCAGGTAGTCCTTGTGGTCGATCGGCGGGTCGACGTTGACGACCAGGTCGAGGCCGTCGATGTGGATGCCGCGGGCGGCCACGTTGGTGGCGATCAGCGCGGTGACCTCGCCCTCGCGGAACTGGTCCAGGACCCGGTTGCGCTGCGGCTGGGACTTGCCGCCGTGCAGGGCGGCGGCCATCACGCCGGTGGCGCGCAGCTGCTTGGCGAGCCGGTCGGCGCCGTGCTTGGTGTGCACGAACATGATCACCCGGCCGTCGCGGGAGGCGATGTGCGCGGTGGCGGAGGCCTTGTCGGTGGGCTCCAGCTGCAGGACGTGGTGGTCCATGGTGGTGACCGCGCCGGCCGAGGGGTCGACCGAGTGGGTGACCGGGTCGGTCAGGAAGCGCTTGACCAGCCGGTCCACGTTGCGGTCCAGGGTGGCGGAGAACAGCATCCGCTGCCCGCCCTCGGCGACCTGCTCCAGCAGCCGGCTGACCTGCGGGAGGAAGCCCATGTCGGCCATCTGGTCGGCCTCGTCGAGGACCGTGATGGCGACGTCGGAGAGGTTGACGTCACCGCGGCCGATCAGGTCGTCCAGCCGGCCGGGGGTGGCGACCAGGACCTCGGTGCCGCGGCGCACCGCGTTGGCCTGCCGGCTGATGCCCATGCCGCCGACGACGGTGGTGATCCGCAGGTTGACGGCGGTGGCGTACGGGGTGAGCGCGTCGGTGACCTGCTGGGCGAGCTCGCGGGTGGGCACCAGGACGAGCGCCAGCGGGTGCCGGGAGTCGGCGCGGCGCCCGGCGGTGCGGGCGAGCAGCGGCAGGCCGAAGGCGAGGGTCTTGCCGGAGCCGGTGCGGCCGCGGCCGAGGACGTCGCGCCCGGCGATCGAGTCGGGCAGGGTGGCGGCCTGGATCGGGAACGGCTCGGTGACGCCCTCGCGGGTGAGCGCGGACAGGATCGCCTTGGGCAGGTCGAGCTCGCCGAAGGAGGCCGCCGGGGGCCGGGCCGGGGTGCCCTCGACGACGGTGAAGTCGGCGGGCTCCGCCACGGCGGCGCGGGTGGCCTTGGGGGCGCCGGTGCGGCCCCGGGGCTTGCGGGCGCGGTCGGCGCCCTCCCCGGTGCGGCGGGCACGCTCGGGGTTGTCGCCGCTGCGGCGGGGGCGGCCGGTACGGCCTTCGGCCGTGCGGTCGCCGGTGCGCGCGGCGGAACGGTCGGTGGTGCGGTCGCCTCGGTCGCGGGGCGTGCGGGCAGGGGTGGTCACGGGTTCTCCGTCCGTCGGTCGGCAGCCCGCGGTCGCGGACTGGTCGGCCGTCTGAGTGGAGTGCGCCGCCCCGGCCGTACTGCGGCATGAACGAGGGCCCGCACCGTCCAGCGGTGCGGGCCCCCGCTTCACGAGATCACAGGGGATCGCGCGTCAGCACAGAGGCTGGCGTCAGGCGATGACCTGGATGTTCTCGCCCTGCGGGCCCTTCTGGCCCTGGGTGACGTCGAACTCGACGCGCTGACCCTCGACGAGCTCACGGAAGCCCTGGGCCTGGATGTTCGAGTAGTGGGCGAAGACGTCCGGGCCGCCGCCGTCCTGCTCGATGAAGCCGAAGCCCTTTTCGCTGTTGAACCACTTCACGGTGCCGGTAGCCATAACCGTCTCCTCATACTTGGGGCATCAGGGATTCACACCTCGTGAATCCCCAAGTAGCCGCGATCCCCATCCGGAGACTGAAACACCGGACAAAACAAATGCGCCTGTTGGTTGGTACCAGCAGGCGCACACACACGTTCATGGGAACCAAAACTGCAACTGCCTCGACTGTAGCACGGCCGCACCCCGATTGACCGGGGACTTTTCTGCTCGACAGATCACGTTTGGCCCCCCTGGAAACAGGGGACGGCGCCCCGCCGGAGCGGGGCGCCGTCCGCCGTCCGGCCCGTCGCCGGGCCCTCGGGTCAGTGCCGGCCGACCGGCTCCGGCGGCATGGTGCTGCCGACCAGCGGGGCGTGGCCCGCACCCGGACGGGCGTCACCGCCGTGGCCGGGCCACCAGGCCTTGTTGCCGATCAGCGCGGTGAGCGCCGGGGTGAAGAACATCGCCATCACGAAGGCCGCCAGCACGATGCCGAAGGCCATCGCGAAGCCGAACTCCATCATGAAGGTGTTGCCCGCGAGCATGAAGGTCCCGAACGAGGCCGCCAGGATGAAGCCCGCCGCCGCGACGGTCGGACCGGCGTGGCGCAGCGCCTCACGGGCCGCCTCGCGCGGGGAGCGGCCCGCGCGGGCCTCCTCGCGCAGGCGGGCGATGATCAGGATGTTGTAGTCGGTCCCGATCGCCACCACGAAGAGGTAGATCAGGATCGGCATCATGAACATCAGGCCGGTCTCGTGGCCGATCTTCTGGAAGAGCAGCGTGGCGGCGCCGAGGGTGGCGCCGAAGCCGAGGCCGACCGAGACCATCAGGTACCAGGGGGCGACCACGCTGCGCAGCTGGAGCGCCAGGATGAGCAGGATGAGCAGCCCGGCGATCGGGAAGACCAGCTTGTAGTCGTGGGTCATCGCCAGGTTGATGTCCTTGAACACCGAGCTGAGGCCGCCGACCTTGGCCTCGGTGCCGGCCGGGGCCTGGGCGTGGGCGACGGCGCGCAGTTCGGTGACGGTGGCGATGGCCTCGTTGCTGGCGGGCTCGTCCTTGAGCATCACGGTGAACTGGGCCGTGGTGCCGTCGTCGCTGATGGTCTTGTTCTGGCTCGTGGCGGTGGTGGGGGTGGGCGGGAACACCTGGGCGACACCGGCGACGTGCAGCTTGTCCGCGTAGGCCTGGAAGGAGGCCGGGTCGAGCTTCCTGCCGTCGGTGCTGCTCAGGAAGACCTGGCTGGGGGAGGCGGCGCCCTTGGAGAAGGCGGTGGACATCTTGTCCTGGACGACCATCGACTCCTTCTCCTTGGGCATGGAGCCGCTGGTCATGTCGAAGAGGCCGTTGTAGCCCAGGGCGCCGAGGGTCAGGGCGACCAGGACGCCGCCGGAGGCGAGGGCGGTGAGCGCCGGGCGCTTCTCGACGGCCCGGCCGAGCGCGGTGAAGCGCGCGTCACTGGGCTCCCGCATCCACTTCTTGCCGGGCCAGAAGACGGCCCGGGCGGGGATGACGGCGAGCAGGGCCGGGGCCAGGGTGACGGAGGCGAGGGCGGTGACGACGACCGCGATGGCCAGCGCCGGGCCGAGGGCCTGGAACATGCCGAGGCTGGAGAGGATCAGCGCGGCGAAGGCGATGGTGACGGCGCCGGCGGCGGAGGCGATCGCCTCGCCGACCCGGCCGACGGCGTTGACGACGGCGGCCTTGCGGTCCTCACCGGCCCGCAGCCGCTCGCGGTAGCGGAAGGCGAGGAAGAGGAAGTAGTCGGTGCCGACACCGAGCACGACGACGATCAGGATCGGCGTGAGGATGTCGGTGCTCTTGAGGTCGAAGGCCTTGGTGGCGTAGTTGATCAGACCCATGGAGGTCGGCAGGGCGATGATCAGCGAGACCAGGATGGGCAGCAGGCCGGCCAGGACGCTGCGGAAGATGATGCCGACGATGACGATGACCAGCACCAGGGTGGCCATCGTGATGAGGCCCTCGGTGTCGCTGGAGGACTCCTGCTGGTCCAGGGCCTGGGCGGCGGAGCCGCCGAGCTGGAACTTGAGGCCGGTGGGGCCCGCCAGGTCCTTGCCGTCGTTGCGCACCGCCTTGGCGACGGCCGCGATCGCCTTCGGGTCCTGCTGCTTGCCCTTGGCGATGGCGATGGTGCCCATCGCGTACTTGCGGTCCTCGGAGTAGCCGACCTTCTCGGCCGGCGGGTTGACCGCCTCGACGCCGTCGATCTTCTTGCCCGCCAGGTCCTGGGTCAGCTTGCCCATGGCCTTGGTGTCGGCGTCGGTGAGCGCGGCGCCGTCGTTGCGCTCGAAGAGGATGAGGGCGTCCGGGGTGAAGGCGGCCGGGAAGGCCTTGGCCTGCACCTCGGCGGCCTGGATGGACTCGTAGTGCTTGGGCAGGAACGACGCCTCGTCCGTCTGGGAGGTCACCTTGGGCGAGGATATGAAGATCGCGACCATGGCGACGAGCCACGCGGCGATCACCCACCACGCGCGGCGTACGGCGAATTGTCCTAGTCGGTGGAACATGCTCGATGCCTCCTGGGCATGGTTCACCGCAGCCCTTGGGGGACGGGACGCTGGGCGACGGCAGGACCGGGCCGGACGCGCTTTGGCGTCTACTAGCCGGTCGGCAGGTAAGTAGGTCTGGGCGTCAGCCTACGAGTACGTGCTCGCCGTGCGGCAAGGAGCCCCCGTGGTCCAACCCCCGTTGTGGGGCCGCCCCGAACCGGCCCCGCCCCAGTCTCTCCCGGTCGCAGCGCCGTTGGCCTCGTGCTCCGGGTGGAGCCTTCTCCCCCTCAGGGTGGAGTTCGCCCCCTACCTCGGAGGAGGAGGCCTAGGGGTAGGGAACCAGGGAAAACCCCCACCACGCCCGCGCGGCCCGCTCCGGGGGCCGCCCGCCCGGGGGCCCGTTCGCCCGGGGCCGCGGGGCGGGCCGCTCCGTGCGTCATGATGATCACCGTCCGGGATCCCCCGGATGAACACCGGCGGAACGGAGCCCAGCCATGATCCCCTTCGACGAGGCCCGCGCCCGGCTGCTGCTCGCCGGGGCCTGCGCCGCCGCCGGACTGCCCGCCCCCGACGGCGCGCGGCTGCTCGCGCTCGGCGAGAACGCCGTCTTCGACCTCGGCGACCCGGCCGTGGTCGCCAAGGTCGGCCGCGGCCCCGGACTGTACGACCGGGCCCGGCGCGAACTGGCCGTCGCGCACTGGCTGGCCGGGCAGGGCGTCCCGGTGGTCCGCCCGTACGAGCGGGTCGAGGCCGGGCCGCACCGGGCCGACGGGCACCCGGTCACCTTCTGGCACCGGCTCGCCCCCGCCGTCCGGCCGGCCCGCCCGGCCGACCTCGCCCCGCTGCTGCGCGCCCTGCACGCACTGCCGCTGCCGCCCTTCCCGCTCGACGGGCGCGACCTGCTGGCGCCGGTGGAGCGCTGGCTGGCCTCCGCCGAGGGACAGGTCGACCCGGCGGACGTCGCCTTCCTGCGCGAGCGCCGGGACGCCTTCGCGGCCGCCCTGCCCGGCCTGGTGCCGGAGCTCGCGCCCGGGGTGATCCACGGCGACGCGCTGCCGCGCAACGTCCACGTCGGACCGGACGGGCCGGTGCTGCTCGACCTGGAGACCTTCTCCCGGGACCTGCGCGAGCACGACCTGGTGGTCCTGGCGCTCGCCCACGACCGCTACGGGGTGCCGGAGGAGGACTACCTGGAGTTCACCGGGGCCTACGGCCGGGACGTGCGCGACTGGTCCGGCTTCGCGGTGCTGCGCGGGGCCCGGGAGACCGCCAGCGCCTCCTGGGTCGCCCAGCAGGCGGCCGGGAACCCGGCGGCCCTCGCGGAGTTCCGGCGCCGGGTCGACTCGCTCCGGGAGGGGGCCACCGGGGTGCGCTGGTACCCGTTCTGACGGCGGGCGGCTACCTCCTGGGAGCGGCGGACGTCGAACCGGGCGAGTGTGAGAAGACTCTTAGGGCGGAACGGTCCGGCGCGCAACCGGGACACGTACGATCGGCGTCCTATCGCACAGTCATCCTGACCGAGGGATCGGCCCCCTTCCCGCCCGCAGGAGCCGCCGCCATGCACCGGACCCCCACCCGTCGCAGCCCCCTCCCCGACTCCCGCACCGCCGCCGGCCGCCGACGGCTCGTCGCGGGCTGCGTCGCCGTGGCCGCCGTGCTGGGACTGTCCGCGTGCGGCACCGCCAGCGGGGCGCTGCAGCCCACCGCGACCGCCTCCACCCCGGGCGCCTCCGCTCCGGGCGCAACCACCCCGGGCGCCACCACTCCGGGCGCCACCGCGCAGCAGCCGACCGGCACCGCGGCCGCCACCATCGCCCCCACCCCCGGCTCCGACGCCGCCGGCCCCGGCCGGGCCGCTCCGCCGGCCGGTGCCGAGCCGCGCACCCCGACCGCCGCGGCCACCCCCGGCCACGCCCCGGCCACCGGCACGCCCGTCGGCACCACCCCCGCCGGCACCCCCGCCGCACCGCCCGCGCAACCCGGTCAGGCCACCAAGGTGATCGGCTCCACCGCCTCCGGCGGCCGCACCGTCGCCCTCACCTTCGACGACGGCCCCGGCCCGGCCACCGGCCAGATCCTCGACCTGCTCGCCCAGTACCACGTCAAGGCCACCTTCTGCGAGATCGGCCAGAACGCCGCCGCCAACCCGGCCCTGGTCAAGCGGGTGCTGGCCGAGGGGCACCGGCTCTGCGACCACAGCGTCCACCACCCCCAGCCGTTCGAGAAGCTCCCGCACGACAAGGCGGTGTACGAGATCTCCGCCGCCCGCGACATGATCGTCAAGGCCGGCGGGCCGGGCACCCGGGTCAGCTGGTTCCGTGCGCCGGGCGGCGGCTTCACCGCCGACAACGAGCACATCGCCGCCGGGCTCGGGATGGACTCGCTCGGCTGGTCCGTCGACCCCCGCGACTGGTCCCGCCCGGGCGTGGCCGCGATCGTCTCCACCGTGCAGAGCCAGCTCAAGCCCGGCGGCGTGATCCTGATGCACGACGGCGGCGGCGACCGCAGCCAGACCGTGGCCGCGCTCAAGCAGCTGCTGCCCTGGCTGGTCGCCCAGGGGTACACCTTCGACTTCCCCGCCGCGTAGGGCCCGTGGGGCCTTTGGGCCGCGGCCCGTAGGGCGGGCGGCCGTGACCGACACCGCCGCCCTCCTCGCCGCCGTCCCCGGGCTGGCCCGCCACCTGCGGCCCGCCACCCTGCTGCACCCGTACGCCGTCCCCGGCGGCGCCCCCGCCGACCCCGCGGCGAGCCGGATCGGCGGCCCGGCCGAGTGGCCGCCCGGCGAGCCCTGGCCGCACTGCACCGCGCGCCATCCCGAGGAGGAGGACGTCCTCCCCCGCAGGGCGCCCGAACCGCCCACCGCCGCGACGGCGTTGGTCCCGCTCGCCCGGATCCGCGCCGAGGACGCCCCGCACCTGCCCCGGCCGCCCGGCACCGACCTGCTCCAGGTGCTCTGGTGCCCCAACGACCACGACGACATCCAGGGCGAGCGCTACTACTACGGCCCCGCCGTCGAACTCCACTGGCAGCGCGCCGCCGACCTCGCCCCGGCCACTCCCCCGCCGCCCCGCCTCAGCGCGCCGGAGTACCTGCCGCGCCCCTGCGCGGTGCGCCCCGAACACCTCCTCGACCTGCCCGACCGGGACGAACTGCCCGAGGAACTCGTCCGCGCCGTCGCGGAGTTCGCCGAGCAGCAGGGCCTGGAGTACGAGCGGGACCTCGGCCGGGCGGACGGCTGGAAGCTGGGCGGCTGGCCCTCCTGGCACTGCACCGACCTGATCCCGATCGACTGCCACTGCGGGGCCCGGATGAGGCTCCTGCTCACGGTGGAGAGCGGCGAGGACCCGGACCTGTCCCTGGGCCGGCACGGCGAACTGCACGTGTTCGTCTGCCCGGTGGACCCGGCCCACCCGGTGGGGCTGGACATCCAGGGCTGAGGCCGCGGCGGGGCCTCAGCCGAGGTGCAGCCGGTAGACCTGCCGGGAGCCGCCCTCCGGTCCGGGGGCCGCGGCCTCGGCCGGGGTGAAGCCCAGCCGCTCGTAGAACACCCGGGCGCCGCCGGCCACCGCCCCGGGGTGGTCCGGGCCGAAGGTGACCACCTCGACGACGGCCGGGGCGCGGACGTGGTGGCGGCGCAGCGCGTCCTCGACCAGCGCCCGGCCGACGCCGGTGCCCCGGGCGCGGCCGGCCACCACCAGCCAGTGCAGGTGGTGCGGCCCGTCCTGCGCGGGGCCGAACAGCAGGCCGCCGAGCAGTCCCCCGGTGGACTCGGCGACGGTCGCGGTGCCCCGGGCCATCGACTTCTCCACCGCGCGGTGGAAGCCGGGCTCGGCCACCATCGGGCCGAACCAGTGCTCGACCTCGGCGGCGAGGGCGAGGAAGCCGGGCAGGTCCGCCGGGCCCGCCGCGCGCACGAAGTGGGCGGGCTGGGCGGGCTGGGCGGGCTGGCCCCGGCGTGCGGGGTCGGCCGGGCCGGTCATCCGGAGGGCCTGGACGGCCAGCGCGGGTCCACCACCGCGTGCGGGTCCTTGCCGCGGCGCAGCCAGGCCTGGAGGCCCTCGGCCCAGTCCCGGTACCAGTCGATCTGGCGCCGGTGCAGTTCGGCCGGGGCAACCTCCCCCACCTCGACCGGGTAGCGCCCGGCCAGGGCGACGGCGACCCGGACGGCGGCCAGCGCGTCGCTGCCCGCCTCGTGGGCGTCCGTCAGCTCCACCCCGTACACCTCGCACACCCGCTGCAGGGTGCGCGAGCCCTTGCGGTACTTGTCGACGGCCCGGTCGATGACCAGCGCGTCCAGCACCGGGCCGACCGGGGCGCCGAGGCGCTCGGCGAGCACGGGCAGGCCGTAGCGGCGCAGCTCGGCGTCGAGCAGCGAGAGGTCGAAGGGCGCGTTGAAGGCGACCACCGGCCGTCCGTCCGCGATCCGCGCGCAGAGCGCCGCGGCTATCTCCTCGACCGCCTCCTTGGCCTGCTGCCCCCTGCTGCGCGCCAGGGCGTCGCCGATGCCGTGGATGGCCTCGGCCTCGGCGGGGATCGGCACCCCGGGATCGAGCAGCCAGTTGGCGGCCTCCACCCGGACGGCGCCGACGGTGTCCACGAGCGCGGCCGTGACGATGCGGTCCACGGCCGGTTCGGTGCCCGTGGTCTCCAGGTCGAAGCCGACCAGTGGCTGCTGCCACCAGCTCATCAGGTGTGTCCTTCCGTCCTCCGGCGAAACAGCCCCTATCATCACCCGCCCCACCGACAACCCGACCGGCAGGGGAGCCGATCAAGGGCCCGGTCGCCCTACGCTGTTCCCCGGACCCGAACGGAGGAGCCGACCATGAGCACCGCCCCGAACCTGCCCGTGCCCCCTCACGGGCCCGACGAGTCCCACCCGCTGCGGACCATCAGAGAGATTCGCGGATCGCTGCCGGAGGACCAGGTCGAACACTTCGACGCTGAGCTCGCCGATACCGACATCGACGCGCTGCCCGCCATGCTGCACCGCTGGGCAACGCTGGGAACCGACGGCTTCCTGGACTTCCTCCTGACGACGCCCCTCGAGGGCCTGGAGTTCGGCGCTCGCTCCTACGACGACGAGGAAGCCCCCGAGTGACCTACCTGCTGGACACGAACGTGGTCGCCGAGCTCACGACGCGACCGAAGCCGGCTCCCGCGGTCATCGAGTGGGCCCGATCCGTCCCGGCCACCGAGCACTTTCTCAGTGTCATCACCATCGCGGAGATCGAGGCCGGCGTGGCGGCAGCCCCTGATCCGCTGCGGCGGGCCGTTCTCGATCGGGTCCTCGACGGTCTCCGGGCTGAGTACCAGGGGCGGATCGCCGTGATCGGCGAGCGGGAGTCCTCCGCCTACCTCGCCGTCCACCGTCGGCTCAAGAGCCTCGGGGCCGGCATCGATCCGCCCGACGCGCTGATCGCGGCCACGGCCCTCGCGAACGGATGGACGCTTGTCAGCCGCAACGTCAAGCACTTGGCGCGCACCGGTGCGGCTGTGCTGAATCCGTGGGAGTACTGAGCGTTCTTCATGCGGACTGCCCCGGCCGCTGGATGCGGGCGGGGCAGTCCGGTCTTCCGCCGGCCGTAGACCGGTGTGAGGCCTACCGGGCCGCCGTCCGTCCGCTCAGCGTGAGCCGGCCGGACAGCACGCCGGAGGCCACGGCGAGCACCAGGCAGAGCGCCGCGCCGCCGGCCAGCGGCAGCCAGGGCAGCCGGAGTGCGACGCTCGCCTGCCCGGCCAGGATGCGGTGGTTGAGCAGGGCCGTGGTGCCGTACTGGGTGAGCGCGGTGGCGGCGAGGGCGAGGACGGCGGCGGTGGCCACCACCAGGGCGGCCTCCAGGGCGACCATCTGCAGCACCTGGCGGCGCAGCGTCCCGGCCAGCCGCAGCACGGTGAAGTCGCGGCGGCGGTCGGCGGCGCTCATCACCATGGTGTTGACGATGGCGATCAGCGCGTAGAGCAGGGCGGGACCGAGGATGGTGGTGGTGGCGATCCAGGCGTAGTGGGCGTTCGGGTCGGGGCCGGGGTCGCGGGCGTCGGTGAGGACGCCGCCGAGCCGGTCGGCGGGTTCGGCGCTGAGGTGGACGGCGCCGGGGCGGGCGCCGTTCAGGTGGCCGGTGACGGCGTCGCCGCTGAGCAGGACCTCGTCCAGGCCGAGCTGGGTGCGGTAGACGAGGGCGAGCCGCAGGCCGGTGACGGTGCCGTCGGCGAGGCGCAGGTTGACCTGGTCGCCGACCTTCCAGCCGTGGCCGCGGGCCTGGTCGGTGGAGGCGGCGAGGGTGGCGCCGTGCAGGTCGGCGGCGGTGCCGTCGACGGCGGGCAGGGTCCAGGCGGTGGCGAGGTCGCCGTCGACGACGGTGGCGGCGGAGGGTGCGCTGGCGGGCGAGTCCTCGCCGTGGTCGTCGAAGGCGGGCCGGTCGGCGCCGAGGCCGGTGACCACGGTGGAGGTGGTGGCGGTGGCGTGCAGGTCGGGCCGGCCGGCGGTGAGCCGGTGGGCGGCGTCGGCGGGCAGCGGGGCGGCGCCGGGGCGCAGCACGTAGCGGGCGGCGGCGGTGGCCCGGCCCTGGGCGGTCATGGCCTCGGCGAAGGCCGCGGTGGAGCCGACCATGGTGCCGGCGAGCGCGATGGTGAGGAAGGCCGGGGTGGCGGTGGAGACGGTGCGGCGCACCGCGGTGAGCGCGTTCTGCCGGGCGAGCAGCGGGGCGGCGGCGGTGAGCCGGGCGAGCGGGGCGCTGAGCAGCCGGACCAGCAGCGGGACGACGACGGGCGCGAACAGGGCGAGGGTGGTGATGGTGGCCAGGTCGGCGCCCATCACCCACTGGGAGGCGAGCTGCGGGTCGTCCGGCTGGTCGCCGGGGGCGGGCGGCAGGGTGGCCGCGGACAGGTAGTAGGCGACGCCGCCGACCAGGCCGAGCAGCCCGAGGACGGCGAAGGCCCAGCGCGGCCCGGTCATCACCCTGCGGTCGACGGCGGCGTCGCCGAGCGCCTCGACGGCGCGCACCCGCCCGGCGCGGACGGCGGCGGTGACGGCGCCGAGCAGCGCGACCGCCAGGCCGACGGCGGCGGCCAGCAGCATCGGTCCGACGGCGGGCCGGGCGGTGAAGCCCTCGGGGGCGGCGCCGCGGGCGACCAGCCAGGAGGCGAGGGCGGGCGCGCCGGGCAGCGCGAGCAGGCAGCCGCTGACGGCGGAGACGAGGGCGACGACGGCGGCCTCGCCGGTGATCAGCTGGACGATCTGGCGGGGCGTGGCGCCGACGGCGCGCAGCATCGCGATCTCCTGGCGGCGCTGGGCGACGGCGAAGGCGAAGGTGCCGGCGACCACGAAGACGGCGACGAAGGCGGCCATCGCGGAGGTGAACTGGAGCACCTTGTGCAGCGAGGGCGCGCCGAGCGGGGAGTCGTCCCCGGCGGTCTCGTTGAGCAGGCTGCCGGTGGTGGCGACCAGGGTGACGCCGAGGGTGAGGGCGACGTAGGAGCCGGCGAAGGCGGCCTTGCGGCGGCGCAGGCTCGCGGCGGCGACGGGCAGCAGGGTCCCGAGCGAGGTCATGCCGCCGTCCCCGCCGTCTCCAGGGCGGTCATCCGCTCGGCGACCTGCTGGGCGGTCGGGCGGGGCAGGTCGTCGACGATCCGGCCGTCGGCGAGGAAGAGCACCCGGTCGGCGTGGGCGGCGGCGACGGGGTCGTGGGTGACCATGACGGTGCTCTGGCCCTCGCGGTCGACCAGGTCGCGCAGCAGGGCGAGGACGTCGCGGCTGCTGGAGCTGTCGAGGGCGCCGGTGGGCTCGTCGGCGAACAGCATCCGGGGCCTGGTGATCAGGGCGCGGGCGATGGCGACGCGCTGCTGCTGGCCGCCGGAGAGCTGGGAGGGCAGGTGGCCGGCCCGCTCGCCGAGGCCGACCTGGGCGAGCGCCCGGTGGACCTCGGCGCGGTCGGGGCGGCGCCCGGCCAGGCGCAGCGGCAGGCCGACGTTCTGTTCGGCGGTGAGCGAGCCGACCAGGTTGAACGCCTGGAAGACGAAGCCGAGTTGCTGTCGGCGCAGCACGGTCAGCTGGGTCTCGGTCAGCCCGGCGAGGTCGGTGCCGTCCAGCACGACCCGGCCGCGGTCGGGGCGGTCGAGCCCGGCGCCGCACTGCAGCAGGGTGCTCTTGCCGGAGCCGGAGGGCCCCATGACGGCGGTGAAGGTGCCGCGGCCGAAGCCGACGTCCACCCCTCTGAGTGCCCGTACGGCCTCCGGGCCGGTGCCGTAGGTGCGGTGTACGTCTTCGAGGCGCAGTACGGCCCCGTCATCCCCCGTGATCTTCACGGGGCTTACACCTACCACGGGCGCACCTGTCCCGACCAGGGGTGATGGGTGAATCGTTACTGCACGTGAAGGGCCCCGGTCGGCCGACGGGCCCCGGTCGGCCGGCGGGCCTCGGCTCCGTCGGGGGTCAGCGGGCCGGCTCCCGGTGCATGGTGACGTCGATCGGGTCCTCGTCGACGACCTCGAAGCCGTGCCGTTCGTAGAGCCGCTGGGCGGCGCTGCCCCGCAGGACGGTCAGGTGCACGGGCTCACCGGCCGCGTCGGCGTCGGCGAGCAGGTGGCGCAGCACGGCGCTGCCGAGGCCGCGGCCCTGGAGGTGGGGGGCCAGGTAGAACATCTCCAGCCGGCGCCCGCCGCGTTCGTCGGGGCGGACGGTGACGGAGCCGCCGAAGGCGCCGTCGACCAGGAGGACCGAGGTGTACCGGGTGGAGAAGGAGTGCCGGACCCGGCGGCGGGAGCGCTCCGGGTCCCAGCGGCCGAGGCGTTCCAGGTCGGCGCGCATGACCTGGTCCTTGAGGTCGCTGATCGGGTCGAGGTCCTTGGGCCCGGCGGGTTCCAGGGTCCAGGCGGGGAGGCTGTTCACGCACCGCAGTGTTCCAGCGCGCGCACCGCCTCCACCAGCGGTTGTCTCACGATGCGGGCCGCGGGCCGCTCCCTCAGGAGACGTTCCGGGCGTCCGCCCAGACCCCCTCGAACTCCTCGCGGTAGACCTCCAGCAGCCCCGGCTCGGTCCCGCCCGGCTGCTGGCCGGCGCCGCCGCGCAGGATCAGCGCCGGGGACTCCATGCCGCGCGAGCGGCGCAGGTAGGGCTGGATGACGCCGAGGTCGCGGCCGGCCCGGCGGCCGGCCACCGGGCCGGTGGGGCGGGGGCCCTCGACCAGGTAGGCGGTGAAGCGCGGGGTCTCGTCGAAGACCCTGATCTCGAAGCCGCCCTGGTCCCGCAGCCGGGCCCGGACCCGCCGCACGTGCATGATGTTCATCTCAATGGCGCGGGACAACTCGCCCCGGGACAGGCCGAGTTCGCGTTCGCGGCGGCGCACCGCGCTGCTCGCCGGGTTGAGGAACAGCAGCCGCACCCGGCAGCCCTCGCCGGCCAGGCGGACCAGGCGCTTGCCGGTGTAGTTCTGGCAGAGCATGCCGAGGCCGATGCCGAGCGCGTCCAGCCGCCGGGCGCCGTCGAGCAGGTCCTCGACCGGGAGGTCGCGCTGCAGCCGGACCCGGTCGGCGTGCACGGCGACCACGTCGGCGTAGCGTCCGGCGACCAGGGACTCCACCACGTCGGCGGGCACCCCGCCCGCGCCGCCGTCGAGGACGGCGAGCAGCCGGGCGGCGGCGCGCTCGGTCTGGGCCAGCACGGTCTGGGTGAGCACCCGGTTGCGGGAGACCACGTGCCGGGCCACTTCCAGTTCGTCCAGGGCGAGTTCGATCTCGCGCCGGTCGGCGAGGTAGGGCTCGAAGCAGGGCCAGTGCTGGACCATCAGCTCGCGCAGCTGGGGCAGGGTGAGGAAGACCAGCGGGTCGTCGTCGGCCGGGTCGAGGAGGTAGCCCTTGCGGCGGCTGACCTCGCGCACGGCGCCGGCCCGGTGGGCCCACTCCTCGCCGGCCGGGCCGGCCGCGGCGGTGACCCAGTCCTCGCCGTGGGCGGGGGCGTAGATGGGGTGCAGCACCTCGTCGACCAGGGAGCGCAGCCGCTGTTCGACCAGGTTGAGCCAGACGTAGGCGCGCCCGGAGAGCCGGACCCGCTGGTAGGAGTCCTCCCACTCGGCGGCCGACCAGGCGAGCGCGGGGACCTCGACCGGGCCGCTCTGGGCGGGCACGAGGGCGCGGCCGGTCATGGTGGGGCGCATGACCACCGTGGGCGCCTCGCTGCGGGCGCCGCCCCGGTCGGGGCCGTCGGACCCGGAGCCGCGGCCGCCAGCAGGGAACACCATGCGCCACCTCATCTGCGGCTGACCCCCGCGGGCGCGAGGGCCGTTGACGGGCCGTTGACAATCACCGGTCGGCCGGAGCGGCCGGACGATCAAGGGTACTGCCCACCGCGAGCCGTCCGCAGCCGGATCGGCCAGGGGCTCTCCGGCGCATCTCCCGCACCGGTGGCAACAGTCTTCACACGAATGCTCGCCGGACACCCGTTCGGACTAACCCCGGCGGTACCTCCCGGCCACCGGGGAAGGGCTCGGGGAGTATCTCGGGGAGTGTGCGGGCTGTGCCGTGCGTCACGGCTCGGTCAGGACCGCACATGCCCGGCCGCCCGGCCGGGAAGAGAGCGTCCGGGCCGGCCGCCCGGCCGGACCACCTGTCGGACTACACATCAGTTTCCGTATGTCACAAGGAAGTTGAGGACTCATGCAGGTCTGGCCCGGTAAGCCCTACCCCCTCGGCGCCACCTACGACGGGGTCGGCACCAACTTCGCGGTGTTCTCGGAGAGTGCCGACCGGATCGAGCTGTGCCTGATCGACGAGGACGGCTCGGAGACCGCCGTCGAACTGCGCGAGACGGACGCCTTCGTCCGGCACGCCTACCTCCCGGGCGTCCAGCCCGGCCAGCGCTACGGCTTCCGGGTGCACGGCCCGTACAACCCGGGCCTGGGCCAGCGGCACAACAGCGCCAAACTGCTCCTGGACCCGTACGCCAAGGCGATGAGCGGACACATCGACTGGGACGAGTCCGTGTACGGCTACCACTTCGGCGCACCCGAGCGCCGCAACGACCTCGACTCCGCCCCGCACACCATGCACTCGGTGGTCATCAATCCGTACTTCGACTGGGGCACCGACCACCCGCCGCGCACCGACTACCACCGCACCGTCATCTACGAGGCCCACGTCAAGGGCCTCACCAAGCTGCACCCCGGCATCCCCGAGGAGATCCGCGGCAGCTACGCGGCCCTGGCCCACCCGGCGGTGATCGAGCACCTGGCCAAGCTGGGCGTCACCGCGATCGAGCTGATGCCCGTGCACCAGTTCGTCCGCGACCACCGGCTGCGCGACCTCGGGCTGGCCAACTACTGGGGCTACAACACCATCGGCTTCTTCGCCCCGCACTCCTCCTACTCCTCCACCGGCGACCGCGGCCAGCAGGTGCAGGAGTTCAAGTCGATGGTCAAGGCGCTGCACTCGGCCGGGATCGAGGTGATCCTGGACGTCGTCTACAACCACACCGCCGAGGGCAACCACCTCGGGCCGACGCTGTCGCTGCGCGGCCTGGACAACGTCTCCTACTACCGCCTCGCCCAGGACCAGCGCTTCTACGAGGACACCACCGGCACCGGCAACAGCCTGCTGATGCGCAGCCCGCACGTGCTCCAGCTGATCATGGACTCGCTGCGCTACTGGGTCACCGAGATGCACGTGGACGGCTTCCGCTTCGACCTCGCCGCCACCCTGGCCCGGCAGTTCCACGAGGTCGACCGGCTGTCCTCGTTCTTCGACCTGGTGCAGCAGGACCCGGTGGTCTCCCAGGCCAAGCTGATCGCCGAGCCCTGGGACCTCGGCGAGGGCGGCTACCAGGTCGGCAACTTCCCGCCGCTGTGGACGGAGTGGAACGGCATGTACCGGGACACCGTGCGCGACCTGTGGCGCGGCGAGAACGCCACCCTGGCCGAGTTCGGCTCCCGGCTCACCGGCTCCTCCGACCTCTACCAGGACGACGGCCGCCGCCCGATCGCCTCCATCAACTTCGTCACCTGCCACGACGGCTTCACCCTGCGCGACCTGGTCTCCTACAACGACAAGCACAACGAGGCCAACGGCGAGGACAACCGGGACGGCGAGTCCTTCAACCGCTCCTGGAACTGCGGCACCGAGGGCCCCACCGCCGACCCGGCCGTCGAGGAGCTGCGAGCGCGCCAGCAGCGCAACTTCATCGCCACCCTGATGCTCTCCCAGGGCGTGCCGATGCTCTCCCACGGCGACGAGCTCGGCCGCACCCAGCAGGGCAACAACAACGCCTACTGCCAGGACAACGAACTCGCCTGGGTGCACTGGCCCGAGGGCGACGGCCCGGCCGCCCGGCTGCTGGAGTTCACCCAGGGGATGATCTGGCTGCGCCGCGACCACCCGGTGTTCCGGCGGCGCCGGTTCTTCCACGGGCGGCCGGTCTCCGGGCGGCACGGCGCCGTCGCCCCCGCCCCGGACGGCTACGACGACCTCACCGACATCGCCTGGTTCACCCCCGCCGGGGAGGAGATGACCAAGCGCAACTGGGGCGCCAGCTACGCCAAGTCGCTGACTGTCTTCCTCAACGGCTACGCCATCTCCGAACCGGACCGGCGCGGCGGGCGGATCGTCGACGACTCCTTCCTGCTGATGTTCAACGCCCACTTCGAGCCGCTGGAGTTCACCGTCCCCGCCGACCACGGGCAGGAGTGGCAGATCGTGGTCGACACCGCGCAGCCCCGGCTGCCCGCCCCCGGGGCTGGGGCCCGGGTCAAGGCCGGCGACGCCCTGTGGCTCACCGACCGCTCGCTGATGGTGCTCCAGCGGCCGGCCTGACCCGGGTGCCGGGGATCCCATGGGGATCTTGCGCTCACCTGTTCGGGTCAGCACCGGGTCTTGGCGGCGGGCCCGGCCGGGTACCTATGGAGCTATGACCTCCGCCGCCGAGCCCGCGCAGCCCCGCCCGGCCGCTACCCCTCCGACCGCCGCCACCCCTCCCACCGCTGTCCCCAGCGCCTCGTACCGCCTCCAGCTCCAGCCCGGCTTCACCCTGCACGACGCCACCGCCGCCGTCCCCTACCTGGCCGCCCTCGGCGTCTCCCACCTGCACCTCTCCCCGCTGCTGGAGGCCACCCCGGGCTCCACCCACGGCTACGACACCGTCGACCACACCCGGATCAGCGAACAGCTCGGCGGCGAGAGCGCGCTGCGCGCCCTGGCCGCCGAGGCCCACCGGCACGGCCTGCGGCTGCTCGCCGACGTGGTGCCCAACCACATGGCCGTGCCCGTCCCCGAGCGGCTCAACGAGCCGCTCCGGCAGGTGCTCCGGGACGGGCCCGACTCGCCGTACGCCCGCTGGTTCGACATCGACTGGACCGCCCAGCCCGGCCCCGCCGACGCCCCGGAGCGCGGCCGGGTCCTGCTGCCGCTGCTCGGCGACCGGATCGGCACCGTCCTCGACCAGCTGGTGGTCGACGGCGAGGTGCTGCGCTACCACCGGCACGAGCTGCCGCTGCGCCCCGGCACCGAACGGCTCCCGCTCCCGGAACTGCTGGCCCGGCAGTGGTACCGGCTCGCCTGGTGGCGGCTGGCCCGCACCGAGCTCAACTACCGGCGCTTCTTCACTGTCAACGAGCTGATCGCCGTCCGGGCCGAGGACCCGGAGGTCTTCGCCGCCACCCACGCCGTGCTGCTGCGGCTGCACGCCGACGGCGTCCTGGACGGCTTCCGGATCGACCACCCCGACGGGCTCGCCGACCCGCGCGGCTACCTGCGCCGCCTGGCCGACGCCACCGGCGGCGCCTACGTCGTGGTCGAGAAGATCCTCACCGGGGAGGAGCGGCTGCCCGCGGACTGGCCGGTGGCCGGCACCACCGGCTACGACGCGCTGCGCCGCATCGACGGCGTGCTCACCGACCCGGCGGGCGCCCGCCGGCTGGCCGAGGCGTACGAGGCCTTCCTGCACGGCGGGGCGGGCCCGGGCGGCGAGGCAGCCCTGGACGAGGGGCCCGTCCACGGGCCCGGCCCGGACCCGCACCCCGCCGTCGCCGCCGCCCTGCGCGGCCGGGCCGAGATGACCGGGCCCGGCGGCGAGCTGACCGCCGAGGTCGAGCGGCTGGTCCGGATCGCCCTGCGGATCGGCGCCGCCGAACCCGCGCACGCCGACCACGCGCCCTGGCAGCTGCGCGCGGCGCTGCGCCGGCTGCTCACCCACTACCCGGTGTACCGGCCGTACGCCCGGCCCGGCGAGCCCGCCGACGACCCCGGGCTGCCGGTGGACGACGCCGCCGACCCGACCGAGCGCCTGGTCGCCGCCCTCGCCCTCGGCCGGCTGGGCCGCAGCGCGGACAAGGACGAGTTCTGCGTGCGCTTCGCCCAGACCGCCGCCGCCGTGGCCGCCAAGGGCGTCGAGGACACCGCCTTCTACCGCTGGAACGCGCTGCCCGGCCTCAACGAGGTCGGCGGCGACCCCGCCCGGCCCGGGCTGTCCCCGGCCGCCTTCCACGACTGGTGCCGGTACCTGGAGCGCAGCTGGCCGCACAGCATGACGGCGCTCTCCACCCACGACACCAAGCGCAGCGCCGACGCCCGGGCCCGCCTCGCCGTCCTCGCCGAGCAGCCGCAGGCCTGGGCCGCCGACGTCGCCGCCTGGTCCGCCGCCGGGCCCGCCGCCCCCGGGCTCGACCGGGACGCCGACTGGCTGCTCTGGCACACCCTGGTGGCCGCCTGGCCGATCACCCCGGACCGGCTGGTCGCCGCCCTGCTCAAGGCCGTCCGCGAGGCCAAGCTGCACACCTCCTGGACCAGCCCCGACACCGGGTACGAGCAGGCCCTGGAGCAGCGGGCCCGCGCCGTCCACGGCAACGCCGCGCTGCTCACCCGGATCGAGGGCCGGGTGCGGGCGCTCGCCCCCTACGCCCGCGCCAACACCCTGGCCGCCGCCCTGCTGCACCTGACCGTCCCCGGTGTGCCGGACCTCTTCCAGGGCAGCGAGGAGCCGCTGTACACCCTGGTCGACCCGGACAACCGGGGTGTGGTGGACCTCGGCGCGCTCGCCGTACGGCTCACCGATGCGGCCACCCCGCGCCCCGGCGACCTCGCCCGGGAGAAGCTCCACCTGACCGCCACCGCGCTGCACCTGCGCCGCTCCGGCCCGCTCGGCGCCTACCGGCCGCTGGCCGCCCCCGACCACCTGCTCGCCTTCGCCCGCGGCGAGGACGTGGTCACCGCCGTCACCCGGCTCCCGTACGGGCTGGAGCGGGCGGGCGGCTGGCGCGACGCCGTGCTGGAGCTGCCGCCCGGCGGGCCGTGGACCGACCAGCTGTCGTTGCGCGACTTCCCCGCCGGTCCGGTGCCGGTGGCGGAACTGCTGGCGACGTACCCGGTGGCGCTGCTGACCAGGAGGGGCCGATGAGCTCGCGCTACGAGGTCTGGGCGCCGAACGCGACGCGCCGGGTGGACGTGGAAGTCGGCGGCAGCGCCTACGAGTTGGCGCGCTGCCCGGACCGGGACGGCTGGTGGAGCGGCGAGGCCCCGGCGGGCGACTACGCCTTCCGGCTCGACGGCGGCCCGCCGCTGCCCGACCCACGCTCGCCCCGCCAGCCCTACGGCCCCGACGGCCCCAGCCGGGCGGTCGACCACGCCGCCTTCCGCTGGTCGGACACCGGCTGGCGCGGCCGGGCCCTGCCCGGCGCGGTGCTCTACGAGCTGCACGTCGGCACCTTCACCGCCCGCGGCACCTTCGACGCGGCCGCCGAACACCTGGACCACCTGGTCGAGTTGGGCGTGGACTTCGTCGAACTGATGCCGGTCTGCCCGTTCCCCGGCAAGCACGGCTGGGGCTACGACGGCGTCTCGCCCTGGGCCGTGCACGAGCCCTACGGCGGCCCGGAGGGGCTCAAGCGCTTCGTGGACGCCGCACACCGCAAGGGCCTCGGAGTGGTGCTCGACGTGGTGCACAACCACCTCGGCCCGTCCGGCAACCACCTCCCCGCGTACGGCCCGTACTTCACCGACCGGCACCACACCCCCTGGGGCTCGGCGGTCAACCTGGACGCGCCCGGCTCGGACGAGGTACGCGCCTACCTGGTCGGCAGCGCGCTCGCCTGGCTGCGCGACTACCGGATCGACGGCCTGCGGCTGGACGCCGTGCACGCCCTCGTGGACGACCGGGCCGTCCACTTCCTGGAGGAACTCTCGTGTGAGGTCGAGAGGTTGGCGACCTCGTCGAACCGCCCGCTGTTCCTGATCGCCGAATCCGACCTCAACACCCCGCGCACCACCGCCGCCCGCGAGGCCGGCGGCCAGGGCCTCACGGCTCAGTGGAACGACGACTTCCACCACGCCCTGCACTGCGCACTGACCGGCGAATCCCAGGGCTACTACGCGGACTTCGCGACCGCGCCGCTCACCGCCCTGGCCAAGGTGCTGCGCCACGGCTTCTTCCACGACGGCACCTGGTCCTCCTTCCGGGGGCGCAGCCACGGCCGCCCGTTCGGGGCCGGTGCGGCGGGCCACCGGCTGCTCGGCTACCTCCAGACCCACGACCAGGTCGGCAACCGGGCGCTCGGCGACCGGATCTCCACCTCGCTCACCCCCGGCCGACTGGCCTGCGGCGCCGCGCTGGTGCTCACCTCGCCGTTCACCCCGATGCTGTTCATGGGCGAGGAGTGGGCCGCCGCCACCCCCTGGCAGTACTTCACCGACCACACCGACCCGGCCCTGGCGGAGGCCGTCCGGCAGGGCCGGCGGCGGGAGTTCGCCGAGCACGGCTGGGCCGCCGAGGCCGTCCCGGACCCGCAGGAGCCGGCCACCGTACTCCGCTCGGTGCTCGACTGGACCGAGCCCCGGCGCGCCCCACACGCCGAACTCCTCGACTGGCACCGGACGTTGATCGGGCTGCGGCGCGCCCGGCCGGAGCTGGCCGACCCGGACCTCGGCGCGGTGCGGGTCGAGCACGACGAGGCGGCGGGCTGGCTGGTGCTGCATCGGGGGCCGTACCGGATCGCGGTCAACCTTGGCCCGGACGGGGCCCTGCTGCCGCTGGGCGGCGCCGGGCGGGAGGTGGTGGCGGCCTTCGGCGCGGTGGCGCTGGAGGGGGAGACGGTACGGCTGGCGGCGGACTCGGTGGCGGTCGTGCGGGTGGGCTGAGGCCGCACCGTGTGCGTGGCCTGAGGTTCCGCCGCGTGCGCGGCCCGAGGCTTCGCCATGCGCGTGGCCCGAGGCCTCACCAGAGGAAGGTGCCGATCCGCTCCCGGAGCGAGGCCGCGTCCAGGCCGTAGGCGGCCAGGTGCTCCGGGATCGACCCGTACTGCCGGTGCTCCTCGCGCGGCACGCCCAGGGCGAGCACCCGGTGCGGGCGGTCGGCCAGCGCCGCGTGCGCCTCGTTCGCCGAGGTGCCCGCCAGGTAGGGCTCCACCAGGACCACGTCCGGCTTGTCGCCCAGCGCGGCGCGCAGTCCGGCGGCGTCGAAGGGGCGCACCGTCGCCGCGTACAGCACGGTGACGTCCAGGCCCTCGGTGGCCGCGAGCACCGCGTCCAGCATCGGGCCGACGGCCAGCACCACGCCGCGGCCGCCGGTGCGGACGGTGGTGAAGCGGCCGGGCTCGACGGCGACCGGCACGGCGTTCTGGTGCGCCGAGAGCCGCACGTACACGTTGCGGTCACCGTCCGCGTAGGCGTCGCGCAGCAGCCGCTCGGCCTCGTCCGGGTGCCCGGGGACGTGCACCGTCCAGTCCGGCAGGGTGTCCAACAGGGCGACGTCGCCCGGGGACATGTGGGTACGGCCGCCGGCCGGCCAGTCGTAGGAGCCGGCCGCGCTCACCAGCACCGCGCCGACGCCCTGGTGGACCAGGTCCAACTTGACCTGCTCCCAGGGTCGTTCGATCAGGAAGCTGGCGAAGGTGTGGGCGATCGGACGCATCCCGGTCAGCGCCAGCCCGCCGGCCGCGCCGATCAGCAGCTGCTCCCGGATGCCGACGTTGACCACCCGGTCGGGGTGGCGCCGTTGGGCCGGCCCGAAGGCGGCGGCGGTGATGTCGGCGAGCACCACGGCCAGTCGGGGGTCCTCGTCCAGCAGTCGGGTGGTGACGTCGACGAAGCGGTCGCGCATGGTGTCCATCGGTGAAGTGCCTTTCGCTGCGCTCTGGTTGGTGTGCTCAGGGGTTGTTCGGCGCGGTCAGGGGTGCTGCGGGTCGATCACCGGCGCTGCGGCTCGATCAGGGGTCCGGCGGGCGCGGTCAGGAGTCCTTCGGCTCGACCCGGGCGACCACCGCGTGCGGGCGACCCGGGTGCTCGGCGGTGTACGCCCGGTACAGCGCCTCGTGGTCGCGGCCGTCGACGGTCGCGGTGGACCACCCCTCGGCGGCGAAGCGCCGGGCGATGCCGCCCTGCCAGCCGTGGGTGGCCGAGGAGTTGTCGATCACCACCACGTGGAGCCGGTCCAGGCCGTACGCACCGGCGAAGGCCACCGCCTCGTGGTTGGAACCCTCGTCGAACTCGGCGTCGCCGACCAGCACCCACACCGCCGGGTCCGCCAGCCCCTGGGCCCGCAGCCCGAGCGCGGTGCCCACGCCCAGCGGCAGGCCGTGGCCGAGCGAGCCGGAGGAGATCTCCACCCCGCGCAGCAGGGCGCGGTCCGGGTGGTGGCCGAGCGGCGAGTCGTAGCCGCCGAAGCTCGGCAGCACGGCCGGATCGAGGAAGCCCTTGGCCGCGAGCACGGCGTAGTAGGCCATCGGGCCGTGGCCCTTGGAGAGCAGGAAGCGGTCACGGTCCTGGGCGTCGGCGGTGTCCGGGGAGACCCGCAGCACCCGGTCGTACAGCACCCACAGGGCGTCCAGGGTGGAGGTGGCGGCGGGGCCGTGCTTCTCGTCGCCGGTCATCAGGGCCATCAGGTTCGGCAGGTCCGCGAAACGGGCCCGGCCCACGGTTTCCGTACTGGTCGTCGTCGTCATGCGTCGATCGTGCAACTTAAAGCGAACTTGAGGTCAAGCGGCTACAGTGAGTGCCCATGACCGCGATACCCGGCAGCGTCCGCACCGCCGCCCCGCGCCCCGGCGACCTGCTCACCATCGGCCAGCTGGCCGCCCGCAGCGGGCTGGCCCACTCCGCGCTGCGCTACTACGAGAGCCTCGGCCTGATCCACGCCACCCGCACCGCCGGCGGCCAGCGCCGCTACCCGCGCGGCACGCTGCGCCGGGTCGCCTTCGTCCGGGCCGCCCAGCGGGTCGGCCTCTCCCTGGACGAGGCCAGGGTCGCCCTCGACCGGCTGCCCGAACGCCCCGCCCCCAGCGGCACCGAATGGGACGTCGTCGCCCAGTCCTGGCGGAGCCGGATCGACGAACAGATCGCCGAGCTCGAACGGCTCAAGGCCAAGCTCACCGGCTGCATCGGCTGCGGCTGCCTCTCGCTCACCCGCTGCGCCCTCTACAACGCGGACGACCGCGCCGCCGAGGCCGGCCCCGGCGCCCGCTATCTGGTCACCCGCGACCCGGACAGCGGACCGGAGCCCACCCCGCCGGACCTCCCGGGCGGCTGCGGCCCCCGGGGGCGCGCGGGGGGCTCGTAGCACTGAAAAGCCTTTGCCGCCGAGCCGTTGGTGTGCCTACGGTGCAGGCATGCTGCCCTTGGTGGAGACGGACGAGCAGGGGGACGCGGTCGTCCCCGAGGAAGCGGTGCTGCGCCCGGGCGCCGAGGCGCTGTGTGCGCGGCTGGGCGTCGGCGGGCAGGCGCTGGAGCGCTTCGCGGAGGGCTCCGTGCCGGTCTACGCGGTGGGCTCCGAGCACGTGCTCAAGCTGTTCCCGGCGCCCTCCGCCCGGGACGCACTGGCCGAGGAGCGCGTCCTGGCCTTCCTTGCGGGCCGGCTCCCCGTCCCCACCCCCGCGCTCCGGGCGGCCGGCGAGTACGTCAACGGCTGGCGCTACGTCCTGATGTCCCGCCTGCACGGCGAGGGCCTGGCCCCGGCCTGGCCGCGCGTCCCGCAGCCCGAGCGCGAGCGGATCGCCCGCGACTGCGGCGAGGCGCTCGCCGCCCTGCACGCCCTGGACACCTCGCGCACCGCGGCCGCCCCGGGCGCGGAGCCGCTCGCCGACGCCCTCCCGCCCGGCGACTGGCCGGCCTTCCTGGCCCGCCAGCGCGCGGGCGCCGTCGCCCGGCAGCGCGAACGCGGCCTGCCCGAGGCCTGGTTGGAGCAGATCCCGGACTTCCTGTCCGCCGCCCCGCTCCCGGCCGGCCCGCAACGCGCCCTGCTGCACACCGAGTTCATGCGCGAGCACCTGATCACCGACCCGGCCGACGGCTGGCGGCTCACCGGCCTGATCGACTTCGAGCCCGCCATGATCGGCGACCCGGCCTACGACCTGGTCGCCGTCGGCCTGTTCACCACCCGCGCCGACCCCCACCTGCTCGGACGGCTGCTCGCCGCCTACGGCCGCCCCTTCGAACCACGCCTGCTGATGGCGTACACGCTGCTCCACGTGTACAGCAACCTGCCGTGGTACCTGCGGGAGTTGAAGCCCTCGGCAGACACCCTGGACGACCTCGCCGAGGAGTGGTTCGGGACTGCCTAAGGCCGGGGGTCCGTGCGCAGCAGGCTGTAGTAGACCATGTCGCGCCACTCCCCGGCGCGGAAGACCATCGACCGGTGAACGCCCTCACGGGTGAAGCCCAGCTTCTCCAGGACGCGCTGCTCGGCGAGGTTGCCGGCCTCGGTGTCCGCCTCCAGCCGCACCGCCGTGCTGTGCGCGAACAGGTAGTCCACCAACAGGCGTTGGGCTCGGGTGCCGATGCCCCGGCCCCGCGCCTGCGGCAGCAGCTGCGCACCGATGCTCCAGTACGGGGTGGTCGGCCGCGCCGCCTTGCGGGTGGCGGCGACGAAGCCGAGGAACTCCCCCTCGGTGGCCACGGCGAACACCGACTGCTCCTCGCTCAGCAGCCCGTTCTCCGCCCAGCGGCGGCGGAAGCGCTCCGGGTCCGCCCAGCCGTACCACTGGAACTCGCCCAGCGCCTCGGGGTCGTTCAGCATCCCGCCCAGCGCGGTGAGGTCGGCTTCGGCGATCGGCCGGAGGAAGATCTTCTCTGCATCCATGCCCCCGGCAACGACGGAGGCCGTTCGGCCGTTCCTCAGCCGGAGGGGCGCGGGTCCGTGCGCAGCAGGCTGTAGAGCAGCACGATGCCCCGCCCCCGCCCCGGGCAGGAGCTGGGCGCGGTATTTACTGCACCGAAGGAACTTCCCGCCGGATCGACCGGGCGAGCCGGAAGCCGACGTCGTCGATCCGCAGGGTCGGGTGGCTGCGGCGGCGGACGGAGGCGCGGCAGCTCCAGTGCTCGTCGAACCAGCCGCCGCCGCGCAGGACGCGGTAACTGCCGTACACCTCGGGGTCGTAGAGGTCCCAGCACCACTCCCACACGTTGCCGAGCAGGTCGTACAGCCCGAGGGCGTTGGGCCGCAGCTCGCCGACCGGGTGCGGGCGTTCGCCGGAGTTGCCGCGGTGCCAGGCGATCTCGTCCAGCGGGCCGTAGCGCGGCCCGTCGGTGCCGGCGCGGCAGGCGTGCTCCCATTCGGCCTCGGTGGGCAGCCGGTGGCCGTCGGCGGCGCGGTCCCAGGCGACGTCCTCGCCGTCCACCCGGTAGGCGGGCGCGAGGCCCTCGCGCCGGGACAGCTCGTTGCAGTACCGGACGGCGTCGAGCCAGGAGACGCTGTGCGCGGGGCGGCGGTCGCCGGTGAGGCCCTCGTACTGCTCGCGGGTGACCGGACAGGGCGCCAGCTCGAAGGGGGCCACCTCGACGCTCCAACTCCGCTGGGTGCGGCGGTCGGAGAGCGTGACGCGGCCGGGCGGAACGGCGATCGGCGCGGCGCTGGGTCCGGTACGGGGTTCCATGATCGGCGATCCTACGGCCCGTCCCCCGGCCGCCCTACCGTCCGGCTCGGCCCCTCGACCCCTCGGCCCCTCGGCCCCTCGGCCCCTCGGCCCGTCGGTGGCCGCCCTATCGCCCGACTCCGCCCAGCAGGTCGACGGCGCCGCGCTCGGCCAGCTCCTCCGCATGGGCGGGCAGCGGGGTGCCCGCGTGCAGGTGGCCCCGGACGACGGCGAGCGGCAGGCCCACGACGGCGAGGGTGACCCGGTCGAGGTCCAGCGGCGTCACGGCGCCGAGCCGCTCGGCGAGCCCCTCCACCGCCTGCCGCACCCGCCGCCCGGCCTGCCGTTCGCGCCGCAGTTGCTCCTCCGGCCACTCGGCCCGGCCGAAGGCCTCCGCACCGTGCAGCAGGACGACGGCCCGCTCCCGGTTCGCCCGGCTCCAGGCGACGACCTCCCGGGCGGCTGCCCCGGCGACGAGCTGCGGCTCGGTCTGCTCGGCGAGGACCGGCAGGTAGGCGGCGTGGAACTCCCCCAGCGTGCGCAGCCACAACTCGGCCAGCAGGGCGGAGCGTTGGGGGAAGCGGTGGTAGACGGAACCGTTGGGTGCGCCGCTCTCGCGGGCCACGGCGGACATGGTGACGGCGGCCGGGCCGCCGGCGGCCGCGAGGCGCACGGCGGCGTCGAGGAGGGTGGCTTCGTCGTGGCGGGGTGGCCTGGGCATGCAATGGAGAGTACTCTCCAATTCAATTAGAGGGACCCATCCAAAACCAGGAGGATCCGCTGTGGCCGTGCTCAACATTCACGAACGCACCATCCCGGCACCGGAGTCGACGGTCGGCGCACTCCTCGACGGCCTCGCCGGCCCGGACGACCGGCTCTGGCCCGGCTCCGACTGGCCCCCGCTGCGACTCGACGGCCCGCTCGCGGTCGGCGCCGCCGGTGGACACGGGTCGGTCCGCTACCGGGTCGTCGGATACCAGCCGGGCCGGTGGGTGCGGTTCCGGTTCAGCGGGCCGCGCGGGTTCGACGGGTTCCACGAGTTCACCGTCCAGTCCGCGAACGGCGGTTCGCTGCTGCGTCACACCATCGCGATGCGACTGCACGGCCCCGGGCGGCTGAGCTGGCCACTGGCCTTCCGCTGGCTGCACGACGCCCTGCTGGAGGACTCCCTCGACCGGGCCGTCCGCGCCTGCGGCGCCGCCGTGGACTCCCCGGCGCGCTGGAGCGCCCCCGTACGGCTGCTGCGCCGGCTGGCCCACCGCTGACCACGCCACGCCCCTGGCGCCCGCACCTGACGCACCGCCAGGATGGTGCCCGACCGACGGGAACAGCGGACGAGAGGCGGCGACGGCGATGGCGGGTCTGACGGTCAGCACGGTGGTGGAGGCCCCGGCCGAGCGGGTCTGGGAACTGGTCGGGGACTTCCACGCCCTCGGCGAGTGGCACCCCCACCTGCCAGCGAGCCGGCTCGGCAACGAGCTGACGGGCAACGCGATCGGCGCGGTCCGGGTGTTCGAGTTCGACGGCGTGGTGCTGCGGGAGACCCTGGTCGCCTACGACGACGAGGCCCGCGCCTACACCTACAGCTTCCCCGACGGCACCTTCCACTTCGACACCTACCGCGCCACCCTGCGGGTCACCCCAGTGACCGAGCTGGGCGCCAGCTTCGTGGAGTGGAGCGTGACGTACGACATCGAGGCGGAGCACCGCAAGGAGTCCACCGAGCGCGTGCACGGCGTCTTCACCACCGGCCTGGCCGCCCTGCGGGAGCGCTTCGCGGGCTGAGGCGGCGGCGGGGGCGGCGGGGGCGGCGGGGGCGGCGGGGGCGGGGGCGGGCACTGCATGAGAAGTCGGCCTGGTCGACTTCTCATGCGCAGGCCGCCGGCCGGGCAGTCCCTCGCCCTACGCCGGCGGCGCGCCCTCGCCCGTCGCGGTCAGGCGGTGCCGGGCCGCGGCGAGGAGTTCGGCGGACAGGCCCGGATCGTCGCTCGCCCGAGCGAGCATCAGTGCGCCGACCATCGTCGACAGGTCGGCGAGTGCCGCCTCGCGCCCGGCCGGGTCGGGCAGCTGCTGGAAGCCGTCGACCAGGTCGCGCAGTCCGGCCGTGAAGGCGGTGCGCAGCGGGGCGCCGGGTTCGGCGCGGGCCGCGTCGGCGGCCAGGGCGGCGGCGGCGCAGCCCTGGCCGGGGTGGTCGCGGTGGAGGGTGGAGAGGTAGCGGGCGAGGAACTCGGCACGGGGGGTGCACGGCTCGCCCTCGCCCGCGGGGCCGTCCGCCTGGTGGTCCGTACGCCCGTCCGCCAGCTCGTCCACGAGGGCGTCCATGGCTTCGCGGCGTTCGGCGAAGGCGGCGGTGAGGGCCTGGGCGACGAGGTCGTCCTTGGACGAGAAGTGCCGGTAGAAGCCGCCGTGGGTGAGCCCGGCCGCGGCCATCGCCCGGGGGACGCTGACCTGCTCGGAGCCCTTCTCCCGGATCAGCCTGGCGGTGTGGTCGATGACCTCCTGACGGTGGCGTTCGGCCTCGGCGCGTGAGACGCGGGGCATGTCCGCGCTCCCTTCGTCGTCCTGTGGTGGTGTCCCAGCGGTCCCCCGATGGTGCTTCCCACTCTCCCACCCGGGCCTCCCTTGCCCATTTTAGATGATGCACATAATCTAAAACCGCGACGCCCCGACACCGGGGCACCGCCCTTCCGGAGAGCGAGGAACACGCACATGACCGTGATCGAAGGCTCCACCGCCCTGGTCACCGGAGGCCTCCGCGGCCTCGGCCGGGCGTTCGTCGGGGAACTGCTGGCACGGGGCGCGACGAAGGTCTACGCCACCGCCCGCACCCCCTCCCCCAGCGATGACGCCCGGGTCGAGGCCCTCCCCCTGGACGTCACCTCCGACGCCTCGGTCGCCGCCCTGGCCGAGCGGGTGCAGGACGTCGACATCGTCTTCAACAACGCCGGCGTCCTGCACCCGGGCGCCCTGCTGACCACCGACCTGCGGCACGTCCAGGACACCTTCGACACCAACGTCCTGGGCCCGCTGCGCATCGCCCGCGCCTTCGCGCCCGTCCTGGCCGCCCGCGGCGGCGGGGCACTCGTCGACATCCACTCCGCGCTGTCCTGGGGCGCGGGCGCGGGCGCGTACGGCGCCTCCAAGGCGGCCTTCTGGTCGCTCACCAACTCGCTGCGCCTGGAGCTCGCCGCCCAGCACACCCAGGTCGTCGGCGTGCACCTGGGCTTCGCCGACACCGAGATGGTGGCCGCCCTGCCCGTCGACAAGCTCCCGGCCGACGAGGTGGCCCGCATCGTGCTGGACGGCATCGAGCGCGGCGACCGCGAGGTGCTCGTCGACGACGTCTCCCGGTCGTTCAAGGCCGCGCTCTCCGGGCCGGTGGAGGGCCTGACCGTCCCCTTCCGCCGCTGAGTCCGAACCCCATCGCCCTCACGGAGGAGCACACCCATGCCCCTGTGGCACGTCTACCACCCTCGCGGCACCTACAGCCCCGAGCAGAAGCAGCGGATGGCCGCCGACATCACCGGCATCTACACCCGCTTCGGGCTGCCGAAGTTCTACGTGATGACGCTGTTCCACGAGATCGGCGCCGACGACTTCCACGTCGGCGACCGGCCCACCCAGGACGCGGTACGCATCGTGGTCGAGCACATCGCCCGCCACACCGAGGACCCCGACCTGCGCAAGCGCACCCGGGAGGCGCTCGCCGCCGTCCTCGCGCCCCACACCACCGACCGCGGCCTGTACTGCGAGTTCCACGTCGACGAGACTCCCCGCGACCTGTGGATGATGGACGGGATCTCCCCGCCGCCGTCCAACAGCGAGGCCGAACAGCTGTGGGTGCGGGAGAACCGCCCGATCCCGTACTGACCGCCCCTACGGAGTGCCGGGCGGCCGGGCGTGGCCGGCCTCGTGCAGGTTCGCCAGGGCCAGGTAGTCGTTGTTCAGCATCACCTGAGCCAGCCGGGCCGCCGCCGAGACGACGTCGGGCCAGCCGGGGGCATCCAGGAAGGCCTCGTCGGGAGCCCGGGCGCCGACTGCGTCCTGTACGGCGCTGCAGGCGGCGCCCAGCCGGGCCATCAGCTCGACCTCCTGCTCGGTACGCAGGCTCAGGCCGAGATGCCTCACCGGTTCGGCCGCGTCACAGAAGTCGTCGAAGAGCACGTGCACGACGTGGTCAAGATCCTCGAACTGCCCGCGGTCGAGCCACACTTCCCGCTGCCAGGTCGGGCTGGCCAGGGACACGACGGCGGGCACGACGTGGAGCCGGTAGTAGGGGAAGGCGATTCCATGATCGATCACGGGCCGACGGTATCCACACAGCACCCGACCGGGCAGTGATGAAAGAGTGCTGCTCCCAAGGCGGACGGCTCGGACAACCGCTAGAGGGCCAGCACGAACCAGCCGGCCACCGAGACCGCTGCGGCGACCCGGCCGAGGGCAACCGCCGCCCGCCCGTGCTCCGGCCCCCGTGCCCGCTGGAAGGCGGCGATCAGCGCGCTGATCGCCGCTACCGGCATGAACAGGAACGCCAGGAACCAGGGCCATCCGCCCAGGGAGAGCACGGCGAGGAGGCCGAGGATCAGCAGCGGCAGCCACACCCCGGCCACCGTGAACCCGGCTGCGGCGCAGGCGACGCGGAACCGGTCCTGGCGCCGGTAGAAGGACGGGACGGAGCAGACGGCGGCGGTCAGCAGTCCGACGGCGGCGAGGAAGAGCCACAGGCCGACCCCGTACGTCGGCGCGATGAGTATCAGCGGCACCAGGAACACCGCACTCGCCATCCCGGCCGACCACCGCGCACTCGCGGGCACCACGGCCATGCCTCCCCCATTCGTTTGAACGCGTTCAAACCTAGCATGCGGGGAGACGGGGAACGGTCAGGCGGATTCGGCGTCGCCGATCGCGGCGAGCAGCTGTCGGCGGACGGCAGCGGAGGCGCAGGGCAACCGACGGGCCAACTCGATGTCGAGTCGCCGACGTTCGGCCCGGAGGAGCCGGGCGACGGGGGCACGGGAGCAGTGCTGGAACCAGAGATCGCGGAGCACGTCGATCACGCGGCCACCTCGCCCCACACGATCTTGCCGATGGGCCGGCGCGGGCAGCAGCCCCAGCGCTTGGTGAGGGAGTCGACGAGCTGGAGGCCTCGCCCGGTCTCGCCGTCGAGACCGGGCGAGGAGAGGGAGGGGAGGCGGTCGCCCCGGGCGTCGTGGACCTCGATACGGAGGCGGGTGGGGTCGACGTCGAGGGCGAAGTAGATGAGGTGGCCGATCGGGGTGCCGTGCAGGACGGCGTTGGTGACGAACTCGGTGGTGACGACGAGCCCGGAGTCGAGGAAGCGGTCGCCACTCGGGGTGGAGGAGAGGAGAACGGCGAGCCGCTGGCGCGCGATCGCGGGCGAGCGGCGGCTGCGCGGGAGCCAGATGGTGGAGGAGGTTCGAGACATGGCGAAGTCACCTTCCAGGAAGAGGGGTTGAAGCCATGCGACGACCGGGCGGAGGCAAAGGAATGCCCGGCGGTAGCCCCGTCGTGATCACCCAGACGACCCGAAGGACTACTCCCTGTAGCATGCCCTGGCGAAGCAATTGCATGCAACTGCTCGCACCATGCAATTGCTCGATCATGAACCGAGATTGGACTCCGGGAGTGATGGCAAACTATGCAAGGAAGCGATCGGCCAGGGAGTGTGACGCATGAGCAGTCCGACCGTGCTGCGGCGTAGGCTCGGCGGCGAGCTCGGCAAGTTGCGCGCGTCGCGCGAGATGAACGCCAAGGACGTGGCCGCCGCGCTGGGTTGGTCCGCGTCGAAACTGAGCCGCATCGAGAGCGGGCTCGTGCCACTACAAGAGCGCGACGCCGCGAAGCTCTTGGCCCACTACGGCGTCACGTCGGCCGATGAGGTGAAGCACTTCCTCAGCCTGACGCGCCAGAGCCGCCAGCAAGGTTGGTGGCACGCGTACGGCGAGGCATTGCCGGATTGGTTCCGCGCCTACGTGGGCTTCGAGTCCGACGCCGCGAAGATCGAGACCTATCAGTGCGAGCTGGTTCCGGGGCTTCTACAGACCGAGGAATATGCGCGGCACGTGATCCGTGCGATGAACCCCACTGAATCCGCCGAAGAAGTGGATCGGCGGGTCGCCCTGCGGATGGATCGTCAGCAGATCCTCGATCGCCGCGAGCCACCTCAGCTGTGGGCAATCATCGGCGAGGCCGTCATACGGCGACCGGTCGGCGGCAGCCGGACCATGGCTGATCAGTTGAATCACCTTGCCACGATGGCGGATGAGCACCCACACATCACCATTCAGGTCCTGCCGTTCTCCGCCGGTGCACACGCGGCCATGGGCGCTTCTTTCTCCATCCTCTCGTTCAACGACATCCCCGGCAGCGTGGCGTACTCCGAGGCAACCACCAGCAGCATCTACTCGGAACGGCCTCACGAGATCGCCCGCCACGAGGATGCCTTCCACCGCCTTATGGCGTCGTCGGTCCAGCCCGAGAGGTCCATCGCATGGTTGAGGGAAGTCGCAGAGGAGTACTCCCCGTGAATCACGAATTCCAGAAGGCCAGTTGGCGCAAGAGCACCTACAGCAACGGTCAAGGTGACTGCATCGAGATCGCCGACGGACTCGATGACATAGTCCCGGTCCGGGACAGCAAGGACCCCCACGGCCCCGCGCTCAGCTTCACCCCAGAGGCCTGGCAGGCGTTCGTGGCTGGTCTCCGAGCAGGCGAGTTCCCGGCCACCAACTGACCCAGTACCGTGGGCTGCCCGGGCTGCGCGGGCAGCCCACACCAAGCCTCGGGAGGTCCTGCACGTGTCAGTCGGCCTTGAATGGCGAAAGAGCAGCTACAGCAACCCCTCCGGCGGGGACTGCGTCGAAGTCGCCTCGACACTCCCCGTCGCCTGGCGCAAGTCGAGTGCCAGCAACCCGAACGACAACTGCGTCGAGTTCGGCCAACTGGTCAGCTCTGTCGCCGTCCGCGACAGCAAGGACCCCCACGGCCCCGCGCTCGCCTTCTCCCCCTCAGCCTGGCAGTCCTTCATCGCCGGCATCCGCTCGGACGACTTCCCCGCCACCCCCTGAAACAGCGCGGGCGGCCCCGCGCAGTATGCGCGGGGCCGCCCTATCCAGACCAATTTGCCCGAGTACCTGACAGCACCTTCCCGTCACGGCCACCATTGGAGTGCCCAGGCTGTGCGGCACCGCGCAACACTCAGGTCTTGGAGGCCACCATGTCGCTGCGATTCATCGCCAAAGACCCCAACAGCCCGGACGGTGACTCCCCGACCGTGTGGGTCGACGAGGAGACCTCTGACGTCGTCATCCAGGGATTCAAGCTCAGCAAGGACACCCTGGCCGAGTGTCTGACGACAGGTAGCATTCCCGACCACGAGCTGGCCGTGCGGTTCCCCGCCCGGATGGTGTCGGCGCTGAGGGAGGCATGTGATGTCGCAGAGCGTTCCGAAACTCGATGAGCTGCTGAGGGACACCCGGCGCTCGGCGGTTCATCTGGAGATGCGCGACGGATACATGCAGGACGACCCGGCTCTCCACGCGTGGCGAGCCGGCCACCGGCTGGACCCGGACGACCGGGCCTCCTGGTGGAGGCCGTGGCTGGACGTAATCGCCGAGGCCGTCGCCCGCGGTGTGGAGATCCGCCGTGCCCGTATCGTCTCCGAGCCGGTGAGCGAGTACATCAGGTACGAGTACGACGTGACGTTCCCGAACGTCCGTGCTGGTGAGCTGGTTCGCTGGCTTCCGAGACGCAGGGCATCCTCCATCGCGCTGCCGGGCAACGACTTCTGGCTGTTCGACAACCGGATTGTCCGCTGGGGCCACTTCTCCGGTGACGGGGACTCACTGGGCGGCGAAGTCACCGAGGACCAGGCTGCCGTCAAGCTCTGTTCCGATGCTTTCGAAGCGGTATGGGATCGAGCCGTCCCGCACGAGAAGTACACCGTCTGACCTGGCGAGGACGATTCCGGCACCCTGTGATCCGTTATGTCCTACTCACCGTCGTCCAGCGTCGTAGCAGCTCGAAAGGTATTCGCGGCCCGGCTTCAAGAGATCCGCAAGAATGCCGGCCTGACCAGTGCTGAGTTGTCCGAGCGCTGTGGCTGGCACAAGTCCAAGGCGTCGCGCCTCCAGGCCGGACTGGCCGCTCCTTCCGAGACCGACATCCGGTCCTGGTGCACAGCGTGCGACGCCGAGGGCGAAGCCGAGGATCTCGTCGCGTCCGCCCGCGCCGTTGACACCATGTACATGGACTGGCGGCGGATGGAACGCTCCGGTCTTCGCCAGGCACAGGAGTCGGTCCTCGGCCTCTACCAGCGCACCCGCGCCTTCCGCGTCTACGCAAGCCGGGTTGTCCCCGGCATGGTTCAGACCCGCGAGTACACCACTGCGGTGCTACGCGCCGTCCAACGGTCCCGAGTGACGGCCGATGACGTCGCAGCCGCGGTAGAGGCCCGCATGGAACGCCAGCGGATGCTGTTCTCGGGCAATCAGACCTTCGCCTTACTCATCGAGGAATCGGTGCTCCACAGCAGCGTCTGTGATGCGGAGACGATGCGGGCCCAACTCCGACACCTCATCGCGGTGAGCGCTCTGGCGCGCATGAGCATCGGCGTTCTCCCGCTCCAGCAGGGACGGCTCCGGTCGCCGGCCGAGGACTTCTACATGTTCGACAGCCTCCAGACATCGGTCGAACTCATATCCGGCCATCTGCGTCTCACGCAACCGCACGAGATCGCGATGTACGACCAGGTGTTCACCGAGTTGTCCCAGATGGCCGTGTACGGCGCGAAGGCCCGCGCGCTGATCACCACCGTCCTCGAATCCATAGGGTGATCGAGTCGCAACTACTCGCAACTTCTTTGTGAGGGCCTCTCGTTGGTCCGTAGCGTCGTTGGTGCTCCTCCACTCGGAGCACCCCCGACCGCAAGGAGACCTCGGTGTCCCGTGCCATCCAGTCCCCCACGCCCCCCACCACCGAACTGGCCGAGTTGGGCAAGTTCTTCGCCATCGCCGGCCGGCTCCTCGACTCCGGGCAGGCCGCACCGCAGATGTTCTCCAGCACGATCGACGCGGTGTGGCACCGGCTCCTGGAAAACCCGGAGGACCACGCGGCGTTCACCGCCCACCACGCCGGGCGCGCTCTGCGGCACCTCCCGGTCAAGGGCCGGGGCGTCATCCCCTGGGTCACCGCGTACGAGGAGGCGTACGGGCCCCTGCCGCAGGTCTGGTTCACCAACACCGCGGGCACGGTCGACGTCGAGGCCCTGGCCCGCTACCGCGAAACCGGGCAGGTCTGGGCTGAGTGGGACTGCTCCCCCGCACCTGGTGACGACGACGCGGTCCCGGAGAAGACCGCGTCGTGACCACGATGCGGGTCGGCGGAGCGCCCCGGCACACTGTCGGGGCGCTCCGCCTCATCGAAGGCCGCTCCGAGAACCCTGCCAGCGTCGAGGTGTCCGAGTACCTCTCGAGCATGGCCGAGCGCTGCCCGTTCCTGGCTCCGTCCGTAGGTCGACAGCAGACCGGGTGGACGGTGTACGAGATCTCCAGTACCGACCGGGACGCCGTGGAGGCCGAGTTGTTCCACGCCGGGGTCCAGGCGGCCGAGTGGATCAGGCCGTTGAAGTGCCGCCCGCACGGAATCCTGACTTGCGAGAACGTCGTGATCCTCGGCTCGGTGCCGGGTACCGATCATCAGGAACTGCTGCGCCGCCCGTACTGGGCGCTGCGCAACCTGTACGCGCCGGTGGGCGTGCTGTTCGGCAAGTTCCCCGCGGGCCGTCGGGAGACCGACAGCTTCGGCCGGAACATCCCGCCAGCCCCGTTCTCGTTTCTTCCGGTGCGGGCAGCCGTCCGGTCGCGTGACCCGCGGTTCCTCGCCAACACCCCCGGCGCGGCACAAGCCCTTGCGGCCGCCGACGATGACGGCCGAGACGTGTTCGAACACATCCCCTGCGATTGGAAGGCGGTACAGGCATGGTCGACTTCGTTGCCTGCCCCGACGAAGCGGTGAAGGCCGCCGAGGCGATCTGCGGCCCGATCGTCCTCACGGAGATCACCGACCGACGCGGATCCGCCGTCTGGAAGGCGACCGGCCCCATGGGTTCTGTGGCGATCAAGGCCGGGTGCGGCGAGGGCGCGGAGATCACGGCGCGGGAAGGCTCGGTCCTTGACCAGCTCTCCGGTTACTCCGTCATCATCGGCCGGTACAACAGGGGCGTCTGGTACGTCACTCCCTGGCTCATCGGCCCCTCCAGTTGGGATCTGTTCAAGCCGGTCCGAAACGGCGGCAACGGGCACGCGGAGGCCCTCGCCGGAGCCGTCGATCTCTGCCAGGCTGTCGCCGACCTGCACGCCGCCGGATGGGTACACGCCGACCTCCAGCCCGCTCATGGAGTCCACACCGAGCACGGCGTGCGACTCCTCGATCTGGCCTGGGCCTGGTCGCCGGCCTTCCCCCCGTCGCCGATCTTCCAAGGCGGCATCACTCACCTGATCGCCCCGGAACTCGCCGCCGCCGTCGAGTCCGGCGTCCGGCCGGTGCGGGCGACCGTTGAATCCGACGCCTACGCCCTCGCAGGCACACTATGGACGTGCGTCACCGGCCAATGGCCCCTTGATTACGACGCCGTTGGGATCGGCCCGGGCGTCGGCCCCGGGACACGCAGAGCGGCCATCGCCACCGGAAGAATTCCGCTCCGCCCCGACGAACCCTGGCCGACGCTTCAGGCCGTGCTTCGGCCGGTCCTTCGCGAACCCGCCCGGAGCCGACCGACAGCCACCGAACTCGCGACAGCGCTCGAGGAGTTGTGAGGCTTCGGGAACTCGCGGCCGATGACGCCCACGCGGTACGCCGGATCTACAGCGGCTCGTCGGTGCGCCACCTCGGGCGTACCGCCATGGAACAGGCCGAGGCAATCCGGTACGTGGAACAGGCCCGATCATGGGCCCAAGAACGCCCGCGGGTTCACTACGTCCTCGGCATCGAAGTGGACGGCGACCTCGTCGGCGTGGTCAAGCTCAACACCACCGCAGCCCGGGCCGAACTGAGCTACATCCTGCGCGAAGACACCTGGTACCGCGGGTACGCCACTGCGGCAGTCACCACTGTGCTCGCTCTCGCGTTCGACACACTGCACCTGGATTCTGTCGTCGCCAAGCACCGCACGGCCAACCCGTCCTCCGGCCGGGTGCTGGCCAAAGCCGGATTCGCTCGCATCGACGAAGCCGAAGGATTCGTCTACTACACGGTGTGCCGGGAGCAATCGACGGCCGCCACCACCGCCTGACACAGCGCGGGCGGCCCCGCGCACGCTGCGCGGGGCCGCCATCGCAGGGGCTTGCGGCTCAGCTGGGCTGGCCGGTGGGCATCACCGTGACCTGCTGGAGGTTGACCCGGGGCGGCAGGGTGGCGATGAAGCCGACGGTCTCCGCGACGTCCTCCGGGGTGAGCCACTCCATGGCGGCCTTCGCGCCCTCCAGCCAGTCCAGCGCGCCCTGGTCGGTGACGTGGCTCTGCAGCTCCGTCCCGACGATGCCGGGCTCGACCGCCGACACCCGGACCTTCTTCGCCCCCAGCTCGGCCCGCAGCGTCCGGGACAGGTGGCTGACGTACGCCTTCGTGCCGGAGTACACCGCGAAGGTCGGGAAGATGTTCTGCGCCGCGATGGACGACGTATTGATCAGGTCGGCCACGCCGCGCTCGGCGGCCGCCTTCACCAGCTGCGGGGTGAACACGCCGATCGCGTTCATCAGGCCGGTGATGTTGAGGTCGATCTGCTGCTTCCACTGCGCGGTCGCCAGCTCCTCGATCGGGGCGGGCAGCATGACCCCGGCGTTGTTCAGCAGCAGGTCGGCACCGCCGAACTCGGCCGCCACCCGCGCCGCGGCGGCCTGCATCGCCTCGACGTCCGTCACGTCGGCGGCGATCGCCACCGCGCTGCCGCCGTTCTTCTCGATCCGCTCGACCAGTTCGGCCAGCCGCTCCGCCCGCCGCGCCAGGACGACGACCCGGGCGCCCAGCGCCGCCAGCTTCTCGGCCGAGGCCGCACCGATGCCGCTCGAAGCCCCGGTGACGACGGCGACGCGGCCGGCGAGCGGAAGGGAGGTGGTGTTCGTGGACATGGCTCTTACGCTCCAGGGGTGTGGGATCGGCCGCCGTTCCCGGTCGGCCACAGATCCAGTACAGCCCCCGCGCCGGCCCCTCGGGACGCCATAGCTGGCCCTGTCCAGGCAGGTACTGCCAGGGCCACCCAGGACCGTCCGCCACCGCGCCCCCGCACCGACAATGGAGTCATGGACCGCACCAAGGAGATCGCCGGCTTCCTCCGCTCCCGCCGCGCCCGGGTCACCCCCGAGACCGCCGGGCTGCCCGCCGACGGGCGGGTCCGCCGGGTGCCCGGGCTGCGCCGGGACGAGGTGGCCAGGCTGGCCGGGGTGAGCACCGAGTACTACACCCGCCTGGAGCAGGGGCGGGCCCTCAACCCGTCCCCCGAGGTCGTCGACGCGATCACCCGCGCCCTGCGTCTGGACGACACCGAGCGGGAGCACCTCACCGACCTCCTCCACTCCGACCCCCGGCCCGCCACCCGCCGCGCCCCGGCCACGGCCCAACGGGTGCGCCCGGGGCTGTACTTGATGCTGGAGACGCTCGACCGTGTCCCGGCCTTCATCCTCGGCCGACGCACCGACGTCCTGGCCTCCAACCGGCTCGCCCGGGAGGTCCTCACCGACTTCGACGCCCTGCCCGCCAACCGCCGCAACCTGGCCCGCTACTACCTGCTGGACCCCAAGGCCCGGGAGACGGTGGGTGATTGGGAGCGGCTCGCCGCCGAAACGGTGGCCATGCTCCGGTTCGAGGCGGGTCGCTATCCCCAGGACCGCCGGCTGGCCGATCTGGTCGGCGAACTCACGCTCCAGGTACCGGAGTTCACCGGCTGGTGGAACGACCACCGGGTGCTGCGCCGCACCCACGGCGCCAAGCACTACCACCATCCCCTGGTCGGGGAGCTGCACTTCTCCTACGAGTCATTCCAGGTGCCGGGCGACGCGGAGCAGACGCTGTGCGTCTACAACGTCGAGCCGAACTCCCCCACCGCGCAGTCCCTCCGGGTCCTGGCCAGCTGGACGGCGCCCACGGTTTCGGCACCCTAGGCGTAGGCCGTCTCGCGGCACCCAACTACCCTTCCCTCCATGCCCCGTACCGAGATCGAGATCACCGAGGAGCTGGTCCGGCAGCTCCTGCGCGACCAGCACCCCGACCTGGCCGAGCTCCCGCTGCGGCTCGGTGCGCTCGGCTGGACCAACCAGATGTGGCGGCTCGGCGAGGACCTCGCCGTCCGGGTGCCCTGGGAGACGGAGTCGGCAGGGGCCCTGCTGCGCAAGGAACACGCCTGGCTGCCCGCTCTCCCCCAGCCCCTCCCCCTGCCGATCCCGGCACCCCGGCGCCTCGGCGAGCCCTCCGAGCGCTTCCCCCACCCCTGGTTGATCACCACCTGGGTCCCGGGCACGCCCGCCGACCGCGCCCCCGTCACCCGCGCCGCCGCTGCGGCCGGAACCCTGGCCGCCTTCCTGAGCGCCCTGCACCGGCCCGCCCCCGCCTCCGCCCCCACCGGCGCCCGGGGCGAGCCACTGGCCGCCCAGGCCGAGCACGTCATCGCGGGGCTGGCCTCGGCCGCCGCCGTGGGGCTGATCCCCGACCCGGACGCCGTCCGCGCCGTCTGGGAGGACGCCGTCACCGCGCCCGACTGGACCGGCCCGGCCCTGTGGATCCACGGCGACCTCCACCCGGCCAACGTCCTCACCGCCGACGGCACCCTCTGCGGCGTCGTCGACTTCGGCGAACTCTGCGCGGGCGACCCGGCGAGCGACCTCGCCGCCGCCTGGTCCCTCCTCCCGGACGGCGGCGCCGAGCTCTTCCACCGGGCCTACCGACCGGCCCCGGACCGGGCCACCCTGCGCCGCGCCCGCGGCTGGGCCGTCATGCGCGCCCTCGGCGGCGTCCACATCGGCGAGGCCGGCCGCCACGGCCGCCCGGGCGGCAAGGCCACCTGGGGCCCGCCCGCCCACGCCGCCCTCGCCCGCCTCGCCGCCTACGCCCGCACCCGGCTGTAACCCGACGCCCTCACCCGCCGCCCGCACCGACACGCAGCCTCCGAGGACCCGGCCGTGCTGGACCTGGTCTCCGGCGCCTTCGAGACCGTCTGGCAGCGCGGCACCCCGCACGCCGACTACACCCTCTGACCGCGAACCCACTCCCAGCCCATCGTCAGCGAACCACCAGCGAACGGTCAGCCTCTCAGCCCCTTCTCATCCACCGCCCCTAGCCTCCGCGCATGAACGTCTCGCTGCTCGACGGCTGGTTCCCCTGGACCGTCCAGGCCGCCGCCCTCGCCCTGTTCCTGACCGCGGTGGGCCTGCGGGACCGGGCGTGGCAGCGCAAGTGGGGGCCGATCGCGCTGGGTACGGCGCTGGCGGTCACCGCGCTGCTCGCCGTCGCCGTCCTCACCCTGTCCGGGATCACCGACCCGATCCCGTTCGGGGTGTGGCTGTGGAGCGGGGTGGCGATCGCGGCGCTCGCCGTCCTGGGCTTCGGCTGGCGCGGCGCGCGGTGGTGGCGGCGGGCGCTGGTGGCGCCGACCGTCCTGCTGGCACTGTTCTGCGCCGCGAACAGCGTGAACATCGCCACCGGCTACTACCCGACGGTCGACGACGCGATCGGCGAACTCAGCGGGCAGCCGCTACCGGACCAGATCACCCTGGCCGAGGTCTCCTCGATCCACGGGAAGACGACGACCGGCCGCATCGTCCAGGTCGACATCCCGGACACCGCGAGCGGCTTCACCCACCGCCAGGAGCTGGTCTACCTGCCGCCCGCCTGGTTCCGCAGCAAGACCCGGCCGAAGCTGCCGGTGCTGGAGATGATCGGCGGCGAGTTCGCGGCGCCCGACAACTGGATCCGTTCGGGCAACGCGGTGCGGACCGCCGACGAGTTCGCCGCGAAGCACAACGGCTTCGCCCCGATCCTGGTCTTCGTCGACGCCACCGGCGGCTTCCGGGTGGACACCGAGTGCGTGGACGGCCCGCACGGCAACTCCGAGAGCCACCTGCTCAAGGACGTCCCCCCGTACGTCCAGAAGACCTTCAACGCCGCCACCGACCCCCACAAGTGGGGGGTGGCCGGCTGGTCGATGGGCGGCACCTGCGCCGTCGACCTGGTCGTCGAGCACCCGAACGTCTTCACCCACTTCGGCGACTTCTCCGGCGACAAGGGCCCGTACATCGGCGACAAGGACCACACCATCCAGGAGCTGTACGGCGGCGACGCGGCGGCCTGGGCCGCCCACGACCCGCTGACGGTGCTCGCCCACCACCCCAAGTACCAGGGCGTCTCCGGCTACTTCGGGCAGGGCGACGAGGAGCACGCCCAGATCGAGTCCGCCAAGGCCCTGGAGGCGGCCGCCAGGAAGGACGGCATCCGCACCACCGCCGCCGTCGGCTCCGGCAAGCACAGCTGGCAGACCGGCTCCGCCACCTTCGCCCAGGCCCTCCCCTGGCTCGCCGCCCAACTCGGCGTCCCGGGCACCCGCCCACAGCCGTAGCGGGCCTACCGGACACCCCGCCGCCGCACCGGGCCGAACACCCCGCGCGACCTGCCCCGACCCGGACCGTGGGTGGGATCACATCCGCCCGGCGGCCGGGAGGAAGCCTTGGCATCGGCAGCCCGTTCGGGGCGGGCCGACACCGCCTCGAACGGCCCCGGCCCACCCGCCGGCTCCCGGCCCCGGGGCCCTGAATCCGTTGCCCGCCAAGGGATCCGGCCCCCACGGACCGGCCGAACGGCACTCCCCCGCCGGACAGACGTTCCGCCGCGGCTGCACACATGTTCGCCACCAGTCCGCTGCAACCGCCTCATTCGCCCGCGCGCCGGGCGGAATCCCGCTTTGCGACCGGCGCCGCCGTGTCATAGGTTTCGTCCGCCGTCGACGCAGCACCCGCTCTGACCGTTCCTCAGACCTGCGGTGAGCTGCGGAGCCAGGGGGCCTGACGGCAGCAGCAACGGGGGAGGAACAGCCATGCCGAGTGCCCGCGCTCACGGGTCGGCCGGGCGGCGGAGTCGGGCGGCCGACGCGCCGCCGGCCCCGGCCCCGCTCCACGACACCGGACACCCGAGGGATCGTCACGTGCGCAGCAGCACCCGCCTGGTCACCGTCACCGCCGCCGCCCTGCTCTGTGCGGGCGCCCTGAGCGCCTGCGGACCGGACAACGGCGGCCAGGACGGCGGCCGCAGCGCCGCCCCGGCGGCGCCGACCACCGCGGCGCCCGCCACCGGCACGGCCCAGCCCGGCGGCACCGCCAAGCCCACCACCGGCGCCGACCAGGGCAAGGGCGTCCCGGCCAAGGCCTGGGCGGACACCAAGAGCATCCCGATGGACGAGACCTACCACTTCGCCCCGCTGGCGGCCAACGCCAAGCCGGTCACCGGGCCGATCGGCTTCAAGGGCATGGAGCTGTGCCACGCCGCGCCGCCCAAGGGCGACGAGTACATGTACACCGACGGCGCTGCGCGGGCCAAGGCCGCCGTCGGCTTCGGCGGGGACCGCTGGACGGCCCAGCAGACCGTGGACTTCTGGGGCGACCCGACCCACAGCAGCGGCAACGCCCAGACCGCCAACGCGATCAAGCGCGGGCTGGTCGAGGCCGTGACGAACTGCGCCCGGACGGCGCCCGGCGCCACGGTCAAGGTGACCAGCGCGGCCGACGCGCCCTACTTCGCCGCCACCGTCACGGCCCCGCAGCCCGACGGCTCCACCGCCACCCTGCACGAGTACGTGGTGCTGGGCGGCGGGGCGGTCACCGAGCTGTCCGTCTGGGCGACCGCCAAGGGCGGCGCCCAGCCCAAGGACGCCTGGAAGGCGCCCGAGGACAAGTACGTCGCCACCGGCATGACGGCCCCGCTCTGCGAGGCCTTCCCCGGCTGCAGCTGACGTACCGACAGACCGCCGCCAGGCCCGTCCGGCACAGGGGACCGGACGGACCTGGCGGCTTCCTTCAACCCCGCGGGGTCACAGCCCCAGGCGGCTGAGCGCGGTGGTCCAGTCACTGGCGATCGCGCTGCGGGCGGCGTCGAGGGTCACCTTGTGGCCGCACACCGCGTTCTTCAATCTGGTCTCGACCGAGTCCTTGCTCTGCGCGGGCTCGGTGCCGTAGCGCGGCTCGGGCCACAGGTTGCGCGGGTCGCGCGGGTCGCCGCCGAGCTCCAGCGGGACGAAGTGGTCCTCCTCGTAGTCCGAGAGGTTGGTGTCCGAGTAGCCGTACTGGGCGATCTGCTGGGTCTTCAACGCGTTGGTGTAGCTGGTCGGCGGGCGCACGGTGGCGGTCCAGCCGGAGACGCAGATGGTCTGGCCGATGGTGGCCTGGGTGACCGCCGGGTTGTACGCGCCGGGGGTGCAGGACGGGTCGGGCAGCGGCAGGTACGCCTGCGAACAACTGGCGGCCGTGGCACCGGACTTGCCCGGCTTGTGGGCGGCCGTGGCGGCCTGCGCGGTGCCGGTGGCGAGCCCGGCGGCGGCGAGGGCGATCACCGCGGCGATGACGGTGGGACGCTGACGGAGCATCATGGGGGAAGCTCTCCCGGTCCGGCCCGGCCGTTCGCCGGGCGACTGTGCCCATGACAGCACCGCCCGCGCGACGACCGTCAGGTGCGGGACGTGAACGAGTGGTGTCCACCCCCTCCACATCCGCCCGGCCCCGGGCAGTCGGACCCGTCCGCCCGCCCCCGAGCGGGGGCTCCGGCCCTCAGCCCCCGGGCCCCGGCGGAACGGCGCCCGGCTCCCCCACCAGCACCGCCCCCAGCGCCGTCGGCAGGTGCAGCGCGTTGCGCCCGCTCCGCCGGGTGGCCACCAGCCCCGCGCCGCGCAGCGCGCCGAGGTGCTGGGAGACGGCACTCGGGGTGACGCCGAGCCGCTCGGCGAGCTGCGGGGTGCTCGACGGCTCGCCGAGCACGGCGAGCAGCTCCGCGCGGGTGCGCCCCAGCACGGCGGCCAGCCCGGCGGAGGACGGCCGGGGCTCCTCCCACAACAGGCCGACGCCGGCCGCCGGGTAGCGGATCGAGGCGGCGGCGCGCGGGGAGTGGTCGACGATCACGTCCGGCCAGCCGAAGACCGACGGCAGCAGCGCCAGGCCGTGCCCGCCCGCCTCGACCGTCCACACCGACCCGGTACGGCGACGGCCGTGCACCAGCAACTCGCCCTCCCGCCAGACGACATCGCCGTGCAGCTCGGCGAACAGCCCCTCCACCCCGCGGTCCACCAGGGTCACCGCCCGGCGGCCCAGGTCCGCCTCCAGCAGGGCCCGCATCCGCCCCCAGTGCGGGGCGACCAGCTCGCCGTGGAAGCGCTCCAACGCATCGGCGACCCGGCTCAACAGCTCTTCGGCGCCCGGCAGTTCACGCGCCCGGGCAGCGCCCAGCGCGGCGGCGCACTCGGCCGCCGTGTACGCCGGGTCGGTCGCCCGCAGCCCGGCCAGTTCGGCCTCGAAGGAGGGCAGCCGCGACTCCGGCACCGGGAACAGGAAGGACGGCAGGCACCCCGTCAACAGGGCCCGCAGCAGCGGCAGTTCCGGCTCCCGGGCGAGCACCGGACGGGCCCCGCGCACCCACCCCCGGTGCACGTCGTGCCCGCCGACCCCGAGCGTCAGCCGCAGCCCGAGCACCGTCTCGGCCAGCGGGGAGACCGCGAACCGCACCCGGGCGACCTCCGCCGCCGACAGCCGGATCTCCACCGCCACGCGGCCACCGCCCCTCGATCGTTCAGTCCTCGACCGTTCAGCCCTCGATCATTCAGTCCTGGCTGAACGATAGCCGTGCGGGCACCGGCCCTCCAGGCTGTCCGCCATGGAGTTCCTCACCTCGTACGACGGCACCGACCTGGCCTTCCGCACCCTGGGCGACGGCCCGCCGCTGCTCTGCCTCCCCGGCGGCCCCGGCCGCGCCGCCGAGTACCTCGGCGACCTCGGCGGCCTGAGCGCCCACCGCACCCTGATCCTGCCCGACACCCGGGGCACCGGCGCCTCCGGGACGCCCGCCGACCCGACGAGCTTCCGGGTCGACCGCCTGGTCGCCGACGTCGAGGCACTGCGTCGCCACCTCGGCCTGGACCGGATCGACCTGCTCGGTCACTCCGCCGGCGGCGCCCTCGCCATGCTCTACGCGGCCGCCCACCCCGACCGCCTGACCAGCCTCACCCTGCTCACCCCCTCCTTCGCCGCCGTCGGCCTGCCCTCCGACACCGGCGCGCGGGAGGTGATCGCCGCCCGGGCGGGCGAGCCCTGGCACGCCGAGGCCGTCGCCGCGTACGACGGCATGCGGTCCGCCACCACCTTCGCCGAGGCCGCCCGGCACCGCTTCGCCTTCGAGCCGCTGATGTACGGCCGCTGGGACGCCGCGGCCCGCGCCCACGCCGCCGCCGACCCGGCCCAGCGCTCCCTGCCGGTCAGCGAGCACTACTACGCCGGCTACACCCCCGACACCGAGGGGCTGCGCCGCCGACTGGCCGCGCTCAGCTGCCCGGTGCTGCTGCTCGCCGGGGAGGTGGACCTGTGGCCCACCGCGGCCTCGGCCGCCGCGGCGGCCTCGCTCTTCCCGGACGTCACCCTCACCGTCCAGCCGGGCGCGGGCCACTACCCGTGGCTGGACGACCCGGCGGCGCTCACCGGCGCGGTCGCGGACTTCCTCGCCCGCAGCGACGCACGGACCGCGGCCTGACCGCGCGCCTGACCGCGCACCCGACCTCAGCCCGACCGCGCGCCCGACCTCAGCCTCACCCCGCGCCTGACCTCACCCCGCCAGCAGCCGCGCCAGCAGTGCCGCCGGCCCCTCCGGCAGGCTGCCGTGGAGGAGTTCGGTGCGGTGCACCAGCCGGGGCGCGGCGACCAGGGCGTACGCGACCTCGGGCGTCCGGGCGAGGACGGACGCGGGCAGCAGGGTCAGTCCGTGCCCGGCGGCGACCAGCGCGAGCAGCCCGTACAGGTCGGTGCCGCGGTAGCGGGTGGCGGACCGGAAGCCGTCGGTACCGGCGGCGGCGCGCAGCCGGGCCGCGGTGGGCGTGAGGTCGGGGGCGTCCAGCCAGCGGGCGGCGGACAGGTCGGCGAGGGCGAGGCCGGGGCGGTCGGCCAGCGGGTGTCCGAGGGGCAGGGCGACGGCGAGCGGCTGTTCCTCGACGGCGACGGTGGTCAGCGGGCCGACCTCGGGCAGCGGCAGCGGGTCGCTGGGCGCGGCCAGGCCGTCGATCAGCGCGAGGTCGACCTCGCCGGTCGCGACCTGGGCGGGCAGCACGCCCTGGGCGAGCACCTGGACGACGGGTTCCACCTGCGGGAACACCCGGCGCACTTCACCGAGCGCACGCCCCAGGGCCGCTCCGACCGCCAGTGGGGTGGCGCCGAGCACCAGCCGGGCACTCGGGGCATCGGCCAGGCGCGCGACATCGGCGCGCGCCGCCTCCAGCCGGACCAGCAGCGGGGCGGCGTGCTCCAGCAGTCGCCGGCCGGCCGCGGTCGGGGCGACCGGGCGGCGGCCCAGCAGGGCGGTGCCGAGGTCGGCCTCCAGCGCGGCGATCTGCTGGGACACCGCGGACTGGGTGTAGCCGAGGTCCCGGGCCGCCTCGGAGAAGGAGGCGAGCCGGGCGACGGTGACGAAGGTGCGGAGCTGCTGCGGATCCACTGCGGTCATCAACCGATCTGATCGGGGTGTAAGAAATCATCGTTGGCGCTGATCTCGGATGCGGCGCCAGGATAGCCCCATGACCTACCTGACCCCCCGGATCGCCCTGGTCGGCGACCGCTCCCCCGCCGTCCGCTCGCACGCCCGCATCCCCGGCCTGCTCGCCTCCCTCGCCGAACGCGAGCAACTGGTCCTGGACGCCTACTGGATCCCCACCGAGGACGCCGGGGCCCCGGGCGCGCTCGACGGCTTCGACGCCGTCTGGCTGCTGCCCGGCAGCCCGTACCGCAGCGAGGAGGGCGCCCTGGCCGCGATCCGGACCGCCCGCGAGAACGGCATCCCCTTCCTCGGCACCTGCGCCGGGTTCCAGCACGCGGTGCTGGAGTTCGCCCGCAACGTCTGCGGCATCACCGGAGCCGTCCACGGCGAACAGGACCCGGACCTCGACCAGCAGGTGATCGTCCCGCTCAGCTGCTCCCTGGTCGGCCACGAGGGCGCCGTCGCGATCACCCCCGGCACCCTCGCCGAGCGCGCCCTGGGCGCCACCGGCACCCAGGAGCGCTACCACTGCAACTACGGCCTCAACGCCGACTACCTGGACCGGCTGCGCGCCCACGGGCTGCGTTTCAGCGGCGCGGACACGTCCGGCGAGGTCCGCATCCTCGAACTGCCGGAGCACCCGTTCTTCCTGGCCTCGCTGTTCCAGCCCGAGCTGTCCGGCGACGGCACCCGGGCCCACCCGATGATCCGCGCCCTGGCTCAGGCGGCCGTCGCCCGCGCGGCCCGCACCGAAGCGACGCCCGCCTGACCCCACCCGAGCTCGCCGGAGCCCGGTGGCCCCGGCCGATCGGCCCTCACATCGGCAGCGACCGCAGCCGTACCGGCCCCTCCGGCCACCCGGCGCCCTCCGCCAGCGGCCGCCACATGGTGCGCAGCGGCATGACCGCGAGCCGCCCCTCCGGCTGCTCGACCGTCACCTCCTCGGCCACCTCCCGGAAGCCGAGCCCCCGGTAGAAGGCCGCCAGCGGCGGGCGGCAGAACAGCAGCGCGTACCGGAAGCCGAGCGCGCGCCCGTGGTCCACGGCGGCGCCGACCACGGCGTGCGCCAGGCCCTCGCCGCGCCGCTCGGGGGCGACGCAGACGCCGCCGACGCCGATCGCGTCCAGGTCGGTGCCGCCGACGGTGAGCGGGACCGGGAGCAGCCCGGTGTGGGCGACGAGCCGGCCGTCGGCGGCCCGGATGCCGAAGTGCACGTCCTTGGGCCGGAAGGTGAGCCCGGTGTAGGCGACGCCGTACGGGTCCTCGCCGGGGCCGAGGATCTGGTCCTGTTCGGCGCGGGAGTAGCTCTCCAAGCGCTCGACGGTCAGTGGTTCAGCGGAGAATCGATCATCCATCACTCCATGCTCCGTTCCCCACGGACCGGCCTCCAAGTCCCCTCCGGCCCACCGGATCGGTCACATGATCGGACGGTGGGCTCCGCGGGTACGGGGGCGTGGAAACCGGCCCCTCATGCGCCGACCGTCCGGCCCACCGGACCGGCCGACCCCACGGCGCGGCCCTACGCGGCGGCCCGCTCCACCAGCTCCGCCCACACCTCGTCGACCCGCGCCGCCAGCGCCTCCAGCGGCCCGCCGTTGTCGATCACCAGGTCGGCGGCCGCCAGCCGGTCCGCCCGCGAGGCCTGGGCGGCCATCCGGGCCCGGGCCTCCTCCTCGGCCATCCCGCGCAGCCGCACCAGCCGGTCCAGCCGCACCTCGTCGTCCGCGTCGATCACCACGACCAGGTCGAACAGCGACGCCAGCCCGTTCTCGACGAGCAGCGGCACGTCGTGCACCACCACCGCGTCCGGCGCGGCCGCCGCCTCCAGTTCGGCGGAGCGGGCCCGCACCAGCGGGTGGACGATCGCGTTCAGCGCCCGCAGCCTCTCCGGATCGGCGAACACGACCGCCCCGAGGGCCGGCCGGTCCAGCGTGCCGTCCTCCCGCAGCACCTGCGGGCCGAACTCGGCGACCACGGCCGCCAGGCCGTCCGTCCCGGGGGCGACCACCTCGCGGGCGATCAGGTCGGAGTCCACGATCACCGCGCCGTGCGCGGCGAACAGCCGGGACACCTCGCTCTTGCCCGCGCCGATCCCGCCGGTCAGTCCGATCTTCAGCATGGCGTCAGGCTACCGGCGCGGCTACGGACGCGGCAGCCCGGGCCCGAAGCCCCGGCCTCGGGCCCGGCCCCGGTCCCGGGCCCGAGGCGTCAGGCCGTCGGACCGTCAGCCCAGCTCCAGGCTCTCGCCGTCGCCCAGCACGGTCAGTTCCGCACCGGCGCCCGGCCCGTCCGGCCCGAGCAGCCGGGTGGCGATCATGTGCCCGATCGGGCTGAGCGTCGCCTCGTGCACCGGCACCGCCACCCGGGGGCCCGCCTCCCGGACGTAGTCGACCACCTCGCCGGCCTTGCTCCAGGGCGCCGCGAGCGGCAGCAGCAGGGTGTCCACGGCGTGCGGCGGCACGGTGAAGGCGTCGCCGGGGTGGAACAGCCGGCCGTCGAGGAGGAAGCCGATGTTCTTCACCAGCGGGATGTCCCGGTGGATCTCGGCGTGCCACTCGCCGTGGACGGAGACCCCGACCCCGCCGATCTCGAAGGCGTCGCCCTCGCCGACGACGGTGATCCGCTGCCCGACGCCGTCCAGCTGGGCGGCGACCTCGCGGTTGGCCCAGACCCGCAGTGCCGGGTCGGCCTCCAGCGCGGCGCGCAGCCGGGACGGCTCGAAGTGGTCCATGTGCTCGTGGGTGATCAGGACGGCGTCGGCCCCGGCCAGGGCGGCGGGGTCGGTGAAGGCTCCGGGGTCTATGACGAGCGTGGTCCCGTCCTGCTCGACGCGTACGCAGGCGTGTCCGAACTTGGTGATTCGCATGGAAGAAACCATACAGCACAGCTGTACAGTCTTGCTGCACATCTTCCGGATAGACTTCCCCCATGCCCAGCAACGCCCCGCACCCGGACACCCTGGATCTCGCCGCCGACCTGCGCGCCGCCCTCGGCAGCCTGGTCCGCACCCTGCGCGACAGCGACGAGCTCCCGCCCAACCAGGCGGCCGTGCTCGGCCTGCTGGTCCGCGACGAACGCTCCTACACCGTCGCCGAACTCGCCGACCTCCGCCGGGTGCGCCACCAGTCGATGGCCCGCACCGTCGCCCTGATGTCCGAGGCCGGCCTGGTCGCCCAGCAGCCCCACCCCACCGACGGCCGCAAGCAGCTGATCGCCGTCACCGAGGCCGGCCGCACCGCCCTGCTCGACCAGCGCGCCCGCCGCGAGCACCACATCGCCACGGCCATCGAGTCCCGCCTCAGCACCACCGAGCGCGAGCAGCTGCGCACCGCCGTCGGCCTGCTGAACCGCCTCGCGTGAACCCGGAAGGCCTCAGGCCTTCACCAGGTCCTGCTCCGCGGGTACGGCAGGCCCGCCGGCCGCGGGCCGCTGCGCCGGGAGGACCGCCGGCTCGATCTCCGGCAGGTCCACGTGCTCGCTCAGCCCGAACCGCCGGTGCAGCCGCCGCAGCGGTGCGGGCGCCCACCAGTTGAACTCGCCGAACAGGCTCATCGCGGCCGGCACCAGCAGGCAGCGCACCAGGGTGGCGTCCACCGCGACGGCCACGGCCAGCGCGATGCCCATCTGCTTGACCATGAGCATGTCCCCGAGCGCGAAGCCCGCGAAGACGATCACCATCAGCAGCGCCGCCGAGGTGATGATCCGACCGCTGCGCTGGACGCCCAGCTCCACCGCCCGGACGCAGCCGTGCCCGCGGTCGGTCAGCTCCTTGATCCGGGCGAGCAGGAACACCTCGTAGTCCATCGACAGCCCGAACGCGAAGGCGAAGACCAGCACCGGGATGAAGGTCTCCAGCCCGCCCGTCGAGCTGAACCCGAGCAGCCCGCTCAACCAGCCGTCCTGGAACACCAGGGTCAGCGCGCCGAGCGAGGCACCCAGCGACAGCAGGTTCATCAGCAGCGCCTTGACCGGCATCACCACCGAGCCGGTCATCAGGAACAGCAGCACCAGCGTCCCGGCCGCGACCAGGCCCAGCGCCCACGGCCCGCGCGCCAGCAGCTCGTCCTGGAAGTCCACCACCGAGGCCGCGCCACCGGTGACGTAGGTCTTCAACCCGCCCCGGTCGGCCCGCAGCTCGTCCACCACCTGCTTGGCCGTGGCGCCCTGCGGGTCCCCGTGCACCAGCACGTCGACCGTCGAGACCGCCCCGCTCACCGGCGTCACCGCCCGGACCCCGCTGACGCCCGGCAGCTTGGCCACCACCTCGTCCGCGTACGCCTGCGCCACCGGCGCCCCGCCCTCGACCACCACCGTGATCGGCGCGGCCGCGATCTGCGGGAAGCGCTGGTCGATCGCCTCCGCGACCTGCCGGCCGGCCGAGGAGGCGGGCAGCACGGCGGCGCCGGAACTGCGCATGTCGGCGTGCAGGAACGGCGCCCCGGCCGCCATCAGCACGCCCACGCAGGCGAGGGTGACCAGCACGGCCCGCTTGCGGACCCGGCGCACGGTACGGCTGAAGAAGCCCTCGTCCGGAACGGGCGCGCTCGGTGTCCTGATCCGGCCGCCGGCGAAGCCGAGCAGCGCGGGGATCAGGGTGAGCGCGGCGGCGACCGCGATCACCACCACACTGACCCCGGCGGCGGCGACCGCGCCCAGCACCGGGCTGGTGAAGACGAACAGGCCGGCCAGCGCGACGGCCACGGTCAGTCCGGAGAAGGCGACGGTGCGCCCGGCGGTCGCGGCGGTGCGTTCGACCGCGGCGGCGATGCCCGCGCCGTGGCCGCGCTCCTCGCGGAAACGATTCACCATCAGCAGCGCGTAGTCGATCGAGAGCCCGAGCCCCAGCACGGTGGCGATCGGCAGCACGCTGGTGTCGATGTCCATGATCCGGCTGAACCCGAACATGGCCAGCAGCGCCCCGCCCACCGAGGCGACGGCGCCGATCACCGGCAGTGCGGCGGCGGCCAGGCCGCCGAACACCAGCACCATGACGACCAGGGTGAGCGGCAGGGTCACCATCTCGCCGAAGCGGGTGTCCTGCTCGGTCTGCTTCTTGACCTCCTGCTGGAGGACGAGGTCCCCGCCGACGGTCACGTGCGCCCCGCCCGCGCCGTTCAGGGCGGCCAGCCGATGGGTGGCCGCGTCGGTCTGCGCGGAGGTCGCGGTGTCGGCCATCCGTACGCTGACCAGACCGGCCCTGCCGTCGGCGGCCCGCAGCGCGGCCGCGCCCGGGCCGGAGCCGTACGGGTCCTGGGCGCCGGCGACCCCGGGCAGGGCGGCGATCTCGGCGGTGGCCTTCTGCACGGCGGCCCGGACGACCGGGTCGTCCACCGGCCTGCCGTCCACCACCGCGGTCAGCGTCCCCTTGACCGGGTCGGCCGCGGCGACCACCGCACTGCCCCGGTCCGCCTCGGCGGACGCGGAGGAGGCCCCGGCCACCGAGCCCTCGAACACCCGACCGCCGATCAGCACCCCGACGACGAGGACCACGGCCCAGAAGCCGAGCACCCACCGACGGTGGCGGAAACAGAACCGGCCGATCGCGGCGAGCCGGCCACCGACCACGGCGGTGGGGACGGCGGAGGAGGGGTTGCGCATGCGCATGAAGGAGCCTTTCGGGCAGCTCCACTCAATGTAGGTGCAACCCGAACTCCGGCCTATAGCAGGGCAATGAGCCTCATCTCACATTTCCCTTCACATAAACCACACATAAGTCAAACCGGAAAACGAAGGCCCGGGAGGACGCGCGAAACGGGTGGAGAACACAACCGATGGAGAGCACAACACCGTCGGCCGGAAACGCGAAACGGGCCCCACCCGGAGTGATCCGGATGGGGCCCGTTCCCTAGCTGTCAGCTAGCGGGGGGCGAGAGCCTCAGCTCTGGCCGCCGGCCAGCTTCTCGCGCAGGGCGGCCAGGGCCTCGTCGGAGGCCAGGGCGCCCGAGCCCTCGTCGCTGCTGGACGAGTACGAGCCACCGGCAGCGGCGGCGACGGCGTCGCCACCCTCGGCAGCGGCCTCGGCGTCGGCCTCGCGGCTCTTGATGACCTGGGCCTGGTGCTGCTCGAAGCGGGTCTGCGCCTCGGCGTACTGGCGCTCCCACTCCTCACGCTGCTTCTCGAAGCCGGGCAGCCAGTCGTTCGCCTCGGGGTCGAAGCCCTCCGGGTAGATGTAGTTGCCCTGGTCGTCGTACGAGGCGGCCATGCCGTACAGGGTCGGGTCGAACTCGACCTCGGCCGGGTTGGCACCCAGGGCCTCGTTGGCCTGCTTGAGCGACAGGCTGATGCGACGACGCTCGAGGTCGATGTCGATGACCTTGACGAAGATCTCGTCGCCGACCTGGACGACCTGCTCCGGGATCTCGACGTGGCGCTCGGCCAGCTCGGAGATGTGGACCAGGCCCTCGATGCCCTCGTCCACGCGGACGAACGCACCGAACGGAACCAGCTTGGTGACCTTACCCGGAACGACCTGGCCGATCTGGTGGGTACGGGCGAACTGCTGCCACGGGTCCTCCTGGGTCGCCTTCAGCGACAGGGAGACGCGCTCGCGGTCCATGTCAACGTCGAGAACCTCGACGGTGACCTCCTGGCCGACCTCGACAACCTCGGACGGGTGGTCGATGTGCTTCCAGGACAGCTCGGAGACGTGCACCAGGCCGTCGACGCCACCCAGGTCCACGAAGGCACCGAAGTTGACGATCGAGGAGACGACGCCGGAGCGCACCTGACCCTTCTGGAGGGTGGTGAGGAAGGTCTGGCGGACCTCGCTCTGGGTCTGCTCCAGCCAGGCACGGCGGGACAGGACCACGTTGTTGCGGTTCTTGTCCAGCTCGATGATCTTGGCCTCGAGCTCCTTGCCCACGTAGGGCTGGAGGTCGCGGACGCGGCGCATCTCGACCAGCGAGGCGGGGAGGAAGCCCCGGAGGCCGATGTCGAGGATGAGACCACCCTTGACGACCTCGATGACGGTACCGGTGACGATGCCGTCCTCTTCCTTGATCTTCTCGATCGTGCCCCAGGCACGCTCGTACTGAGCGCGCTTCTTGGACAGGATGAGACGACCCTCCTTGTCCTCCTTCTGGAGAACCAGGGCCTCGATGTTGTCACCGACGGCGACGACCTCGTGCGGGTCAACGTCGTGCTTGATCGAGAGCTCGCGGGACGGGATGACGCCCTCGGTCTTGTAACCGATGTCGAGGAGGACCTCGTCACGGTCGACCTTCACGATGACGCCCTCGACGATGTCGCCATCGTTGAAGTACTTGATGGTCTCGTCGATGGCGGCGAGGAACGCCTCCGCGTCGCCGATGTCGTTGACCGCGACCTGCGGGGTGGTGCTGAGGGAGGAGTCGGTGGGGCTCGTCATTAGGAAAAGGGCTCCGGTACGGACATGAAAGTCGTAGGTAATGCCACGCGGAGGGCCCGTATCGCTCCCACCGAAAGCCGGACAGCCAAGAGCACGGCACACCGGAAATCCCGTAAACAACGAGAAATCGGCGTCCGTCTTGCGACCGTGGGGTCTTCGACAGATGCGAGCGCGACCTGCTCCGTCCGAGGCGCGCAGGCCCGCAGCGCAACTTGTAGCATACGGGGACGGCCAGGCACGGTCAACGCCAGAAGAGGCAAGACGGTGGAGCCTGGTACGGATCAGGCCATATCCTCCGATCGCGCACCTCGCGGTGGCGCCCGAAGGGGCCCTTCCCCGGATGCCACCGCCAGGACCCGGCCCCGATGGGGTCGTTTCGCAGCAGCGGCGCTTCCGCACTCCATACCCTACGCGATGGGCATTGTCACCGTGGCCACCACCCCCCAGTCCTCCCTTCACGATCTTGACACCTCTCCCGCAGGGGCCGACGGAATCGACGAGTTCGAGGAGGAGGACGGCGACGACGCGGTCCGGCGCGAGGCCGGGGCCGGCGAGAGCAGCCGGGCCAGCCGGCACTGGTGGGACCGCAACGCCGACGAGTACCAGGACGAGCACGGCGAGTTCCTCGGCGACGACCGCTTCACCTGGTGCCCCGAGGGCCTGGACGAGGCCGACGCCCGCCTGCTCGGCGACGTGGCCGGCCGGGACGTGCTGGAGATCGGCGCCGGCGCCGCCCAGTGCTCCCGCTGGCTGGCCGCCCGCGGCGCCCGCCCGGTCGCCCTCGACATCTCCTACCGCCAGCTCCAGCACTCCCGCCGGATCGACCTCGGGCGGGGCGTGGAGCCCGTGGCCGTCGTCCAGGCCGACGCCGCCGTCCTGCCCTTCGCGGACGCCTCCTTCGACCTCGCCTGCTCCGCCTACGGCGCCGTCCCGTTCAGCGCCGACACCGAGCAGCTGATGCGCGAGGTGCACCGGGTGCTGCGGCCCGGCGGGCGCTGGGTGTTCTCGGTGACCCACCCGATCCGCTGGGCCTTCCCCGACGAGCCCGGCGTCGAGGGCCTGACCGCGGTGTCCTCCTACTTCGACCGCACCCCGTACGTCGAACAGGACGAGAACGGCCACGCCACCTACGTCGAGCACCACCGCACCCTGGGCGACCGGGTCCGCGAACTCGTCGCCGCGGGCTTCCGGCTGGTCGACCTGGTCGAGCCCGAGTGGCCGGCCGGACTGGAGCAGGAGTGGGGCGGCTGGTCCCCGCTGCGCGGGCGGCTGATCCCCGGCACGGCGATCTTCGTCACCGAGCGGGGCTGAGGCCCGTGAACCCCGCGTGGCGCGAACTCCCGGTCCGTACCGCCCTCCCCGCGCTGCACGAGGCCCTGGACGGGGACGGCACGGCCGTCCTCGCCGCCCCGCCCGGCACCGGGAAGACGACCTTGGTGCCGCTCGCTCTGGCCGGGCTGCTCGCCGACGGCCGGCCGGTGCGCCGGGTGCTGGTCGCCGAACCGCGCCGGCTCGCCGTCCGGGCCGCCGCCCGGCGGATGGCCTGGCTGCTCGGCTCGTCCGTGGGCCGCGAGGTCGGCTACACCGTGCGCGGGGACCGGCGCGTCGGCGCCGACACCGTGGTCGAGGTGGTCACCACCGGGGTACTGCTGCAACGGCTCCAGCGCGACCAGGAGTTGCCCGGGGTGGACGTGGTCGTCCTGGACGAGTGCCACGAACGGCACCTGGACGCCGACACCGCGCTCGCCTTCCTGCTCGACGTCCGGGCGGCGCTGCGGCCCGAACTGCGGCTGGTCTGCGCCTCGGCCACCTCCGACACCGAGGCCTGGGCCGAACTCCTCGGCGGCGCACCGGTGGTGGCGGCGCACGGGGTGTCCCACCCGGTGGACGTGGTGTGGGCGCCGCCGCCGCGCGCCGTCCGGCCCGCGCACGGGACCCGGGTCGATCCGGCCCTGCTCGACCACGTCGCGGCCGTGGTGCGGCGGGCGCTCGGCGAGCAGGACGGGGACGTGCTCTGCTTCCTGCCCGGGGTCGGCGAGATCGCCCGGGTCGCCGGGCAGTTGAGCGGCGTTCCGGCCGACGTGCTCCAGCTCCACGGCCGCGCCCCGCAGGCCGTCCAGGACGCCGCGCTGACCCCGTCGCAGGGGCGTCGGGTCGTCCTCGCCACCGCCGTCGCCGAGTCCTCGCTCACCGTGCCCGGCGTGCGGGTCGTGGTCGACGCCGGACTCGCCCGCGAGCCGCGCACCGACCACGCGCGGGGGCTGGCCGGGCTGGTCACCGTACGGGCCTCGCTCGCCGCGGCCCGCCAACGCGCGGGCCGCGCCGGGCGCGAGGCCCCCGGCACCGTCTACCGCTGCTGGAACGAAGCCGAGGACGCCCTCGCCGCCCGCTTCCCCACCCCCGAGATCGCCCTCGCCGACCTCACCACCTTCGCCCTCCAGGCGGCCTGCTGGGGCGACCCGGACGCCACCGGGCTCGCCCTGCCCGACGCCCCGCCCGCCGGCGCGATGGCCGCCGCCCGGCAGACGCTGACCGCCCTCGGCGCGGTCTCCGCCGACGGCCGGGCCACGGATCGCGGCGTCCGGCTCGCCCGTACGGGGCTGCACCCACGGCTGGGCCGCGCGCTGGTCGACGGGGCGGCGGCCGTCGGCGCGCGGCGGGCCGCCGAGGTGGTCGCCCTGCTCTCCGAGGAACCGCCGCGTGCGCTCGGGGACGACCTCGGCGCGGTGTGGCGGGCGGTGAAGGACTCCCGGGACCCGTACGCGGGCCGCTGGCGCGACGAAGTCCGCCGCTTGCTGCGCGCCACCTCCGACGAACCCGCGACCGCCCTGCCCGACGCCACCGCCGTCGGCCTCGTCGTCGCCCTCGCCTTCCCCGAACGCATCGCCCGCGCCCGGGTCGAACGGCCCGCCCCCGGCGAGCGCAGCCCGTACCTGATGGCCTCCGGCACGGCCGCCGAACTCGCCCCCGGCACCGCGCTGGGCGCCCTCCCCTGGCTCGCCGTCGCCGTCGCCGACCGCCCGGCCGGCTCGCACTCCGCCCGGGTGCTGCACGCTGCGGCACTGGACGAGTCCACCGCGCTCCAGGCCGGCGCCTCGCTCGTCACCGCCCGCGAGGAAGTCCACTGGGACACCCGCCGAGGCGAAGTCACCGCCCGCCGGGTCGAATCCCTCGGCGCCGTCGAACTCGCCGAGAAGCCCCTCAAGCGCCCCGACCCGGCACTCGTCCGGGGCGCCCTGGTGGAAGGCCTCGCCCGCGAAGGCGTGAGCGAGCTGCTGACCTTCACCTCCGGGCTCCGCGAACGCCTCGCCTTCCTCCACACCGCCCTCGGCGACCCGTGGCCCGACGTCTCCGACGAGGCGCTGCTCGACCGCGCCGACGAATGGCTGGAACCCGAACTCTCCCGCGCCCGCCGCCGCGCCGACCTCGCGAGGATCGACACCACGGCCGCCCTCCAACGCCTCCTGCCCTGGGCCACCGGCGAAGCGGGCCGCCTGGACGAACTCGCACCGGAGCGCATCACCGTCCCGTCCGGCTCGCGGATACGGGTGGACTACGGCACCGAACGCCCCGTCCTGGCAGTCAAGTTGCAGGAGCTCTTCGGCTGGACCACGACCCCCGCCCTGGCCGCCGGCCGCGTCCCGCTGACCATCCACCTGCTCTCCCCCGCCGGCCGCCCGGCCGCCGTCACCGGCGACCTGGCGTCCTTCTGGCGCGACGGCTACCGCGCCGTCCGCGCCGAGCTACGAGGCCGCTACCCGCGCCACCCCTGGCCCGAGGACCCCACCACGGCCGAGCCCACCCGGCGTACCAAACCGCGGAACTGACGGCCGCCCGGCGCGGCGTCGGCGCCCCCCGGCGGCAGGTCACCACCCTACGGAGCCACCGACCCGGGCGGGTGCGGTCAGTCGCGCGGGCCCGGCCGGATCGCGGAGAAGAGGACGAACGCCAGGACCACGGTGGTGAAGAGGATCAGGAACTGCCGGAAGCCCTCGGAGCTGGCGGGCAGCCATCCCTGGATCAGCCCGACCAGCAGCACGATGTCGAGCACCACCGCAACTACGTACCCTGGTCGCTTCATTGTCGACCTCCCTCCCCACTTCCCGTTCGCACCGTACCCGATCGGGCCGCTCCTCGGGAGGCCCGCCCGGAGCGCGGGAAGTCGGCCCCGTCGACTTCCCGCGCCGGGCGCCATGCGCCGCGACCGGGGTGGTCAGGCCTGCGGGGTGGGGGTGGTGGGGCGGCCGAGGTGTCGGGCGAAGAAGCGGGCCGCGCTGTCGGCCTCGAAGCGGGGAAGGTCCTTGTGCCTGCCGGAGTTCACGTGCAGGGACTTCTCCTTCGAGGCGAAGGCGTCGAACAGCGCGAGGCCCTCCTCGCGCGTGATGTGCTCGTCGTCCCACTGGAGGTCGAACTCGACCGGGACGGTGATCCGCCTCGCCTGCTCGGCCAGGGTGTCCGGCCAGTGCTGGCCGAAGACGGCGGCGGAGATCCTGGGTTCGCCCGCCACGAAGGGGATGCCGATCGCGGTGCCCATGTTGATGCCCCAGAAGCCGACCGGCCCGTCGGCGCCGATCTCCGGGAGCTCCTGGAGGGCGTCCAGCAGCGCCCGGTACTCGGGTACGGCCTGCTCCGCCAGGTGGTCGTTGTAGCGCACGACGATCGGGCCCTCCGGCTCGCCCGCCGCCCGGGCCGCGTACAGGGCGGCGATCTCCGCCTCGTCGTGTGCCGTGCGCGGCCGGTCGCCGTGGCCGGGCGCGTCGATGACGGCGACGTGGAAGCCGCAGCCGGCCACCAGGAGTCGGGCGCGGCCGGACATCGCCGGGTGCTTCTTGTGGTTGCCGCCGCCGTGGGCCATCAGGACCAGGGGCGCGCGGTCGGCCGCGCCGGAGGCCGGGGACCAGAGGACACCGGGGACGCCGGGGGCGGTGCCGAGGGTGAAGTCGCGCTCGAGAATGCCGTTCGAGGACGACTGAGCGGTGAAGTGTGCAGAGTCCATGAGGTGTTGCCTTTCGGGAGTGCCTGGCTGTCGAGGCGCTCCCGGCGACACCTACGTCAATCGCCCGACCGTGACGAGCGGGGGAGCACCCATATGGGTCCAGCGGTCATGGGTCTCACCTCCTCGGGCGGTTGCACGGTCGCTTGGAAGCTACCAGCCCCGGCGATCATCCCCCAACCCCTTTTTTGCCCGTACGCACCGGAAGTCGGCGGGGTCGACTTCCTGCGCCGCCCTCAACTCCGCAGGGCCGGTTGCTCTTTCGGGGGAACTTCCGGCCAACCTAGGGACAGCCGTGACCGCCCTCGGTCAAGGTGGCACCGGGCCCTCCCCCGGGCCCGCACGATCCCGCACGATCCCGCGAGGAAGGGCACCCCTATGCGCGTCTCCCCGTCCCGGCTCGTCCGCACCGGCGGCACCATCGGATCGATCGCCCTGGCGACCGTCCTCGCGACCGCCACCACGGCGGCCTCCGCCGGCCCCACGTCCTTGCAGATCGACGACGGCACCACCGTCAGCTCCCGGCAGGTGACGGTCGGGCAGTGCGTCAACCCCTCGCTGACCACCCACATCCAGAGCATCGCCGTGGGGAACCGGGCGGGCAACGGCAGCGCCACCGTCTTCCAGTACCGCAACTGCACCGGCAACGTGATCCGGCAGGGCCGGAGCCCCCTGTTCTTCAACCCGCCGACCTCGATCGGCTCGGTCCGCATCGACTCCGCCCCCTGACCACCGGAAGCCACGAGGACCAGCTGGGCGCAGGAAGTCGACCCCGCCGACGGGTACCGGGCCCAGCGCGTCAACGGCCCGCCGTGGTGGGCTCCCAGGTGAGATCGCCTACGGCGTCGACCGTCGCGGTGCCGGGTGCCTGGGAGCCGCCGAGGGCCGCGTGGCCGAGCAGCACCGGCGTCCCGGCCTCCAGCGCCTGGGCGACGTCCTGGAGCATCGAGGCCACCGAGGCCCACTGGGGAACGTCCAGGATCCAGGTCTCATGGTCCCAGCGGAACACCGCGCCCCGGGTATCCCCGGGGCGCAGGTCGACGATCAGTCCGTCGCCGCCGGGGTCCAACGCGATCGGCATGAACTCCCGCTGGTAGCGGCTCTCGGGCCGGCCGTTCCCGTCGAAGGAGTCGCCCTCCTGCGCCGCGACCAGCAGCCAGGTCTCGTGGGTCTCCAGAGCCTCGCCCAGCGGGACCGGGGCGAACTCGCCCGGGATCCAGTGACCGGCGGCGACCTCGGGCAGCAGCCACCAGGCCCGCAGGTCGGCGGGCAGCGGCAGGCCGAGGTCCGCCTCGAACGCGTCCAGCCGGGCCGCGTCCGTCGCCGGTCCCGCCGAGCCCGCCGGTCCCGCTGGTCCGGCCGATCTCACCGGGCCTCGTCGGGTGTGCGCGGCGAGCCAGGCGTCGATGCGGCTCCAGGAGGTCGGGACGTCGTGATCGGCGCTGCTCATGGCCGGAAGTCTGCCGCACCGGACCGACATCGGAAGTCGGCCCGGCCGACTTCCGGTGCCCGGACGGGCTACCGCCGGACGGGGTGGTCGGCGAGTCCGGAAACCGGGTGTCGGCGCGCCGATGAGTTTTCCGGCGCCGACCGGTCTACATCTCGACGGGACCGACCGGTCCCTCCGACCGACCCAGCTCATCGGGAGTGCAGACATGGGCCTCATCCAGATCGAACTGTTCGCGACCCTCGACCTCGTCGGGCAGGCGCCCGGCGGCCCCGACGAGGACCCGGAGGGGTTCCCGTACGGCGGCTGGCAGGCGCCCCTGCTGAACGAGGTCACCGGGGCGCAGATCCTCGCCGCCTACCAGGGCACGGACGCGCTGCTGCTCGGCCGGCGCACCTACGACCTCTTCGCCTCCTACTGGCCGCACCAGAAGGAGGGCGAGATCGCCGAGCTGTTCAACCGCGTCCCGAAGTACGTGGCCTCCCGGGGCACGACCGACCTCTCGTGGGCCGACTCCACCCAGCTGGGCCCGGACCTGGCCGGCGCGGTGCGCGAGCTCCGCGACCGGCACGAGAACGTGAAGGTCGTCGGCAGCCTGAACCTGGTGCAGAGCCTCCTGCGCGAGAAGCTCTTCGACCGCCTCGACCTGTGGGTGCACCCGATCGTGCTCGGCGTCGGGAAGAAGGTCTTCGAGGAGGGCGCGGTGCCCACGAACCTCACGCTCCTCGAACCCCCGGCGGCCGGCCCGCAGGGCACCGTCTACCTGCGGTACGGGCTCGCCGAGGGCACGCCCAGGACGGGCGACATGAGCCTGCCCGACCGCGGTCTCGGGGACGACGGGGCCCGGTGACCCGATGACCGCCGTCCACGCCACCGTCCACACCGCCGTGCACGTCAACGGGGTGGTCTCGGGCACCGAGTCGTTCGGTGCCGCCGACGCGCCGCTGGTCCTGCTCGCGGGCGGGCCGACGATGCTGTCCTGGCCCGACGCGCTCTGCGCGCGCCTCGCGGCCGGCGGGCGCCGGGTGGTGCGCTACGACCTGCGCGACAGCGGGGCGTCGACGACGGTGGATCCGCAGGCGCCCGCCTACACCCTGCGTGACCTCGCCGCCGACGCCGCCGCCCTGGCCGGCGCGCTCGGCGGCGGGAGCCCCGCGCACCTCGCGGGGATCGGTGTCGGCGGGATGGTCGCCCAGGTGGCCGCGCTCGACCACCCGGGGGCGTTCTGCGCCCTCACCCTGGTCGGCACCCGCGCGGTCGCCCCCGGCCCGCCCGACGACGACCTCCCCGGCCACGACCCGGCGACGATGAGCCGGCTGTTCGCCCGTCCGGCGCCGGACTGGAGCAGCCGCACGGCGGTGGCGGAGTTCGCCGCCGCCGGCGCGGAGATCCTCGGCAACGACCCCGACACCGCACGAGCGACCGCCACGCGCATCTGGGACCGTACGCCCGGCACCGCTCCCCCGGTCCAGCTGGCCAACCAGCTGGGCCTGGTGTTCTCCCGGCTCGACTGCGCACCCCGCTGGCGCGAGCGCCTGCCCGGGATCCGGGTCCCCACGCTCGTCGTCCACGGCCGCCGCGACCCGTTCTTCCCCGTCGGCAACGGCGAGGCGCTCGCCCGCGAGATCCCCGGGGCCCGGCTGCTCGTCCTCCCGCAGGCCGCCACCGCGATCCCCGACGCGGCGGTCGGCGAGGTCGCCGGAGCGATGCTCGCGCTCGGACCGGGGTGAGGCGGGGCGGGTGGGCACACCCGGTGAGCCCGGAACCCACCGGCCCCGACCACCCGGCCCACCCACTGCCCCACCCACCGCCCCGCCCCTCGCCCCGCCTGAACGGCACTCGGGCCGCAGTCACGACCTCGCGGTGGCCGAAGCGGCCGGGACCATCGCGCGGAGCAGCTCGAAGGTGCGGATCCGGAGGCCGAGGTCGGGGCAGAGCGTGGTGATCGCGAGCTCGTCGGGCGCGTAGGCGGCGGTCAGGGCGGCGAGCCGCTCGGACACCTCGGCGGGGGCCCCGGCGAGTACGGACATGTCGGCCGGTTCCTCCGCGGGCAACGACCCGGTCGCTGCCAGGGCGTGGAGTTCGTCCCAGGAGGGAAGGGTCCGGCGGCCCGTCGAGGTGGCGCCGAGGGCGAGGCCGGCGCGCAGCAGCCGGACGTCCCCCGGGTCGTCCGCGCAGGCCACCCGGACCGCGACGGCGACGCGTGGGAGTGCCCCGAACGGGCCTGGGCGGAAGTTCTCCCGGTACAGCTCGACGATGTCCGGCCGCAGGTCGCCGTGGGCGAACTGCGCCAGGCAGAACGGCAGTCCGTAGTGGGCGGCGAGGTGTGCCCCGCCCGCTCCGGCGCCGGTCAGCCACAGCTGCGGCGGGGTGGAGTCGGGCAGCAGGTCCGTCTCCGCGGTGAGATGGGCCAGCAGCTGTGCGATCTTCTCGTGGTACGGCGCCTCGCCCTCCCGTGCGAGCAGCCGGGTGACCCGCTCGGCCGCACCGGGCCCGCGGCCGATGCCGAGGTCGATCCGCCCGGGGTGGAGCCGTTCCAGCAGGTTGAAGGTGGTCGCCACCTTCAACGGCGCGTAGTGGGGCAGCAGGACCGAGGCGGTGCCGACCCGGATGGTGCCGGTCGCGGCCGCGGCGGCGGCGACCAGGATCTCGGGCGAGCCGCAGCCGCTGGTCGTGCCGTGGTGCTCGGCGACCCAGAACCGGTGGTAGCCCAGGCGCTCGGCCGCCACGGCGAGTTGGACCGACTCCCGGGCGGCGCCGGCCGGGCCGGTGCCGCCGTAGACCAGCACCTGGTCGAACGCGGTGAGTTTCATCATCAGGCTCCTGTTCCCGCCCTCGTTCCGGCCTTCGCCCCGGCCTTCGCCCCGGCCCTCGTCCCGGCCCTCGTCCCGGCCTTCGACGCGGGTTCGTGGCCGGCGGTCTGCGCCTCGTACATCTCCGCGTACAGGCCGCCGAGGCTCATCAGTTCCTGGTGGTCGCCGTCCTCGACGAGCCGGCCCCGGTCGAAGACCAGCACCCGGTCCGCGCGCAGCACGGAGGAGAAGCGGTGGGCGATCATCAGCGAGACCTGGCCGGCCGAGGTCGCGGTCAGCGTGTCGAGCAGTTCGGCCTCGGTGATGGGGTCGAGCGCGGCGGTCGGCTCGTCCATGACCCGTACGCTGGCGGACCGCACCGCGCTGCGGGCGATGGCCAGTCGCTGCCACTGGCCGCCGGAGAACTCCACGCCTCCGGCGAACAGCTTCCCCGCCTGTGTCCGGTAGCCCTGGGGCAGGGCGGTGATGTGCTCGTGCATCCCGACCTCGCGGGCCGCGGCCTCGACCCGGGCGGTCGACCGGTCGGCCTCGTGCGCCATGCCGAGCGAGATGTTCTCGCCCACCGAGAGCTGGTACTCGACGTAGTTCTGGAACACGTAGGAGACCCGGTCGCGCAGGCTGTCCAGCCGGTAGTCGGTGAGCGGGACGCCGTCGACCAGGATCGAGCCCCCGGTCGGTTCGTAGAGGCGGCCGATGAGCTTGCCGAGGGTGGACTTCCCCGCGCCGTTCAGGCCGACCACGGCCGTCACCTGGCCCGGTTTCAGGGTGAAGGAGACGTTGTCCAGGGCGAGCCGCTCGCCGCCGGGGTAGCTGAACGAGACGTTGCGGAACTCGATGCCTCCCGCGATCTCCTGAGGAAACGTCAACTCACCCTCGACCGAAGCTTCCTGCTCGATCGCGAGGAACTCGTGCACGTTGCGCAGGTAGAGCTGGTTGACGTACATCCCGGACACCGCGCCGAAGAGCTGTTGCATGCTGCCCTGCAACATGCCGATCGCCTGGATCACGGCCAGCAGACCGGCCAGGTGCCGGGTGTCGCCACTGCCGGCCACGATCGCCGTGGCCTGCGCGGCGATCGTCAGCAGCGCGGTCAGGACAACCATCGGGACGGCCAGGGCGAAGTTCCGGTTCGCCATCCGCAGGTCCGCGCCGACGATCCTGGCCAGCAGCCGCCGGTGGTTGGTGAGCACCACCGGGCCGAGCCGGAAGGCCAGCACCTCCTTCATCGAGTTCGGCTGCGAGGCCAGGTGCTGCCAGTAGTTGACCCGCCGCCGCTCCTCGGACCGGCCGTGCTCCAGCGCGTGCGCACGGCGGCCCTGCAGGATCTGCGCGACCACCGTGGGGAACGGCGCGACCACGGCCAGCAGCGCGACCCGGGGGTCCAGGGTCCACAGGATCGCGCCGACCGAGCCGAAGGTGACCACCGGGGTGGCTGCCTGCACCAGTTGGGAGAGCATCATCCCCGGCCGGAACGCCACCTCCCGGACGGCCCGCTGCAACGAGTCCTGCACGCCCGCGTCCTCCACCTGGGAGAGCGTGAAGCGACTCGCACGGCTGATGATCTCGTCGGCCAGGTAAGCCGAGAGCCGGCTCTGGCAGCGCTGCATGGCCCGGTTCTGCAGCAGCGTCAGCAGCTGCGAGCCGAGGCCGAGCAGCGCCAGCACGACCAGGTAGAACAGGACGCCGCCGACCTGCGGGTGCCCGCCCTCGGCCGCGCTGAGCAGGGCCGCGGCGAACGCCGCCGTGGTCTTGACCTGCCAGGCCGGCAGGAGGCCGACCACCAGCGAGATCAGCAGCACCTGTGCCGTTCCCGAGCGGTCGCAGCGCCAGGACTGGCCCAGCACGGTCAGCACCGGGCGCAGCGCGGCCACCGGCCGCCGGAACCAGGGGCGCGGGCTCACCTGGCCCTCCCCTCCGGCGAGCCCCCGGCCGTGGCGGCCCGGTCGAGCAGCCGCCGCCACATGCCGTAGGCGGCGTCCTCCTGCTCGCGCAGCAGGCCCATCCGGTTGCAGTGCATGTGGAACAGGCTGCGCAGGACGGACTCCCGGTCCGACCAGAGTTCGCCGGCCTCGGCGGCCTTCGCGACCCCGGCGGCGAATCCGGCTCCCTCCAGGCCCCAGGCGGCGCCCACCCGCTCCAGCACCGCGGCCTCGCCACCGGGCGCGGTGAGGCCCTGCCAGAGCCGGCGGGCGACGGCCCGGTACTCCGTGGCACCGGCCTGCGGCCCGGCCATGGACCGCACCAGGGCGTGCCGTTCGGCGAAGTCGGGGACCAGCACCCGCCCGACGGTTTCGAGGCTGAGCGCGGTGAGGGCGTTGCGCTCCAGCGGGACCTCACCCGCCCGTACGGGCTCGGCAAGGTGCCGCAACAGGGCCAGGGTCGCGGTGCTGTCCAGGCAGAACAGCTCCTCGGCCCGGTCGATCAGGTCGGGGCCGCCGTAGCGCTCGATCTCGCGGCGGTAGGTCGCGAACTCGACGTCCGCGATCCGGCCCTCGACGGCCAGGTCGTGCGCCCACCGGGCGACCTCGCCCAGCAGTTCGGCGCCCCCGGCCGGGTCCGCGGCCCGGTAGCGCAACCGCAGGTGCGGGGCGGGATCGCCGTACCGGAGGTAGAACATGTGCCGGGTCAGGCCGCGTTCGGCCAGCGAGCGCGTCAGCGCCGTCACCTGCTCCAGCAGCAGGGCGTCCTGTGCCTCGTTCTCCACGTACAGCTTGGCGAAGACCCACGGCCCGCCGGCCGGGCGGAGCCGCTCGGCCTCGGTGATCCGCCGACGGGTGACGGCCGCCGCCCGGGGCGCCCGGGCCCGCTGCCCGGACAGTACGGGGACCACGACCTCCGCGACGTAGCGGGCGCCGTCCGTGTCGCGCAGGAAACCCTCCTCGGGGCCGGGCAGCGCCTCCTCGATCCGCAGCGCGAAGGACGCCGCGTTCCGGGCGGCGGCCAGCCGCAGCTCCGCCAGCGAGGGCTCGCTCTCCAGGTCCAGCAGGATCGTGTTGTCGCCGTGGGTGAGGAAGACCAGGCGCGGCACGCGCCACTGCTCGCGCCAGGCCGCGACGGCCGCGGTGAAGGCCGCCGCCGAAGCGGTGCAGCCGGCCGGCACGTCGGTGGCACGCAGCAGCCAGCACGCGCGCCTGAGCACCAGGTCGTGCCGGACGACCCTGGGCAGGAACGGCATGACGGTGGCCAGTCCGCCCCAGTCGAACGAAGGGACCTCCTGGAAGGCCGCCGAGGAGACGTCCAGCAGGAAGCGGGCGACGTTCGGCGCCATCAGCGGGTTGAGCATGGTGTGTTGGGTGACGTGCAGGTCGCGTCCGAGGGCGGGGCTGTGCAGGTACAGCCGGCCCTCCCGGACGCCGACGACCACGTCGTCCAGCGCGATCACCTCCCCCGTGCCCCGCCCCGGTGCCACGTTGACCGGCAGTTCCAGCCTCCGTACCGCGGGCCGGACCGAGACGTTCGCGGCCCGCGCCTTCTCCGGCAGGTAGGTCAGCTCGACCACCTCGACCCCGGGCAGTGCCGCCGCCTCCGCCTCGGCCAGCTCCCGCAGCCCGGCCTGCTCCTCGGCGCCCAGCAGGTCGTGGAACCGGGCGAAGGTGCGCCCGCCGTTCGCCATCGCGGTGACCACTCCGCGCCACCGCGAACCCGGTGCCGTCGGCGGCGCCAGCTGCAGGTGGACGTCGACCGCGGGCCTCGGCGGCCGGTCGTCCGAACCGTGCCCGAGCTCGGCCATCCACCGCTCGTCGAGGACCGCCTCCACGCTGCCGCGGCTGAGCGTGTCGGCGACGAGCCGGTGCAGCACCGCGTCCCGTTCCTCCATGCTCCGGTCGCGCCTGGTCGCCGGCTGCAACTCGAAGGTGCGCGGCGGATTCCGATAGCTGTTCGGCGCACCGAGGCCGGTCTCCTCGGAGAGCGCCTCCAGGACCGGGACCTCGGCCTGCGCGCCGTAGCGCTCGCTGAACGCCAGCGCGTAGTCGCTCAGCTGCGACGGGTACCGCTGGCCGGCGCCCAAGGTGGCCAGGATCTCGGCGGCGTCCTCCGCCAGCGTCCGGACCTCGGCCGGCAGCACCGGCGGGGAGACCAGGTTCAGCCGGGCGTCGACCCTCAGCAGGGGCCCGTCGTAGTCCTCGCTCACCCGCCGCGCCTGTGGGGCGATCCGCTCCTGGAGCGCCTCCAGACCCCGTGGGTCGCCGACCGAGTTGAACTCGGCCACCGCCTCCTCGACGGACGTCAGCGCGGTGGCCGCGTCGCCGTCGTGGACACCCGCCAGCTGGGCCGACAGCGACGGCCGGCCCGGCCCCTCCAGCAGGGCCGGCCGGTGCGCGGTGATCAGGAACGCCAACTCGACCAGCTGGTCCAGGAGCGCGGTGACCTTCTCCACCGGAACCGTCGGGTACCGCTGCGCCAGTTGCTCCCGCAGCTCGCCGAAGGTCTGCGGGGTGCGCGCCGCCTCCAGGACGAACTGGACGGCCGGGGACCAGCGGACGGACACCGAGCGTCGCGATCCCCCGCCGTAGGCGTCGGCCGTGGAGAGCCAGGCCCGTCCCCGGCCGCGGTGGATCAGGTCGTTGGCGCGCAGCTCCAGTTCGGGCCGCAGCCGCGGCGCGTCGGCGGCCGCCCGGAACAGGTGCAGCACCCAGCCCATGTCCGGCCTGGCCACCGCCGTGCCGATCGCGGGAACGCCGAGCCGGGTGGCCGCGGTGTCCGACTCCGGCCCCGGGAACGTGCCGACCGCGACACCCGCCACCGTGCCCAGCGGGGTCGCCCGCATGCTCATCCGGTTCAGGTACCGGCCCAGGCTCATCATCGCCCGCCGCCGGTCCCGGGCCGGGAGCCGGTCGATCCCTGTCACCGCCCGGGCCAGGTCCGGTGCCGCCAGCGAGATCGCCGAGCGGACCTCGGGCCTCTCCCACAGCTCCAGCAGGCCCTGGAGGTAGCGGTCCTCCCAGGTGGCGCCGTCCGCGCCCGCCGGACCCGTCCCGGGGGCCAGCAGGTCGGTCAGCGCCCGGGTCGGCAGAGCGGGCGCGCGGAGCAGGAAGAAGTCCCGGGCGACGTAGCTGCGGCTCCTCCCGGACTTCCGGTCGCTGGTCTCGGCGTTCCGACGGGTCACACTCGTTCCTTAGCTCTGCTGTCGACGCTGGTACGGGACAAGGCGGTTCGGCGCGGGCGCCCGGGGCGGTCCAGCGCGGGCGCCCGGGGCGGTCCGGCGCGGCCGGGCTTCGCGGCCTCCGGCCGCGGTCAGGCCGGGGAGAGGAGGAAGATCTCGTCCCACCCGGTCGCCCGCGGTGCGAGCACGCCGCAGAGCGCGAGCAGCACGCCGGCCGCACCGTTGACGAATCCCGGGTCGTCGACCGGCTCGCCGGGCCTGGGCTCGTCCGCCATCACGTACGGGCGGGCCTCGTCCGCCTTCGAGAGCACGGCCCGGAGCGACTGCTCGGCCATCGACTCGAAGGCGGCCGAGCCGGTGAGCGCGTGAGCCCGCTGATAGATCGCCAGCAGCCCGGCGTGGCCGTGGCAGAGGTTGGGCGAGAAGATGTACCGCTCGGCCGGCGACCAGTCCACCACCCGTTGCAGGGCTCCGACCGCGGTCGCCTCGAGGGCGGTGTCACCGAGCACCCGGGCCGCGTTCAGCAGGGCGGTGCCGATGCCCGGAGCGCCGTAGCACCAGGCGGCGCGCGCGGACCGTCGGCCGGTCGGGGGGACGGGCAGCCCGGTCCCCTCCTCGGCCTGGAGCACGTTCGGCCAGGCAGCGCCGGGCACGTCGTCCCTGAGCCGGTTCTCGACCAGCCAGGCCGTGGTCCGCGCGATCGTCTCGGCCGGGCCCGACCCGCCGATCCCGGCGACGGCCGCGGCGGACAGCCCCGCCACGATGCCCGGAAGGCCGTGCGCGAAGCCGATGTTGTACATCCCGTACGGGGCCTGCTCGTCGTAGCCCGGGTAGGCCGCGTAGTAGTCCGTCGACGTGAACCAGCCGAACCGGTGCCGGTCGTCCGGCTCGGTCACCCGCAGGAGGTACGCCGTCAGCCGCTCGGCCGCGGTGCGGATCGGGTCGCCCGGCCGGGACTCCAGCACCGAGCAGAGCCGCACGGCCGCGGCCAGCTGCCCGGCCGCACCCGAGATGACGTCGAAGGCGGAGAGCGGCAGTCCCTTCCCGGGCTCCAGGAGCGGCCTGGCGGCGATCTGCTCGCCGAGCCGGTCGGCGACCCGGCGCAGGGACGGCAGGTAGCGGCCGTCGTGGATCGAGAATTCGAGCAGGATGCTGGCGAAGCCCGCGGTGCCGTTGTAGAGACCGGCCTCGGACAGCGGCCTTTCGGCGGTGGCCTGCGCCGAACGGCGGAGCACGGCCTGTGCCGCCTCGATCAGCCCGGGCTCGTCCAGCGCCTTTCCGGCGTGCAGCAGCGACAGTGCGATCCCTGGATAGCCGTCGGCCAGGCTCGCCCCGTCCGAAAGCGGCTCGGGTCCCGTCGGTTCCCCCGACGCCCCCGGCGTGCGGGCGAAAACCGTCAGCCGATCAGCCACGGACCGGGCCACCTCCGCGGTCCTCACATCGAGATCCAGCACCGCCACTGCGAATTCCCCCAGAATCACATCGCCGATACCCGGCAGCATTTCCGAACGTACGCGCCTCGAGTGCGCCGACCCGTTCGCCGAAGAATCCCGGAAAGGATTCCGGCTCATTCGGGAGGGCTCCCGGCGCAGGACAGCGCCAGGAGCCCCCCAGGTCGGCGTCGGCGCCGACGAGCGACTAGCAGACGGTCGGGAAGCCGACCGTGATCGGGCAGTTGCACGAGTTGCCACAGGACCAGCACGTGGTGCCGATGGTGGCGAAACCGTCCGGCGTGTTGGCCGCCTCGGGAGCAACAGCCACGCGGACGTCGAGGTCGAAGTCCTGCTCCATTTTTACCTCCATCACGAATTCATCCTTCCCGCTCCCCCGACCGGGTTTCCACGAAATTCCGCACGAAGGAGCGGCTGTAGGAGTTTTCTAGCACGCCCCTCGAACGCGGGAGCCGATTTGTACGATCGATTCGAGCCAACAGAACCGCGCCTCCGGCAACGGCCACCCGAAAAGTGCTGGTCAACCGACCGCCGGACGGGGCGGCCGAGCGATCAAGATGGCTGATCTCGTCATTGGCGGACTCGAACACGAAGTACCAGATGTCCACCTTGGACAAGTTCGTCGACATTGAATAATTCGGCCACATTGCGGGTGATCATCCGTATACCGGAAGACCGGAACGGGCGCCGGCGTTCGGACGCATTCCCACCCGAAAACACGGCGGCGGGCCCGGACACGCAACCGTGTCCGGGCCCGCCGCCGAGGATGACCGCGGCGCGCGTCAGTGCGCGGCGGCCTCCCAGTCGGCGCCGACGCCGACGGAGACGTCGAGCGGGGCGCGCAGCGGGTAGGCGCCGGCCATCTGCTCGCGGACGACGGCCTCGACCGGCTCGCGCTCGCCCGGGGCGAGTTCCAGCACGATTTCGTCGTGCACCTGGAGCAGCATCCGGGAGGTCAGCCCGGCGGCGCGCAGGGCCTCGTCGACCCGCAGCATGGCGATCTTGACGATGTCGGCGGCCGAGCCCTGGATGGGGGCGTTGAGGGCCATCCGCTCGGCCATCTCGCGGCGCTGGCGGTTGTCGCTGTTGAGGTCGGGCAGGTAGCGGCGGCGGCCGAGCAGGGTCTCGGTGTAGCCGGTGGCGCGGGCCTCCTCGACGACCCGGTGCAGGTAGTCGCGCACGCCGCCGAAGCGCTCGAAGTAGGTGTCCATCAGGCCCTGGGCCTCGGCGGGCTTGATGTTGAGCTGCTGCGAGAGCCCGTACGCGGAGAGCCCGTACGCCAGGCCGTAGGACATCGCCTTGATCTTGCGCCGCATCTCGGCGTCGACCGCCGCGCCCGGGACCTCGAAGACCTGGGAGGCGACGGTGGTGTGGAGGTCCTCGCCGGAGGCGAAGGCCTCGATCAGGGCCTCGTCCTCGGAGAGGTGCGCCATGATCCGCAGTTCGATCTGCGAGTAGTCGGCGGTGAGCAGCGACTCGTAGCCGGCCCCGACGACGAAGGCGCGGCGGATGGCGCGCCCCTCCTCGGTGCGGACCGGGATGTTCTGCAGGTTCGGGTCCTGCGAGGAGAGCCGGCCGGTGGCGGCGACCATCTGGTTGAAGGTGGTGTGGATCCGGCCCTGCGGGGAGACGGTCTTGAGCAGGCCCTCGACGGTGGTGCGCAGCTTGGCCTGGTCGCGGTGGCGCAGCAGGATGACCGGCAGTTCGTTGTCGGTCTGGGTGGCGAGCCAGGTGAGCGCGTCGGCGTCGGTGGTGTAGCCGGTCTTGATCTTCTTGGTCTTGGGGAGGGCGAGTTCGCCGAAGAGGATCTCCTGCAGCTGCTTGGGCGAGCCGAGGTTGAACTCGCGCCCGGCGGCGGCGTGGGCCTCTTCGACGCAGCGCTGGATCTCGGCGGCGAACTGGGCCTCGAGCCGGGTGAGCCAGTCGCGGTCGGCGGCGATGCCGTTGCGCTCCATCCGGGCGAGGAGGGCGGCGATGGGCAGTTCCATGTCGTGCAGCAGCTCGGCGGCGCCGACCTCGGCGAGGCGGGTGTCGAAGAGCGCGGCGAGGTCGAGCACGGCGCGGGCCTGGAGCATCAGCGCCTGGGCGCGCGCGGCCTCGGCGTCGACGCCGTCCTCCTCCGGGGCGTCGAAGGCGAGTTGGCCGCTCTCGGCGGCGGGGGCGGCCGGGGTGAGCGAGCGGGCCAGGTACTCCTCGGCGAGCACCTCCAGGGTGAAGGTGCGGCGGCCGGGCTTCTCCAGGTAGGCGGCGAGCGCGGTGTCGGCGACGACCCCGGCGATGGTCCAGCCGCGTTCGGCGAAGGCCCGCATGACCTGCTTGGCGATGTGCAGGGCCTTGGGGGCCGACGCGTCGGCGAGCCAGTCGGCGAAGGCCTGTTCGTCCTCCTCGGCGAGCAGCGCCGGGTCGAACCAGGCGGCCGCCTCCCCTGCGGCGAGCGCCACTTCGGTGACCTCGCCGGTGCCGAGGGCCCACTGGTAGACGGCGGCCAGCGCCACCGGCGCCTTGTCGTCACGGGCGTGCTCGCGCAGCCAGGCGGCCAGGGTGCCCGGGTCGGTGAGGAGTTCGCCGTCGACCTCGACGCCGGGGGCGAGTTCGGCCTCCGCGGCCTCCGCGGCACCGGCCGGGTCGATCCCGAACACCCGGTCGCGGAAGTTGGCGTTGCGGAACTCCAGCGACTCCATCAGGGTGCCGACGGCGTCCCGGTCGAAGGGCTGCCGGGCCAGGTCGGGGACGCCCAGCGGGAGTTCGACGTCGCGGACCAGCTCGGTGAGCACCCGGTTGCGCTTGACCGAGTCGAGGTTGTCGCGCAGCTTCTCGCCGATCTTGCCCTTCACCTCGTCGGCGCGGGCGACGAGTTCGTCGAAGGAGCCGAACTGGTTGACCCACTTGGCGGCGGTCTTCTCGCCGACGCCGGGGATGCCGGGCAGGTTGTCGGACGGGTCCCCGCGCAGGGCTGCGAGGTCGGGGTACTGGCGCGGGGTGACGCCGTACTTCTCGGTGACCTTCTCCGGGGTGAAGCGGGTGAGCTCGGAGACGCCCTTGGTCGGGTAGAGCACGGTGACGTGGTCGGTGACGAGTTGGAGGGAGTCGCGGTCGCCGGTGACGATGTCGACGTCGTAGCCGGCCGCTTCGGCGGCGGTGGCGAGGGTGGCGATGATGTCGTCGGCCTCGAAGCCCTCGACCGTCATCCGGGGGACGTTCATGGCGTCGAGGAGTTCGCCGATCAGGCCGATCTGGCTCTTGAACTCGTCCGGCGTCTTGGCCCGGTTGGCCTTGTAGTCGGGGAACTCGGCGGAGCGGAAGGTCTGCCGGGAGAGGTCGAAGGCGACGGCGAGGTGGGTGGGCCGTTCGTCCCGGACGGTGTTGGCGAGCATCGAGGCGAAGCCATAGACCGCGTTGGTGGGCTGTCCGGTGGAGGTGTTGAAGTTCTCCACCGGCAGGGCGTAGAAGGCCCGGTAGGCCATCGAGTGCCCGTCGAGCAGCATCAGCCGGGGCCGCGGGCCGGCCCCGCCGCCACCCGTCGCGCCCTTGTCCGTACTCTGCGTAGCCACGTCAACGTCCGTTCCTGCCGATTCCACTACCGGCCCCCGATCCTATGGCCCGGCACCGACAAAAGGGGCGCCGCGCCGGTCGGGCCGGGCCCACTACCAGTGAGTAGGACGGTCGTACGATCACAGGCAGCACGACGACGTGACCCCAGAGCGGCAGGAGTTCCCCCGATGACCGACGCGGCCCCCGGCACCGCCCCCGAGAACGCCCCGGGCACCGCCCCCGACGGCGCCCCGGCCACCGTCCTGAACGTCCCGCAGGACGTGCTGGACCACTTCGCCAAGCTCGGCGTGAACCCGGAGACCTTCTCCGGCGGCCACCTCGGCGAGAAGCTCGGCATCCGGATCGTCGAGGCCTCCGGCGACCGGGTCGTCGGCACCATGCCGGTGGAGGGCAACCAGCAGCCGTACGGGCTGCTGCACGGCGGCGCCTCGGCGGCGCTGGCGGAGACCCTCGGCTCGATCGGCGCGATGCTGCACGCCGGCCCGGGCCGCTACGCGGTGGGCGTGGACCTCAACGCCACCCACCACCGCTCGGCCACCTCCGGCCTGGTCACCGGCGTGGCGACGGCGGTGTTCAAGGGCCGCACCGCCGCGACGTACGAGATCGCGATCACCGACGACACCGGCAAGCGGATCACCAGTTGCCGGCTGACCTGCATGCTGCGCGACCTGTAACGGGCCCCCGAGGAGATCAACGGGCCTCCGGGCAGCGCCAGTTCACCACCGAGAACACCAAGTCTCCTTCCCGCCCCCTTGTTTGACCTTCCGCCGCCCTGGGCAGGCGTTGGTCTGAACGAGGGGGCGTCGGCATGTCCGGATGCGATCGGCACGCTCCCAAAACCTGTAACACTGCGTAACAGCCAGGAAATCCCAGCGGGCGACTGTTCCGCGGCCCCCCGAGGCGCGGAACCTCTTCGCCGCACCCCCGCCGTCCGCAATGCGGACGTGCACGGCCGAATGCCGCACACCGGACAGCACTGTCCGATTATCGACGCTGCCAGCTGCAACCCCCATTTCTGGCCCTTACATCCCTCTACCAGCAAGTAAACGCCCGGCAGTTCAGGATCGGTCGAGCCGGAACGACCACATGCTGAGACAAATGCTCCGTGTGCTCATAACAAGAGAATCACAGCCTGCCCGCAGCACTGCCCGAGCCGCCCAACGGCATCTAGAGTCACGGCCAGTCACCGCGCCATCCGGAATGGGCCCGGCCCTCCGCGCATCCCGGCTCCCGCCACTCAGGCGCGGGCGCCTCCTGAACCGAATGGGGACCCTCGTGCGTCATCGTTCCGCAATTGTCGTGAGCATTGCCGTGATCGGCGCCCTCAGCCTCACCGCCTGCGGCTCCCGCGGCGGGAAGTCCGGCGACAACGCCGGCGGCAAGGACAACGGCTCCACCACCGTCGTCATCGGCGTCGACGCCCCGCTCACCGGCGACCTCTCCGCCCTCGGCCTCGGCATCCGCAACTCCGTCGACCTCGCCGTCAAGAACGCCAACGCGACCAACGAGGTCCCCGGCGTCAAGTTCGAGGTCAAGGCCCTCGACGACACCGCCAAGCCCGCCCCCGGCCAGCAGAACGCCACCCAGCTCGTCGGCGACCCCAAGGTCCTCGGCGTCGTCGGCCCGCTCAACTCCAGCGTCGCCCAGTCCATGCAGCAGATCTTCGACGACGCCAGCCTCACCGAGATCTCCCCCGCCAACACCGGCGTCGCCCTCAGCCAGGGCGAGAAGTGGGCCAGCGGCGACAAGAAGCGCCCCTTCAAGTCCTACTTCCGCACCGCCACCACCGACGCCGTCCAGGGCCCCTTCGCCGCCCAGTTCCTCTACAACGACGCCAAGAAGACCAAGGTCTTCCTCATCGACGACCAGAAGACCTACGGCGCCGGCCTCGCCTCCACCTTCAAGGGCGAATTCACCAAGCTCGGCGGCACCCTCGCCGGCGAGGAGCACGTCAACCCCGACGACCGCGACTTCTCCGCCATCGTCACCAAGGTCAAGACCTCCGGCGCCGACGCCGTCTACTACGGCGGCGAGTACCCCGCCGCCGGCCCGCTCTCCCTCCAGCTCAAGGACGCCGGCGTCAACATCCCCCTGATGGGCGGCGACGGCATCCAGAGCGGCGACTTCATCAAGCTCAACCCCAAGGGCCAGGGCGACTTCGCCACCGCCGTCGGCCTGCCCGTCGAATCCCTCGACACCGCCAAGAAGTACATCGCCGACTACAAGGCCGCCGGCTACAAGGACGCCTACGAGACCTACGGCGGCTACTCCTACGACAGCGCCTGGGCCATCATCCAGGCCGTCAAGTCCGTCGTGAACAGCAACAACGGCAAGCTCCCCACCGGCGACGGCCTGCGCAAGAGCGTCCGCGACGCCGTCCAGAAGGTCTCCTTCGACGGCGTCACCGGCAAGGTCTCCTTCGACGAGTTCGGCGACACCACCAACAAGCAGCTCACCGTCTACACCGTCAAGGACGGCAAGTGGGCCGTGGAGAAGTCCGGCACCTTCAACGGCTGACACCTTCAACGGCTGACACGCCGGCCGGCCCCACCGAACCACCAGCGCGCGGGGGCACCACGAGTGCCCCCGCGCGCCCCCACATCCACCACCCACGCGGACACCCCCGAACGCACTACGGAGGCCCAGCGGTGCACGACCTACCGCAGCAGCTGGCCAACGGCCTGATCCTCGGCGCCCTCTACGGACTCGTCGCGATCGGCTACACGATGGTCTACGGCATCGTCCAGCTCATCAACTTCGCCCACGGCGAGATCGTCATGGTCGGCGGCTTCGGCGCCCTGACCGCCTACCTCGCCCTCCCCGGCGGCACCACCCTGTGGCTGGCCCTACCCCTCATGCTGATCGCCGGCATCCTGGTCTCCACCCTCACCGCCGTCGCCGCCGAACGCTTCGCCTACCGGCCGCTGCGCAACGCCCCCCGGCTCGCCCCCCTGATCACCGCGATCGGGCTGTCCATCTTCCTCCAGCAACTCGTCTTCTCCTTCTACCCCGACGCCAAGAAGGCCCGGGTCTTCCCCAAGATCCCCGGCGACCCCTTCTCCTTCGACTTCCCCAAGTTCGTCCAGGAGTACCTGCACCTCGGCTCCGTCACCTTCCAGCGCAGCGACCTCTTCCTGATCATCGCCGCCCCGCTGTGCATGCTCATCCTCGGCTGGTTCGTCACCCGCACCCGCTCCGGCCGCGCCATGCAGGCCACCAGCCAGGACCCCGACACCGCCAAGCTGATGGGCATCGACACCGACCGCATCATCGTCATGGCCTTCGCCATCGGCGCAGCGTTCGCCGCCGTCGCCGCCGTCGCCTACGGACTGCGCAGCGGCCAGGTCGACTTCCGGATGGGCTTCATCCTCGGCCTCAAGGCCTTCACCGCCGCCGTCCTCGGCGGCATCGGCAACATCTACGGCGCCATGCTCGGCGGCCTCGCCCTCGGCCTCGCCGAAGCCCTCGCCACCGGCTACATCCAGCACCTGCCCGGCATGCACCTCTTCGGAGGCGGCGCCTGGAAGGACGTCTGGGCCTTCGTACTCCTCATCCTCGTGCTCCTCGTCCGGCCCCAAGGCCTGCTCGGCGAGCGCGTCTCGGACAGGGCGTGACCACCATGACCACCACCAGCACCGAGACCACCCCGGTCATCCCCCTGCCCGCCCCCGCCGCCACCGCCCTCACCGGCCTCGGCGCCCTCCTCACCGCCGCCTCCGCCGCCATGTCCTGGACCTGGACCAGCGACTTCCCCGGCGACCTCACCTACTACGGCTCCCCCGCCGGACTCCAGTGGCTCGCCGTCGTCGCCGGCGTCCTCACCCTCGTCCTGCTGCTCGCCGCCCAAGGCGTCCCCGGCCTGCGCTGGGCCGCCCCCAGCCGCAGCAACAACGCCGTCCTGTTCGCCGCCACCGGCGCCCTCGCCGTCGCCGCCTACTCCGTCACCGCCATCTCCGTCGAACTCGGCGGCCTCGCCAACCTCGAACCCGGCGGCTGGGTCCTCGCCGCCGGCGGCCTGCTCGGCGTCCTCGGCGCCCTCGGCCTCCCCCTCGACCGGCGCACCGCCGTCCCGCTGCGGATCCTCGACAAGCGGCTCTTCCTGCTCGTCCCCGCCGCCCCCATCGGCTGGTTCGCCGCCCACGCCATCCCCGACGACCAGCCGGTCGCCCCGGTGATGACCGCCCTGGCCGGCGCCCTCGCCATCGCCGCCGGCGTCGTCCTGCTGCTCCAGCTCGGCCACCTCGCCAACAGCCGGATCCGTCTCGGCACCGTCGAACGCCCGCTCCCCGCGGCCCGCCAACTCCCCTCCTGGGCCGAGGTCCTGCTCATCGTCCTGGCCTTCGGACTCGGCCTGTACGCGATCACCTTCGGCATCGACACCGAGTACGGCGAGCTCTTCATCGGCTACCTGCTGCTCGCCGCCCCCTCGATCGCCGCCCTCGCCAAGTCCGGACTGCTCGGCCGGCTGCGCGCCCTGACCGTCAAGTACCGCCCGGTCACCACCGGCGCCGCCTTCGCCGCCGCCGCCAGCTTCCCCTTCACCCAGAGCAGCGACCAGTACACCTCGGTCGCCACCAACATCCTGATCTTCGCCACCGTCGCCCTCGGCCTCAACATCGTCGTCGGCCTGGCCGGCCTGCTCGACCTCGGGTACGTCGCCTTCCTCGGCGTCGGCGCCTACGCCGCCGCCCTGGTCTCCGGCTCCCCCGCCTCGCCCATCCACGTCCAGTTCCCGTTCTGGGCCGCGATGCTCACCGGCGCCGCCGTCTCCATGGTCTTCGGCGTCCTGATCGGCGCCCCCACCCTGCGGCTGCGCGGCGACTACCTCGCCATCGTCACCCTCGGCTTCGGCGAGATCTTCCGCATCACCATGCTCAACCTCAACGGCACCACCGGCCCCAAGATCACCAACGGCTCCAACGGCATCCCCCGCATCCCCGACCTGGAGATCTTCGGCTTCGACCTCGGCAAGCCGCACACCGTCGGCGGCATCGAACTCGGCCGCTTCTCCAACTACTACCTGCTGATGCTGCTGGTCACCGCCCTCGTCGTACTGATCTTCGCCCGCGTCGGCAACTCCCGCATCGGCCGCGCCTGGGTCGCCATCCGCGAGGACGAGACCGCCGCCGAAGCCATGGGCATCAACGGCTTCCGCCTCAAGCTCCTCGCCTTCGCCCTCGGCGCCTGCCTGGCCGGCCTGGCCGGCACCGTCCAGGCCCACGTCAGCTACACCGTCACCCCCGACCAGTACACCTTCGCCGAAGCCCTCCCCCCCAACTCCGCCTTCCTGCTCGCCGCCGTCATCCTCGGCGGCATGGGCACCATCAGCGGCCCCCTGGCCGGCGCCACCCTCCTCTTCCTCATCCCCAAGAAGCTGGAATTCCTCTCCGACTACCAGCTCCTCGCCTTCGGCGCCGCCCTCATCGTCCTGATGCGCGTCCGCCCCGAAGGACTCATCCCCAACCGGCGCCGCCAACTCGAGTTCCACGAAGCCGCCATCCCGGCCCAGCCCACCGGCGAACCGGGCGCACTCACCAAGGCAGGGGCGTGACGCGCCAGATGACCACCACCGCAACGCCATCCACCGCAACCACCCTGCTCGACGTCACCGGCGTCACCATGCGCTTCGGCGGCCTCACCGCCGTCAACGACGTCTCCCTCACCGTCGGCGAAGGCGAGATCATCGGCCTCATCGGCCCCAACGGCGCCGGCAAGACCACCTTCTTCAACTGCCTCACCGGCCTCTACGTCCCCACCGAGGGCACCGTCCGCTACCGCGGCACCCAACTGCCCCCCAAACCCCACCTCGTCACCCAGGCCGGCATCGCCCGCACCTTCCAGAACATCCGGCTCTTCGCCAACATGACCGTCCTGGAAAACGTCCTCGTCGGCCGCCACAGCCGCACCAAGGAAGGCATCTTCGCCGCCATCCTCCGCGGCCCCCGCTACCACCGCGCCGAAGCCGAGAGCCGCGAGAAGGCCATGGAACTCCTCGCCTTCACCGGCCTCGCCGAAAAGGCCGACCACCTCGCCCGCAACCTCCCCTACGGCGAACAGCGCAAGCTGGAGATCGCCCGCGCCCTCGCCTCCGACCCCGGCCTGCTGCTCCTCGACGAACCCACCGCGGGCATGAACCCCCAGGAGACCCGCGCCGCCGAGGAACTCGTCTTCGCCATCCGCGACCGCGGCATCTCCATCCTCGTCATCGAGCACGACATGCGGTTCATCTTCAACCTCTGCGACCGCACCGCCGTCCTCGTCCAGGGCCAGAAGATCGTCGAAGGCGACCGCGAGACCGTCCAGAACGACGAACGGGTCATCACCGCCTACCTCGGCGCCCCGCTCGAAACCCCCGCAACACCGGAGGACCCCAAGTGACCGCGCTCCTCGAGGTCGAGGACCTCCGCGTCGCCTACGGCAAGATCGAAGCCGTCAAGGGCATCAGCTTCACCGTCGACCAGGGCGAGGTCACCACCCTCATCGGCACCAACGGCGCCGGCAAGACCACCACCCTGCGCACCCTCTCCGGCCTCCTCAAGCCCACCGCCGGCCGGATCACCTTCGACGGCCAGGACCTGAGCACCGTCCCCGCGCACAAGATCGTCGCCCTCGGCCTCGCCCACTCCCCCGAAGGCCGGCACATCTTCCCCCGCATGACCATCGAGGAGAACCTCCTCCTCGGCGCCTTCCTGCGCACCGACACGGCGGGCATCCAGTCCGACGTGGAACGCGCCTACACCCTCTTCCCCATCCTCGGCGAACGCCGCAAGCAGGCCGCCGGCACGCTGTCCGGCGGCGAGCAGCAGATGCTCGCCATGGGCCGGGCCCTGATGTCCCAGCCCAAACTGCTGATGCTGGACGAGCCCTCGATGGGCCTCTCCCCGCTGATGATGCAGAAGATCATGTCCACCATCGTCGAACTCAAGGCGTCCGGTACGACCATCCTCCTGGTCGAACAGAACGCCCAGGCCGCCCTGTCGCTCTCCGACCGCGGCTACGTCATGGAAACCGGCCGCATCGTCCTCTCCGGGACGGGCGCCGACCTCCTCCACGACGAGTCCGTCCGCAAGGCCTACCTCGGCGAGGACTGAGCCCGCACACGCGAAAGGGCCCGGCGGACGATCCGCCGGGCCCTTCGCCTGCGCGCTACTCGCCCTTGTCGCCCTCTTCCGCCTTCTTGCGGTCCTGGGCCTCGCCCTCCTCGATGACCGCCTCGGCCACCGCCGCCATCGTCATCCGCCGGTCCATCGAGGTCTTCTGGATCCATCGGAAGGCAGCCGGCTCGTTCAGCCCGAACTTCGTCTGCAGCACACCCTTGGCGCGGTCCACCAGCTTCCGGGTCTCCAGCCGCTGGGTGAGATCCCCGATCTCCTTCTCCAGCTCCCGCATCTCGGTGTACCGCGACACCGCCATCTCGATCGCCGGGACTAGGTCCGCCTTCGAGAACGGCTTCACGATGTACGCCATCGCGCCCGCGTCCCGCGCCCGGTCCACCAGCTCCCGCTGCGAGAAGGCGGTCAGCATCAGGACGGGAGCCAGGTGCTTCTCGTGGATCTGCTCAGCGGCGGAGAGCCCGTCCAGGATCGGCATCTTCACGTCGAAGATCGCCAGATCCGGCTTCAACTCCTCCACCAGCCGCACCGCCGTCTCCCCGTCGCCGGCCTCACCGACGACGGTGTACCCCTCCTCCTCCAGCATCTCCTTCAGGTCGAGACGGATCAGCGCCTCGTCCTCGGCGATCACGATCCGGGTGATCTGGGGCATATCGGTCTCAAGCGGCTGTGCCTGCTCGTCGGCGGTGCTCACTGGGCTCCTAGTTCCGGCGGGGTACTGCATGCACGAGGGTACCTAGACACGGTATGTTTGAGTTAATCGATTCGGGCAGCCGCCTTCGAATCGTAGGCCCCGATAGCCCAATCGGCAGCAGGCAGTGGTCTCAAACACCATACAGTGTGGGTTCGAATCCCACTCGGGGCACTTTACCTTCAAATCAAAGGAAGCCTGGGCCTAGCCCAGGCTGCATGAGGGCTTCACTCGTCCGAGTGAAGCCCTCATGTTTTGCCTGCCGTCATGTCAACCGCCTATGCAATCTCGGTCACATGTACGACATGGCCACCCGGCAGCGAGCGCTCGACCTCCACGCCTCCGGGCTGACCTTCAGCCAAGTAAGCCGCGCGACCGGTATATCCCGGTTCGCGATCCGCGAGTGGGCCTCCGGTGCCGTCCCCAGCCCTCGCATGACCGCCGAGTGCCCGGTCCGCGACGGCCGGCTCGACCCATCCCGCCCACGCGCGGAGTACGCCTACCTGCTCGGCCTCTACCTCGGCGACGGCTGTATCAGCGAGGGCCGCCGCAAGGTCCACGCCCTCCGCATCGCCTGCTGCGATGCCTGGCCCGGCCTCATCGACGAGTGCGAGCGGGCCGTCTCCGCCGTCATGCCGCACAACAAGGTCAACCGCGTCCGCGCGCCCGGCTGCACCAGCGTCGTGAGCACCAGCAAGCACTGGCCCTGCCTGTTCCCGCAGCACGGCCCCGGCCCGAAGCACCTGCGGTCGATCTCCCTGGCGCCTTGGCAGCAGGAGATCGTGGACGCCCACCCGTGGGAGTTCCTGCGCGGGCTGATCCACTCCGACGGCTGCCGCATCACCAACTGGGCGACCCGCACCGTCAATGGCGTCACAAAGCGCTACGAGTACCCGCGGTTCTTCTTCACCAACACCTCGACCGACATCATCGGCCTCTTCACCGCCACCCTCGACGCCGTCGGCGTCGCCTGGAAGGCCGCGCCGCGCGCTACCGGCGCCACCAACGTCTCCGTCGCCCTGATGGACGCCCACATCGGCCCCAAGTACTGACAGCGGCGCGGCCCTTCCGCCGGAAGGGCCGCGCCGCGTACGAAGCCTCAGTCGTCCAGGGTCCCCACGTGGTGGACGCGGACGAGGTTGGTGGAGCCGGCCAGGCCGGGCGGGGAGCCGGCGGTGATGACGACGATGTCGCCCTTCTGGCAGCGGCCGAGGGAGAGCAGGGCCGCGTCGACCTGTTCGACCATCTGGTCGGTGGTCGGGGCGAAGGGGCCGAGGAAGGTCTCCACGCCCCAGGTGAGGGCGAGTTGGCTGCGCACGGCCGGTTCGTAGGTGAAGGCGAGCACCGGGATGGGCGAGCGGTAGCGGGTGAGCCGCCGGGCGGTGTCGCCGGACTGGGTGAAGGCGACCAGGTACTTGGCGTGCAGGAAGTCGCCGATCTCGGCGGCCGCGCGGGCGACGGCGCCGCCCTGGGTCCGCGGCTTGCTGCCGGTGGTCAGCGGGGGCAGCCCGGCGGCCAGGATGTCGTTCTCGGCGGCTTCGATGATCCGGCCCATGGTCTTGACCGTCTCGATCGGGAACTTGCCGACCGAGGTCTCGCCGCTGAGCATCACCGCGTCCGTCCCGTCGAGGACGGCGTTGGCGACGTCGGAGGCCTCGGCGCGGGTTGGCCGGGAGGCGTTGATCATGGAGTCGAGCATCTGGGTCGCCACGATGACGGGCTTGGCGTTGCGCCTGGCCAGCTTGATGGCGCGCTTCTGGACCAGCGGGACCTGTTCGAGGGGCATCTCCACGCCCAGGTCCCCGCGGGCCACCATGATGCCGTCGAAGGCGTCCACGATGGAGTCGAGGTTCTCGACCGCCTGCGGCTTCTCGATCTTGGCGATGACCGGGACGTACCGCCCCTCCTCCGCCATCACCCGGTGCACGTCCTCGATGTCGCGCCCGGTGCGGACGAAGGAGAGCGCGATCAGGTCGGCGCCGGTGCGCAGCGCCCACCGCAGGTCGGCGACGTCCTTGTCGCTGAGTGCGGGGACGGAGACGGCGACGCCGGGGAGGTTGAGGCCCTTGTGGTCGGAGACGAGTCCGCCTTCGATGACGAGGCATCGCACCCGTGGTCCGTCGACGGCGACGACTTCCAGGGTGACGCGGCCGTCGTCGACGAGGATGCGTTCGCCGCGGCTGACGTCGCCGGCGAGGCCGGCGTAGGTGGTGCCGCAGATGTCCTTGTCCCCCACGACGCCGTTGTCGGTGGAGATGGTGAACTCGTCGCCGCGTTCGAGGAGTACGGGCCCGTGGGCGAAGGTGTCGAGTCGGATCTTCGGGCCTTGGAGGTCGGCGAGGACGCCGACGCTCCGGCCGGTCTCGTCGGCGGCCTTGCGGACGCGACGGTAGCGTTCTTCGTGTTCGGCGTGGGTGCCGTGGCTGAGGTTGAAGCGGGCGATGTCCATTCCGGCGTCGACCAGGGTCTTGATCTGGTCGTACGAGTCGGTGGCCGGCCCGAGGGTGCAGACGATTTTTGCTCGGCGCATACTGCTGAGGGTAGGCATTACCGGCGCGTAACCTCGACGTGGTTCCGGACTGCGGGATGACCTTTGTCGTAAGGCGAGTTGAACAATCTGACACTTCCTCAAACCGGTGTGCGAGGGGTCCGGCGAGGGGTCCAGCGAGAGGTTCGTCGAGGGGTCCGGCGCGGGGTTCGTCGAGGGTTGTACGGGCGCCCTGCCGGAGCCCCCCTTCCGATGCGATTCCGTGAAACGGTGTTCACCCCTGGTTCACCGCACCTTCCGCCCGTGCTCCCCGCCCGGCGGGACGCTCGTCACCCCCGGGTGACGGCATCCGGGTGGCGGAGCAACGAGGGGGAGGCGCTCGCGATGAGACGACGCGCTCTGGGGGTGCTCGCAGCCCTGGCCCTGCTGGGCGGGGTGACGTACGCGCTGGTCCCGGGGGACGCCGGGACGGGCCCGGCGAAGACGGTCACGGTCACCGGGCTGATCGGTTCGGAGAAGCGGAGCTTCTTCGAGAACGCCGAGGTGAAGGCCGAGTTGGCGAAGCAGGGGGTGGAGGTGCGCGCCGACTCGACCGGTTCCTGGACGATGGGCGAGCAGGCGAGGAGCAGTTCCGGGCTGGACTTCGCGTTTCCGGCGAGCACGGCGCCGGCTCACGAGATCCAGCGCGACTGGGGGTTGCAGGACTCCCCGCTGGTGCCGTTCTACTCGCCACTGGTGGTGGTGGCGCACGCGCCGGTCGCGCAGATCCTCAAGGACAGCAACCTGGCCGCGCGGGACGATTCGACCGGTGTGTGGACGTTCCGGATGGACGAGTACGTCCGTGCCCTCAAGGCCGGGCGCAAGTGGCAGGACCTGCCGGGCACGGGGAGTCACGGGGAGTTGTCGGGCCCGATCTTCGTCACCACCACCGACCCGGAGAGTTCCTCCTCGGGGGCGCTGTACATCGCGCTGCTGTCGTACGTCCTGAACAACAACCTGGTGGTCTCCGACGACGCCGGGGTCGAGGCCGTCCGGCCGGTCCTGTACCAGGCGACCGCGCTGCAGGGCGGCCAGAAGAGCAGCAGTGACGAGCCGTTCCGGGACTTCCTGGCCGGGGTCGGCAACCCGCTGATCTTCGGCTACGAGTCGCAGGTCGCCGCGATGGCCGTCCAGGGCCAGCCGACGGGGGACATGGTGGTGATGTACCCGGACACCACGGCCTACTCCGACCACACGATCATCGCCCGCACCGAGAACGGCCGGAAGCTCGCCGGACTGCTGCAGAACGACGAGGCGCTGCGCGCCCTGGAGGTCCGGTTCGGCTTCCGTCCGCAGGCGGCCGGCGGCGCGTTCGCCGACCGGGTGAGGGACGTCAAGCAGCCGGTCTTCGCCCAGGACCTGAACGCGGCGAGGGTGAAGCAGGCGACCGTCCCGTCGCTGGACAACCTGACCAAGCTGACCAAGGCGGCGAAGGGGAGCCCGAAGTGAACCTCCTGACGAAGCGGCCGGCCCGGCTGGCCGCCGTCCTGGCGGCGGTGCTCGCCGCGGTGACCGCCTGCACCTCCTCCCCCGCCCCGGCGCCGGTGCCGAACCCGAGCGGCTCGCTGGCCGAGACGGCGCGCCCCGGGGTGCTGCGCGTCCTGGCCGGCAGTGAACTCCAGGACCTGCAACCGGTCCTGGACGACGCCCGGAAGGCAACCGGGGTGACGGTCCAACTGGCGTTCGGCGGCACGCTGGACGGTGCGGACGCCATCTCGGCCGGCCGGGCGGACGGCAAGTACGACGCGGTCTGGTTCCCGTCGAACCAGTATCTGCGGCTGGATCCGACCGGCAGGTCCAAGGTGCTGTCGGAGACTCCGGTGATGGTCTCCCCGGTGGCCGTGGGGGTGCGGTCCTCGGTGCTGGCCGACCTCGGCTGGGGGGACGGTTCGAAGGTCACCTGGGCGCAGATCGGCGACGCGGCCGCGGCCGGGAAGCTGTCGTACGGGATGTCCGACCCGTCGCGCTCCAACTCCGGCTTCTCCGCCCTGGTCGCGGTGGCCTCGGCGTTCTCGGGCGCGGGCGCGGCGCTGACCGCGGCGGACGTGCAGAAGGCGACGCCGCAGTTGAAGCAGTTCTTCACCGGCCAGAAGCTGACCTCGGGTTCCTCGGGCTGGCTGGCGCAGGCGTACGCCAAGGCCGAGCCGGGCCGGGTCGGCGCCCTGGTGAACTACGAGTCGGTGCTGCTGTCGCTGAACCGGACCCTGCCCGCGGACCAGCAGCTGACGGTGGTGCGCCCGGTGGACGGCGTGGTGTCGGCGGACTACCCGCTGTCGCTGCTGTCCTCGGCGGGGCAGGGCGAGCGGGAGTCCTTCCAGCGGCTGGTCGGCTACCTGTTGAAGGAGGACGTGCAGAAGCGCATCTCGGAGCTGACGCTGCGCCGCCCGGTGTCGGCGGGGGTGGCCCCGGCGGCGGGGCTGCCCACCGACCGCCGCCGTGAGCTGCCGTTCCCGGGCACCCGGGAGGTGGCGGACGGCCTGCTGGCCTCGTACCAGAACGAGCTGCGCCGCCCGTCCCGGACGGTGTACGTGCTGGACACCTCGGGTTCGATGGACGGCCAGCGGCTGGCCTCGCTCAAGGCGGCGCTGGGCCGGCTGACGGGTACGGACGACACCCGGGGGCTGCGCCGCTTCCGGGACCGCGAGGAGGTGACGCTGATCTCCTTCGCGTCGGCGGTGAAGTGGTCGAGGACCCACGTCGTCCCGGCCTCGGGCAGCCAGCCCGGTCCGGAGTCCGAACTGGCGGCGATCAACGCCGACGTCCAGTCGCTGCGGGCCGAGGGCGGTACGGCGCTGTACGACTCGCTGGAGCAGGCCTACCGGGTGATCGAGGCGCAGCAGAAGGCGGCGGGGGACGACCGGTTCACGTCGATCGTGCTGATGACGGACGGGGAGAGCAACGAGGGGGCGACGGACGGGGACTTCAAGCGCTTCCACGACGGGCTGCCGTCGGGCGAGAAGTCGATCCCGGTGTTCCCGATCAAGTTCGGCGAGGCGGCGGTGGGTCAGCTGCAGGGGATCGCGGATGTGAGCGGGGGCAAGCTGTTCGACGGCGGGGGTTCGCTGGACGGGGTGTTCGAGGAGATCCGTGGCTACCAGTGACGGGTACGGCCGGTGGCTGCTGCGCTACCTGGAGTCGACCAGGAACCTGGTCGGCTGCGGGGGCGGCGCCATCGGGCTGGGGCTGCACTTCGCGGGCCTGGGCGGGTCCTGGTGGCCGGGGGTGGTGGCGGGCCTGTACGGCGTCGGCGCCCTGCTGACGCCGGGCCCGCCGCCACCGCCGCCACCGCCCCCACCGCCTCCGGCGCACCCCGAACTGGACGGGCTGGCCGCCTATCTGGAGACCGTCCCGCTGCCCGCTTCCGCCGGGGTGGACGCCCTGCTGGTGGCGTTGCGCGAGGCCGGTCCCGGCCCGGTGGCCGATCCGATCGTCCGCCACCGCCTGCCGGTCGCGGTGGACGGCTACCTACGGGCTCGCGCCTGGCTGCCGTGGGCGGAGCCGGACGCGCCGGACCCGGCGGCGGAGCTGGGCCGCGAGGTGAAGCAGCTGTCGGCCGAACTCGACTGACCGAAGTCGACCGACCGGCCGGAAGGCAGGGGCGGGGTGGCCGGAAATCGACCCTCCCGCCCCATACCACCCCTTTCTCCGCCCACCCCGGTCACGAACGAGTCGCCAAGATCTCACCTGTTGGAAACGTCGGAGGGCTATCCAGCGGCCCGGCTCGCACGGCAGACTTCTACGCGCGTCCTTCTACGCGCGTCACCGCTCTCGCGGACGCGCCACGCACGCCATTCGCACACAAGTTGACGGCCCATCCGCCGTCGTTCCCACTCGGGAGAGTCGTCCATGTCGCTGAACCGCCGTGACTTCGTCACCCGGTCCGCCGCCACCGCCGCCGGCGCCGCCCTGACCGGCGGAGCCCTCGTCGCCGCCGCCCCCGCCGCCGTGGCCGCCGAGCCGGGCACGGCGGCCGCCAAGGGCAAGAAGAAGCCGCCCCGCCGCCAGGCCTTCACCGTCATGGGCACCACCGACCTGCACGGCCGGGTCCTCAACTGGGACTACTTCACCGACGCCGAGTACGTCGACAAGGCCCACAACGCGGTCGGCCTCGCCAAGATCTCCACCCTGGCCAACCAGGTCCGCGAGGAGAAGGGCTGGGACCGCTGTCTGCTCATCGACTCCGGTGACATCATCCAGGGCACCCAGCTGAGCTACTACTACGCCCGGGTCGAGCCGATCGCCACCGACGGCGACAACGTGCCGGACCACCCGATGGCCGTCGCCATGAACCTCATGGGCTACGACGCCGCCGCGCTCGGCAACCACGAGTTCAACTACGGCATCCCCACCGTGAAGGCCTTCGAGGACCAGCTGGAGTTCCCGCTGCTGGGCGCCAACGCCCTGCACGCGAAGAACGAGAAGCCGGCCTTCAAGCCGTACGTGATCAAGGAGGTGTGGCTGGACGAGGACACCCCGATCAAGGTCGGCATCCTCGGCCTCACCAACCCCGGCATCGCGATCTGGGACAAGGCCAACGTGGCCGGGCAGATGGTCTTCCCGGGCATCGTCGAGACCGCCGCCAAGTACGTGCCCCGGATGAAGGCCGCGGGCGCGGACGTCATCGTGGTCTCCGCCCACTCCGGCATCGACGAGCCGACCACCTACGGCGACCAGCTGCCCTGGCCCGAGGACGCCTCCGGCGAGATGGCCGAGACCGTCCCGGACATCGACGCGGTGCTGGTGGGCCACACCCACAAGGAGGTCGCGCAGCGCCTCATCGTCAACAAGAAGACCGGCCGGACGGTCGTGCTCTCCGAGCCGCTGTGCTGGGGCCAGCGCCTGAGCTGCTTCGACTTCGAGGTCGAGTTCGTCGACGGCCACTGGAAGGTCGCCTCGGTCTCCTCCCGGGTGCTGAACTCCAACACCGTGCCGGAGAACCCGGAGATCAGCAACGCCATCGTCGGCCAGCACAAGAAGGTCGTCGCGTACGTCAACCAGAACATCGGCACCAGCAAGATCGAGCTGTCGATCGCCGAGGCCCGGTTCAAGGCCACCCCGATCATCGACCTGATCGGCAAGGTCCAGGCCGACGCCGTCAAGACCGCGCTGGCGGGCGGGCAGTACGCCAACCTCCCGGTCCTGGCCCAGGCCGCCCCGTTCAACCGCACCGCGCTGATCCCCTCCGGCCAGGTCAAGCTGCGCGACGCGGCCGGCCTGTACATCTACGAGAACACCCTGGAGGCCCGCATCCTGACGGGCGCCCAGCTCAAGGACTACCTGGAGTTCTCGGCGAAGTACTACTACCAGCTCGCCCCGGGCGCCCCGGTCGACAAGGACGCCATGACCGGCGCCGAGACCACCCCGGACTACAACTACGACTCGGTCTACGGCCTGAGCTACGACATCGACATCGCCCAGCCCAAGGGCCAGCGGATCGTCAACCTCAGCTTCCAGGGCAAGCCGATCGACCCGAACGCCCAGTTCGTGTTCGCGGTCAACAACTACCGCGCCAACGGCGGCGGCAACTTCCCGCACGTCGCCACCGCCAAGGTGGTCTGGACGAACTCCGACGAGATCCGCAACACCATGATCGCCTGGGTCAAGGCCAAGGGCGTCATCGACCCCGCCGACTTCTTCACCAACTCCTGGCGCCTCGTCCGCGCCGGCCAGCCGGTGTTCTAGTCGCACCTTTCCGTGAAGGCCGTCTGCCCCCGCGCAGACGGCCTTCATGCCGTTCCCGCTGGAAGAATGGAGCCATGAGCGAGTTCCAGATTCCCGACCGCCACGCCCGGCTGCTCGAGTACGCGCAGAGCCTGACGCCCCCGGCCGGATGGAAGATCGAGATCTCCGGCGACGAGATCATCATGATGGCCGGCCCGTCCGCGATCCACCAGCGCAACCTCCTGCTGGTCCGCAGGCAGTTCGAGGCACACGAGCCGGCCGACATGATGCCGAGCGAGAACACGGACCTCGCCTCCCCCAACGTGGGAAAGCTGCGCAACCCCGACCTCACCTACATCCCTCTGGAGTCGGCCGGCAACCCGACCCCCGCCGAGCAGGCCGCCATCGCGGTCGAGATCGTCTCCCCGTCGAACCCTGAGAACGACCTGGTCGGCAAGGTCCGCGACTATCCGCTGATGGGCATCCCGCTCTACCTCCTGATCGACCCGCGCGAGGGCGACATCACCCTCTACTCGGACCCCTCCGACGGCGGCTACCACCAGTGCTGGCACGGCAAGTTCGGGGACCGCGTGCCGATCCCGGCGCCCTTCGACTTCACGCTCGCCACCGACGGCCTGGTCCGCTACCCCGCCTGAGCCGCCGTCCAGGGCGTGTCTTGTGGATCAGGCCAGGCCCGCGACGCCAGGGCACGCACCTCGCCGCGTTGTCGTCGGTCGCCGATGGCCCCCAGCCTTCGGCCGGGAGGTGCCCCCACCGCATGGACTCTCCCCCAGCCTTCGGCCGGGAGGTGCCCCCATCCTCCGCCTTGCGATGCACGCACCCTGACGCCGCGGTCTGGTCCGACCTGATCCACAAGACACGCCCTAGAACGGGAACGGCGCCCGGCCGTGCTGCACCGAGATCCACTTCACCGTGGTGAAGGCGTCCACCGTGTACTCCCCGTTGAGGCGCCCGACGCCGGAGTTCTTCTCCCCGCCGAACGGCACCCCGGGCTCGTCCGCGATGGTCCCGCCGTTGACGTGGATCATGCCGGTCTCGATCCGCTGGGCGACCCGCACACCGCGCTCGACGTCCGCGGTGTGCACCGCGCCGCTGAGCCCGAAGGGCGTGTGGTTGGCCAGCCGGACGGCCTCCTCCTCGCCGTCGAAGGGCACCAGCAGGACGACCGGGCCGAAGAGTTCGCGCTGCAGGATGGGCGCGTCCTCGGCCAGGTCGGTGAGCACGGTGGGTGCCATCAGGCTGCCGGCCGTGGCCCCGCGGAGCAGGGCGGTGGCGCCGCCGGCGACGGCCTGGTCGACCTGGGCGTTGATGGCGTCGGCCTGGACGGAGTTGATCAGCGGGCCGATGTGGGTGGCCGGGTCCCGGGGGTCGCCGACGGTCAGCGAGGCGACCTTGGCGACGAACTTCTCGGTGAACTCGGCGAGCACCCGCCGGTCCACCAGCACCCGGTTGGCGGCCATGCAGACCTGGCCCTGGTGGACGAAGCGGCTGAACACGGCCGCGTCCACGGCGTAGTCGACGTCGGCGTCGTCCAGGACGATCAGCGCGCTGTTGCCGCCGAGTTCCAGCACCGACCGCTTGAAGTGGGCGGCGGCGACGGTGGCGACGTGCCGGCCGATCTGGTCGGAGCCGGTGAAGGAGATCACCTTGGGCACCGGGTGCTCCAGGAAGCTGTCGCCGATCTCCGCGATGTCGGTGATGACGACGTTCAGCAGGCCGGGCGGCAGGCCCGCGTCCTCGAAGAGCTTGGCGATCAGGCTGCCGCCGACGATCGGGGTCTCCTGGTGCGGCTTGAGCACCACGCCGTTGCCGAGCGCGAGCGCCGGGCCGATCGCCTTGAGGGCGAGGAACAGCGGGAAGTTGAACGGGCTGATCACGCCGACCACGCCGACCGGCAGCCGGTAGAGCCGGTTCTCCTTGCCGGGGGCGGGGGAGGGCAGCAGCCGGCCCTCGGTGGCCACCGACAGGTGCAGGCACTCCCGCAGCACGTCCTTGACCAGGGAGAGTTCGAAGCCCGCCTTGAGCGCGGTGCCGCCGAGTTCGGCCATCACGGCCCGGACGATCTCGCCCTCGCGCTCCTCCAGCAGCCGCAGCGCCCGCTCGAAGACCAGGCGGCGCTGGTAGGGGTTGGTGGCGGCCCAGGAGCGCTGGGCGCGCTCGGCGGCGCGGTAGGCCCGGTCGACCTCGGCGACGGTGGCCACGGTGATGGTGGCCAGCTTGTCCCCGGTGTAGGGGTCGACGTCGACGATGTCCCAGGAGCCGCTGCCGCTGCACCATTCGCCGTCGATGTACTGCAGCGCCAACTCGGAGAAGTACGACATCTGTTCCCTCTCGTGCCCGACCTGATGGGAGCTCATCGTACTGATGTGTCAGAGCTCTTGGCGTACGGAGAGCAGAAGATCGCGGGTCCGTTCGGGTCCGAGGCTCTCGGCGAGCAGCCCGTCCATCGCCTGCCGGTACGAGGCGACCTCGGCGGGCTTGTCCACGTAGAGGGCGGTGGTGAACTGCTCCAGGTAGACGACGTCGGCGAGTTCGGCCTCGGCGAAGCCCAGCACGCTGAACGCACCGCTCTCGGCGCTCAGCGCGGCGCCGCCGAGCGGGCGCACCTGGAGGCGCACGTTGGGCAGTTCGGAGAGCTGGAGGAGGGTGTCGAGCTGGCCGCGCATCAGCTCGGGCCCGCCCCAGGGGCGGCGCAGCGCGGCCTCGTCGAGGACGGCGTGCAGGTACGGCGGGTGGTCGGCGGTGAGCAGGTCCTGGCGCTTGCGCCGCACCTCGACCCGGCGTTCGACCTCGTCGTCGCGGAGGCCGTGGCAGCCGGCGTGGATGACGGCGCGGGCGTAGTCGGCGGTCTGCAGCAGCCCGTGCACGAACTGGACCTCGTAGCTGCGGATCTCGGCGGCGGCCTCTTCCAGGCCGAGGTAGTTCTGGAACCAGGCGGGCAGCACGTCGCCGTAGTCGTGCCACCAGGAGGTGGCGTTGGCCTCCCGGACGAGGCCGAGGACGTTGGCCCGTTCCTGTTCGGCGTCGACGCCGTAGAGGGTGAGGAGGTCGGCGACGTCGCGTTCCTTGAAGCCGACCCGGCCGAGTTCCATCCGGCTGATCTTGGACTCGGAGGCGCGGATCGAGTACCCGGCCTCCTCGCGGCTGACGCCTCTGGCCTCGCGGAGCTTGCGCAGCTGGCTGCCGAGCAGCAGGCGCCGTACGGTGGCGCCTCCGCCTGCCTGAGTCGTGCCCATCGAAGTCAACCTCCGCACTCGTGCAGCCCCCCGGCCGTCGGCGGCAGTCTGCCACCTGGCACTGACGAGCAACAGCCCGTGCCGGGTCGCATTCCGGTCGCGGTGCGAAGCCTGGGAGAAAGCTGTGAGGCGACCCTCGGTGCACGGACGGACGCGCAGGTGGGAGCGCAGGTGGGAGCCCCTGGTAAGGGGCGGGTGAGAGCCCTGGCGGGGCGCGGGTGAGAGGCGGCTGGGAACGCGGAAGGGAACGCGGCGGGAAGCCCCGGGAACGCGAAGGGGAACGCGTTCGGGAACGCGAAAGGAAACCCGAGAGGAAGCCCAAGAGGGAACGCGACGGCGCCCGCCCTCCAACTGGTCGGGGAAGAGGGCAGGCGCCAGGAGACCGCGTTGGCCCGGCGACGCTGGCGGGGGCAGCGGGTTGAGCTCCCGGCGATGCGGCGCCGGGGGTTCGGGGTGGGCCGGTCGGACCGTCGGCCCTCAGACCACCAGGGGGCGGTCGGTGGGCCGGATCGGGGCGGGAAGCGGGGTCTTGCCGCCCAGGTGCTTGTCCACCGCGGCGGCGGCCGAACGGCCTTCCGCGATGGCCCAGACGATCAGTGACTGGCCACGGCCGGCGTCTCCGCAGACGTACACGCCATCGACATTGGTGGCGAACCGGCCGTCGCGGGCAATGTTACCGCGTGTGTCGAGGTCGAGGCCGAGCTGCTCGACCAGGCCGTTCTTCACGTCCGTCCCGGTGAAGCCCATGGCCAGGGTGACCAGCTGGGCCGGGAGGGCCCGCTCGGTGCCGGGGACGGGCTCGAACCGGCCGTCCTTGAACTCGACCTCGACCAGGTGCAGTTCCTGGACGTTGCCGTCCTCGTCGCCGGTGAAGTGGGTGGTGTTGACGGAGTAGATCCGCTCGCCGCCCTCCTCGTGCGCGGAGGTGACCTTGTAGGTCATCGGCATGGTGGGCCAGGGCTGGTGGCCGGGCCGCTCCTCGCCGGGGCGCGGCATGATCTCCAGCTGGGTGACGGAGAGGGCGCCCTGGCGGTGGGCGGTGCCGACGCAGTCGGCGCCGGTGTCGCCGCCGCCGATGACGACCACGTGCTTGCCCTTGGCGCTGATCGGGGAGTCGACGAGGTCGCCCTCCTGGACCTTGTTGGCCAGCGGCAGGTACTCCATCGCCTGGTGGACGCCCTTGAGCTCGCGTCCGGGCACCGGCAGGTCGCGGGCGGTGGTGGCGCCGGCGGCGATCACCACGGCGTCGAAGCGCTCGCGCAGCTGCTGGCCGGTGATGTCCTCGCCGACGTGCACGCCGGTGCGGAACCGGGTGCCCTCGGCCCGCATCTGCTCGATGCGGCGGTTGATGTGGCGCTTCTCCATCTTGAACTCGGGGATGCCGTAGCGCAGCAGTCCGCCGATCCGGTCGGCGCGCTCGTACACCACCACGGTGTGCCCGGCCCGGGTGAGCTGCTGGGCGGCGGCCAGGCCGGCCGGGCCGGAGCCGACGACGGCGACGGTCTTGCCGGAGAGCCGCTCCGGGATCTGCGGGGTGACCCCGCCGCGGTCCCAGGCCTTGTCGATGATGGTGACCTCGACGTTCTTGATGGTCACCGCGTCCTGGTTGATGCCGAGCACGCACGCCGACTCGCAGGGCGCCGGGCACAGCCGCCCGGTGAACTCCGGGAAGTTGTTGGTGGCGTGCAGGCGCTCGATGGCGCCGGTGAAGTCGTCGCGGTAGGCGAGGTCGTTCCACTCGGGGATGAGGTTCCCGAGTGGGCAGCCGTTGTGGCAGAACGGGATGCCGCAGTCCATGCAGCGGCCGGCCTGCTTGGTGATGATCGGCAGGAGGCTGCGCTCGACGTAGACCTCGTTCCAGTCCTTGATCCGCACGTCGACCGGGCGGCGCTCCGCCAGCTGCTTGGGCGTGGTCAGGAAGCCCTTGGGGTCAGCCATGTGCCGCCTCCATCATCTTGCGAGTGGTCTCGGTCTCGGAGAGACCGTCGCGCTCGGCGGCGTCCTTGGCGGCGAGCACTGCCTTGTAGTCGGTCGGCATGATCTTGGAGAAGCGGGAGACCCCGCTGCCCCAGTCGGCCAGGAGCTCGGCGGCGACGGTGGAGCCGGTCTCCTCGTAGTGCTGCTGCACGATCTCGCGCAGCCAGTCGCGGTCGGCGGCGGTCGGGGCCTCGATGCCCACCATGCCGTCGTTGACGTTGGCGGGGCGCAGGTCCAGGACGTACGCGACGCCGCCGGACATGCCCGCCGCGAGGTTGCGCCCGGTCTCGCCGAGGATGACGACCCGGCCGCCGGTCATGTACTCCAGGCCGTGGTCGCCGACGCCCTCGACGACGAGGGTGGCGCCGGAGTTGCGGACGGCGAAGCGCTCACCGGCCTTGCCGCGCAGGTGGATCCGGCCGGAGGTGGCGCCGTAGCCGATGGTGTTCCCGGCGATGACGTGGTTCTGGGCGTCGTTGCCGATGGCCGCGGCCTCGCGGGCCGGGCGGACGACGAGCACGCCGCCGGAGAGGCCCTTGCCCACGTAGTCGTTGGCGTCGCCCTCCAGCCGCAGGGTGATCCCCTTCGGCACGAAGGCGCCGAAGGACTGTCCGGCGGAGCCGGTGAAGGTGACGTCGATGGTCCCCTCCGGCAGGCCCTCGCCGCGGTACCGCTTGGTCACCTCGTGGCCGAGCATGGTGCCGACGGTGCGGTTGACGTTGCGGATCGGCAGCTGGATCCGCACCGACTCGCCGCGCTCCAGGGCGTCCTCGGCCAGCGTGATCAGCTGGTTGTCCAGGGCCTTGTCGAGCGCGTGGTCCTGCTCGGTGGTGCGGTGCCGGGCGGCGCCCTCGGGCAGCTCGGGCACGTGGAACAGCGGGGCCAGGTCGAGCCCGGCGGCCTTCCAGTGGTCGACGGCGGCCTGGGCGTTGATGTGCTCGGCGCGGCCGACGGCCTCCTCGATCGAGCGGAAGCCCAGCGAGGCCAGGATCTCCCGGACCTCCTCGGCGATGAACTCGAAGAAGTTGACCACGAATTCGGGCTTGCCGGAGAAGCGCTCACGCAGCACCGGGTTCTGGGTGGCGACGCCGACCGGGCAGGTGTCCAGGTGGCAGACGCGCATCATGATGCAGCCGGAGACGACCAGCGGGGCGGTGGCGAAGCCGAACTCCTCGGCGCCGAGCAGCGCGGCGATGACCACGTCGCGGCCGGTCTTCAACTGGCCGTCGGTCTGGACGACGATGCGGTCGCGCAGCCCGTTGAGCAGCAGGGTCTGCTGGGTCTCGGCGAGGCCGAGCTCCCAGGGGCCGCCGGCGTGCTTGAGCGAGGTGAGCGGCGAGGCGCCGGTGCCGCCGTCGTGTCCGGAGACCAGCACCACGTCGGCGTGCGCCTTGGAGACGCCGGCCGCGACCGTCCCGACGCCGACCTCGGAGACCAGCTTCACGTGGATGCGGGCCGCCGGGTTGGCGTTCTTGAGGTCGTGGATCAGCTGGGCCAGGTCCTCGATCGAGTAGATGTCGTGGTGCGGCGGCGGGGAGATCAGGCCGACGCCCGGGGTGGAGTGCCGGGTCCTGGCGACCCACGGGTAGACCTTGTGGCCGGGCAGCTGGCCGCCCTCGCCGGGCTTGGCGCCCTGGGCCATCTTGATCTGGATGTCGTCGGCGTTGACCAGGTACTCGGAGGTGACGCCGAAGCGGCCGGAGGCGACCTGCTTGATCGCCGAGCGGCGCTCGGGGTCGTACAGGCGGTCCGGGTCCTCGCCGCCCTCGCCGGTGTTGGACTTGCCGCCGAGGCGGTTCATCGCGATGGCGAGGGTCTCGTGGGCCTCCAGCGAGATCGAGCCGTAGGACATCGCGCCGGTGGAGAAGCGCTTGACGATCTCGGAGACCGGCTCGACCTCCTCCACCGGGATCGGCTCCCGGCCGAGGCCGTCCAGCTGGAACAGGCCGCGCAGCGTCATCAGCCGCTCGGACTGCTCGTTCACCCGGTCCGTGTACTGCTTGAAGATGTCGTACCGGCGGTTGCGGGTGGAGTGCTGGAGCCGGAAGACGGTGTCCGGGTCGAACAGGTGGGGCTCGCCCTCGCGGCGCCACTGGTACTCGCCGCCGATGTCCAGCGCGCGGTGCGCGGCCGGGATGCCGGAGGCCGGGTACGCCTTGGCGTGCCGGGCGGCGGTCTCCTTGGCGATCTCCTCCAGCCCGATCCCGCCGAGCTTGGTGGTGGTGCCGGCGAAGTAGTCGTCGACCAGGCCCTGGGAGAGGCCGATGGCCTCGAAGACCTGGGCGCCGCGGTAGGAGGCGACGGTGGAGATGCCCATCTTGGACATCACCTTGAGCACGCCCTTGCCGAGCGCCTTGATCAGGTTCTTGATCGCCTTCTCGGCCTCGACGCCCTGGATGAAGACGCCCTGCGCGACCAGGTCCTCGACCGACTCCATCGCCAGGTAGGGGTTGACGGCCCCGGCGCCGTAGCCGATCAGCAGCGCGACGTGGTGCACCTCGCGCACGTCACCGGCCTCGACCAGCAGCGACACCTGGGTGCGCTGCTTGGTGCGGATCAGGTGGTGGTGGATCGCGGAGGTGAGCAGCAGCGAGGGGATCGGGGCGTGCTCGGCGTCGGAGTGCCGGTCGGAGAGCACGATGATCCGGGCGCCGTCGGCGATCGCGGCGTCGGCCTCGGCGGCTATCTCCGCGAGCCGGGCGGCCAGGCCCGCTCCCCCGCTGGCGACCTTGTACAGGCCGGACAGCGTGACGGCCTTGAGGCCGGGCTGGTCGCCGTCGGCGTTGATGTGGACCAGCTTGGCCAGTTCGTCGTTGTCGATCACCGGGAAGGTGATGCCGACGGAGCGGCAGGAGGCGGACTCGGCGGCCAGCAGGTTGCCCTCGGGGCCGAGGTTGGACAGCAGCGAGGTGACGAGCTCCTCGCGGATGGCGTCCAGCGGCGGGTTGGTGACCTGCGCGAAGAGCTGGACGAAGTAGTCGAACAGCAGCCGCGGCTTCTCGCTCAGCGCGGCGATCGGCGAGTCGGTGCCCATCGAGCCGAGCGCCTCGGCGCCGGTCCTGGCCATCGGCGCCAGGATGACGCGCAGCTCCTCCTCGGTGTAGCCGAAGGTCTGCTGGCGGCGGGTGACGGAGGCGTGGGTGTGGGCGATGTGCTCGCGCTCGGGCAGCTTGGCGAGCTGGATCTGCCCGGCGCCGACCCACTCCTCGTAGGGGTGCTCGGCGGCGAGGGCGGACTTGATCTCCTCGTCCTCGACGATCCGGCCCTCGACGGTGTCCACCAGGAACATCCGGCCGGGCTGGAGGCGGCCCTTCCTGGTGACCTTCTCCTGGTCGATGTCGAGCACGCCGACCTCGGAGGAGAGGACGACCAGGCCGTCCTCGGTGATCCAGTAGCGGGCGGGGCGCAGGCCGTTGCGGTCGAGCACGGCGCCGATCTGGGTGCCGTCGGTGAAGGTGACGCAGGCCGGGCCGTCCCAGGGCTCCATCAGGTTGGAGTGGTACTGGTAGAAGGCGCGGCGGGCCGGCTCCATGGTGGCGTGGTTCTCCCACGCCTCCGGGATCATCATCAGCACCGAGTGCGGCAGCGAGCGGCCGCCGAGGTGCAGCAGTTCCAGGACCTCGTCGAAGGACGCGGAGTCCGAGTGGTCGGGCGTGCAGATCGGGAAGATCCGCTCCAGACCCTGCCCGTTCCTGTTGGCCGGGATCAGGTCGGTCGCGAGCTGCGACTCCCGGGCCCGCATCCAGTTGCGGTTGCCCTTCACCGTGTTGATCTCGCCGTTGTGCGCGACGAAGCGGTACGGGTGGGCGAGCGGCCAGCTCGGGAAGGTGTTGGTGGAGAACCGCGAGTGCACCAGGCCGATGGCGGACGCGTAGGTGCGGTCCGACAGGTCGGGGAAGAAGGGCTCCAGCTGGCCGGTGGTCAGCATGCCCTTGTAGACGATGGTGCGGGCGGACAGCGACGGGAAGTACACCCCGGCCTCGCGCTCGGCCCGCTTGCGGACCACGAAGGCGACCCGGTCCAGCTCGATCCCCGACCGGCCCTCCTGGGCCGGGTCCTGTCCGACCGGCGCGGACGCGAGGAAGAGCTGCCGGAAGCGCGGCATCACGCTGCGTGCGGTGGCGCCGAGCAGGTCGGGGGTGACCGGCACGTCGCGCCAGCCGAGGACGGTCAGGTCCTCCTCGGCCGCGATGGCCTCGATCTGCGCGACGGCGGCACCGGCGGCCTCGTCCTCGTCCGGGAGGAAGGCGATGCCCACCGCGTAGGAGCCGGCGGCCGGGAGCTCGAAGTCGACCTTGCCGCGCAGGAACGCGTCCGGGACCTGGGTCAGGATGCCCGCGCCGTCACCGGAGTCCGGCTCGGCGCCGGTGGCGCCGCGGTGCTCCAGGTTGCGCAGGACGTTCAGCGCCTGCTCGACGATGGTGTGGTCGGCGATGCCGGTCAGCGTGGCGACGAAACCGACGCCGCAGGCGTCGTGCTCGTTCCGCGGGTCGTACAGGCCCTGAGCAGCAGGTCGCGCATCCGGCACGAGCGCGTACGGCCGGCGGTCGGCGCCGGCCTGGGGCTCGTTGGCGGAGTGCATGGATGCAGACAGCATCGGCTCTCCCGTCGTCGTCTTTCGGCAAGTTGGTGCAAGTAGGGACGACGTTGGCCCTGATGCGGTGAATCGATGTCGTGCAAGTTACATGATGCCCAGGATCCCGAGAAGCGGAATATCCCGTCCACATGGCGGACGGACGCGCAGGTCAGGGGGCCGGAGAAGAGGACGTGCCACAGTGCACGTCCCGACGATTGTGCCCGGCCGTCCCCGGCCTGAAACAGGGGCGAAACCGGATCGCCACACAAGCCGATCATGAACGCCTGGGAATCCATCCCGGGACCCTGGCTCCCGGATGCGAATCCGCGGCTCGGAGGCCCGGATGATGAGACGATGCCGGGCAACGGGCGACGTCCATGTGTGAAACGTCACCCGTTGCCCGGCATAGTCATGCAGCGCTGTCGCCGTGCACCGCGGCGTCGGCCCCAGGGCGTGTCTTGTGGATCAGGTCGGACCAGACCGCGGCGTCAGGGTGCGTGCATCGCAAGGCGGAGGAGGGAGTCCATGCGGAGCATCGGCGAC